>JBELAG010000358.1:0-5759 GCA_049509055.1 Solirubrobacteraceae bacterium
CGGATTCACGTGAGCGACAAGGCGTGGGCGCAGGTGCCGCAGCTCGTCAAGGACGCGCTGCTCAGCTCCACCCTCGGCCAGATCGGCCGCCGGATCGCCGACGCGGCGCCCAACGGCGGCTTTGACCGCGACGAGTCCCATGTGAGCCGGCGGTCGATCATGCTCGATGCCCGTGGATTTGCCGAGCTGGCCGCGGCGATCGAGGATTTTCTGGAACGTGCCAATGCGATCGAGCGCGACAGCGCCGAGCGCCTCGCGGGCAGCGAGCCGGCCAATTCCGACGTCAACGCCGAGTTGGTGACGATGCTGTTCGAGGCGCCCAGGGGCGGCGCCGGGCAGCCGCCGACGAACGTGCCGCGGCGCCGCCGAGCGGCCCGGGGGTAGGCGCCCGGCCGAGGGCTACCCGCCGGCCGGGGCGCCCGGTCTCGTCTGCTCGTCACGGAGACCGATGAGCTCGCTGCCGCGCTCGACGAGGCCTCGGGGCGTTGGCCCGGCCTCAGCCGCGCGCGGCTGCTCGCACGCTCAGCCGCCGAGGGCCATCGGGCCGCCCAGGATCACGCCGCCACCGACCGCCGCATGGCGGGCGTGCGGCGAAGCGCCGGCGCCGTGGCCGGCGTATGGCCATCAGCGTCGGCTGAGCCCGCAAGGCTCATCCGCGTCAACCGCAACCGGTGTTGAAGCCACAGCTGCCGCACGTGTAGCAACTCCCCGTGCGCTGCATCATGCCGCCGCACTGCTGGCAGGCCGGGCCGAGATCGAGCCCGCGGCGCACGGCCGGGAGGACGGGCGGATCGTCGGTGAGCGCCGCGCCGGCGGGCCGGTTGGCCGCGGCTCCCCGGTACGCGTCGGCGGACACCCCGGGTCCTGCGGTGTCGCCGAGCTGCGAGCTGGCGGCGTCCTGGGCGGCCTTGCGCGCGCGCACCTCCTTGGTGAGGATCCCGAGCTCCTCCTGCAGGTCGACATCGAGGAAGCGCGAGGCGAGCCAGCGCATGATGTAGTCGGGCATCGACTTGGAGAACGGGATCTCCGGATTGGAGGTCATCCCCTCAGGCTCGAAGCGCATGTAGCTGAACTTGCGCACGAGCGTCTCCAGCGGCACTCCGTACTGCAGCGAGAGCGAGATCGCCGTCGCGAACGCGTTCATCATGCCGCGCAGCGTCGAGCCCTCCTTGCCGATGTCGGTGAGGAAGATCTCGCCGACCGTGCCGTCCTCGTACATGCCGGCGGTGATGTAGCCCTCGTGGCCGCCGATCGAGAACTTGTGGGTGATCGACTGACGCTCGCGCGGCATCCGGTGGCGCTTGGGACCGACCTTGGCCAGCGCCTCGGTCACCGCCCTGTCGACCTGCGCTTGGATGTCGATCGCCGCCGGCTTGTCGGTCTGCGCATCGGTGCGCAGGGCCTGCGCGGTCTTGGACCCGTCACGGTAGATGGCCAGCGCCTTGATACCGAAACGCCACGCCTGGCGGTAGGCGTCGGCGATGTCCTCCACCCGCGCGGACTGAGGCATGTTGACCGTCTTGGAGATCGCGCCGCTGATGAACGGCTGCACCGCGCCCATCATCTTGATGTGACCCATGTGTGAGATCGCGCGCTCGCCGACCGCCACGTCGAACACCGGCAGGTCCTCGGCGTCGAGCCCGGGGGCGCCGATGATCGAGCCGTGCTCGTTGACGTAGGCGATGATCTGCTCGATGTGCTCGTCGGAGTAGCCGAGCGTCTGCAGCGCCAGTGGCACCGTGCGGTTGACGATCGTCATCTGGCCGCCGCCGACCAACTCCTTGAACTTGACCAGCGAGAAGTCGGGCTCGACGCCCGTCGTGTCGCAGTCCATCAGGAAGCTGATCGTCCCGGTCGGCGCGAGCACCGTCGCCTGCGCGTTGCGGTAGCCGTGACGCTCCCCGGCTGCCACCGCCTGATCCCAGGACGAGCGTGCGGCGGTGAGCAGCGTCGTATCGGCGCAGTCCTCCACCGGGATCGCATACGAGGCGTCACGGTGCATCCGGATCACCGCGTTGTGGGCCTCACGATTCTCGGGATAGCGGTCATAAGGCCCCATCGCGGCCGCGATTCGCGCCGAGCCGAGGTAGGCCCGTCCGGTCATCAGCGCGGTCATCGCCGCGGCGGTCCCGCGCCCGGCGTCTGAGTCGTACGGCACGCCGTCGGCCATCAGATACGCGCCCAGGTTGGCGTAGCCCAGCCCGAGCTGCCGGAACGCCCTGGCGTTGGCGGCGATCTCCTCGGTCGGATAGCTGGACGGGGAGACGATGATCTCCTGGGCGAGGAAGACGATGTCGACGACGTGCTCGAAGCCCTCGACGTCGAAGCTGCCGTCCGCCCGGCGGAACTTCATCAGGTTCAGCGAGGCGAGGTTGCAGGCCGAGTCATCGACGTGCATGTACTCCGAGCACGGGTTGGAGGCGTTGATCCGGCCCGAGGCCGGGCAGGTGTGCCACCGGTTGATCGTCGTGTCGTACTGCACGCCCGGATCGGCGCAGCGCCAGGCCGCCTCGGCGATCTCCTTCATCAGCTGCCGCGCCGGAATCGGCTCGCCGACCCGCTCGCCGGTCACGCGAGCGATCAGATGCCAGTCCTCATCGTTCTCCACCGCTCGCATGAACGCGTCGCTGACCCGCACGGAGTTGTTGGCGTTCTGGTACTGGATGGAATAGAAGCCGTCGCCGTCGATCGACATGTCGAACCCGGCATCGCGCAGCGCAGCGGCCTTGTCCTCCTCCTTGGCCTTGCACCAGATGAAGTCCCTGATGTCGGGATGGTCGACGTCGAGCACGATCATCTTGGCCGCACGGCGGGTCTTGCCGCCCGACTTGATCGTGCCCGCCCATGCGTCGGCGCCGCGCATGAAGCTCACCGGCCCGGAGGCGGTGCCGCCCTTGGACAGCGGCTCCATCGAGCCACGAATCTTGGACAGGTTGATGCCCGACCCCGACCCGCCGCGGAAGATCTTGCCCTCCTTGGTGTTCCAGCCGAGGATCGACTCCATCTCGTCCTCGACCGAGAGAATGAAGCACGCCGAGCACTGCGGGCGCTCCTCGAACCCCACGTTGAACCACACCGGCGAATTGAACGCCGCGAGCTGGTGCAGGAGGACGTGGGTGAGCTCCTCCTCGAACGTCGCGGCGTCGTCGTCGGTGGCGAAGTAGCCGCGCTCGCGTCCCCAGCCCGCGATCGTCCCCGCCACCCGGCCGATCATCTGCTTGACGGAGTGCTCGCGCGCCGGCGACCCGAGCTGGCCGCGGAAGTACTTCTGCGCGACGATGTTGGTGGCGTTCTGCGACCAGGTCCTGGGGAACTCGACGCCACGCTGCTCGAACGAGACCTTGTCGCCGTGACCGATCCGCGCATCGCGCAGCTCCCACTCGACGGCGTCGAACGGGTGGGCGCCCGGGGTCGTGAAATACCGACGAATCGAGAGGCCATCGCCCGCCTTGGCGTCAGAGCTGAGTTGCGGTTGCGGTGCGTTGGACATACGTACTGCTCCTCTCGGTGTTCCGCTGCTTCGGATGCCCCGCCTCGGCTCCGGTTCGGCCGAGCGGACTGGGAATGCTTGCGAACGAACCGGACGGAAAGAGGAGCTGCGCCGAGCCGAGCCGAACTTCGGCCGAGCTGCTGTATCAGCTCTTCGTGGTGCTGTCTATTTTATCGCGCCGCCGACCCGATTCAGGGCCGTGCCGTCCCGGGGCTCAGCGGCCGCTGTTGCGCTCGGAGACCGCCTGCCAGAGCTCGCGTGCGGCCTGCTCCTGGGCGTCGGCGACGGCGTCGCGGCTCAGCTCGTCCTTCTCCCTGGCGTCCCTGGCGTCCTTGCCGGCTCGCGGTGCGGGCGCCGTGGCGGTGCTCGCCGGCGGGAGAACCGCGGTGGCGGGCTCCTGACGCCCCGGGCGTGGTGCGGGCGCGACGCGCGAGGGACCCGTGACGGCCTGCAGGCTCTCGGCCTGAGCACGGGCGAGGGCGAGATCGTCGGTCAACTCGGCGAGGTGCTTGGACGGGGCCAGCATCGCCGCAAGCTGCCCGGCCCGTCGCCCGATCTCGGCGCGCTCCGCCTCCAGCTGGGCCGCCCGCCGCGCGTACTCGTCGCGCTGCTCCTCCACATCCTGCAACTGCTCGAGCGTCCCCGGATCGCCCTCCGCCGCGCGCTCGGCGCGCTGAGTGCGCAGCTGCGCGATCTCGGCGGTCAGCCGCTCCAGCTCCGCGCTCTGGTCGGTCTCCGGCACGCCGCCGTCGGTCCCCAGGGCCTCGAGGCGCCGGTTCAGGTTGCGCATGTCGGCCTGCGCGAGCTCCAACTTGGCCTCGGACTCGGCGAGCTCGCCGCGCAGCCGTCGCAGCTCCAGGGCGTCGTCAGCGGTGGTCGCCCGCGCGAGCTCGAGCTCGGACGTCGTCTCTGACAACCTCCGCTCCAGCTCCGAGCGCCAGGTCTCCAGCTCGCTCAGGGTGGCCGCCGATGCGGCGCTGGCCTCTTCCGCGAGCGACGCCCGCTGGCGCGCCTTGACCGCGACCGCGTCGAACGCCGCCGCCTGACGGTTGAGCTCATCGCGCTCGAGCGTCATCGCGCGCACCTCGTCCTGCGACTGCTGCAGGTCGTGCTGATAGCGCTCCCGCGCGGCCTTGAGCAGGTCGACCTCCTGCGCGAGGTCGGCCCGGGCATGCTGGGTCTCGGCGAGCTCGCGCTCGAGCGATCCGACGCGCTGCTGGTGTTCCGCCAGCGCCGATTCGACCTCAGCGTTGCGCTCCTGCAGCGCCTCGGCCCTGGCCTGTGCGGCCTCGGATCGAGCGGTTGCCTCGTCGGCTCGCGCCGTCACCTCCGCGATCGACGCCTCGAGCGTCGTTCGCAGCTCTCGCAGGCGCCCGTCGGCCTCCGCGTTGACCTCGGAGATCGCATCCTGGGCCCGCTGCTGGGCCTCCGCGATCCGCTCGTCGGCACGCTGCTGGGCTTCCGCGATCCGCTCGTCGGCACGCTGCTGGGCTTCCGCGATCCGCTCCTCGGCACGCTGCTGGGCTTCCGCGGCCGCCTCGTCGACCCGCTGCTGGGCTTCCGCGGCCGCCTCGTCGGCTCGCCGCTCTGCCTGCGCGGCCGCCTCGTCGGCCTGCTGCTGTGCGTCGGCGATGTCGGTTCGGGCACCCTCCAACGCATCGGCCGCAGAGGCCTCCGCGGCCGCCAGGCTGTCGTGCAGCTGGCGGATCTCGTTCTCCAGCAGCGTCGTGCGCTCCTCGAGCGCTCTGACATGCCCGTGCGCGAGCTCGGCCTCCTGCTCGTCGCCGTCCGCGTCCGCGTCCACGTCGGCCTCGAGCGGCTCGATCTCGTCATCGACAGGCTCGGCGATCGGCGGCTGAACCGGATCCTCGGAAGACGGCCGCGACGGCGGGAGGTAGTACAAGCCGCCGTTGTTGTACGCATCGGCCTCGTCGGGCTCGGTCTCCTCGACCTCCGGGAGGTCGTGAGCGGGGGCCGGTTGCGCGTCCGGCGCGGCCGGGCGCGGCCCGAGCCTCGTGGCACTCGGCGTCGGCGCCGGGAGCCGGATCTCCGTGCCGTCCGTGAGGCGCAGGGCGAAGACGGTGTCGGGAGTGATCGCCGACGCGGTGACCGAATAGGCGGCCCGCAGGACGCCGCGGGCATCGGGCGGCGACGGCAGCGGCTCGAAGCGGTGGACGGTCAGCCCGTCATCGGCGAGCAGTGTCGGACGCGGGCCGGCGTTCACCCGCCGGCGCGACGCTCGGCCGCTGATCCGCAGCAGCGCCGTCGA
>JBELAG010000359.1:0-5707 GCA_049509055.1 Solirubrobacteraceae bacterium
TGCGCGGCCGGCTCGTCGACCGCCTGCTGATCGCCGCTCCGGGATCCCGCCCGCCGGGGGCGCGCACCGGCGAGCTGGCCGCCAGCGCCGTCGCCGGCGTCGACGCGCTGCAGGCGTACTTCGCCGGCTACCTCCCGCAGCTGATGCTCGCGTCGGTCGTTCCGCCCGTGATCCTCGTCTGGGTGGCGGTGATCGACCCGATCACCGCGGTCATCCTCGCCTGCTCGATCCCGCTGCTGATCGGCTTCATGATCCTGATCGGCAAGGGCACCCAGGCCCAGACGCGCAAGCGCAACACCGCGCTGTCGCTGTTGAGCGCCCACTTCCTCGATGTCGTCTCCGGGCTGGAGACGCTGCGCAGCTACCGGCGCGAAGCGGCGCAGGAGCGCACGCTGGCCGACGTCGGCGAGGCCTACCGGCGCGAGACGATGGCCACTCTGCGGATCGCCTTCGTCTCCTCGCTCGTGCTCGAGCTGTGCGCGATGATCGGCACCGCGCTGGTCGCGGCGACGATCGGGATCGAGCTGTGCGACGGGTCGCTCAGCCTGCAGGCCGGGCTCACCGTGCTGCTGCTCGCGCCCGAGATGTACGGCCCGCTGCGCGAGGTCGGCGCCCAGTTCCACGCCGCCGCCGACGGCACCGCCGCCGCCGAACGGATCTTCCAGACGCTCGATCACGCCCCGCGCGGCGCCACGCGGCCGATCGCCGCGTCGTCGGCGCCGCCGCGATCGCTCGACCCTCGCACCCAGCCGATCCGCCTGGAGGCCGTCGGCTTCGCCTATGACGGCGACCGCGGGAGCGTGCTTGACGATGTGACCTTCGAGCTGGCGCCGGGCGCGACGACCGTGCTGTGCGGCGAGAGCGGCTCGGGCAAGAGCACGATCGCGCGGCTGCTGCTGGGCTTCGACGACCCTGGCCGCGGACGGATCACGTGCGGCCGCGACGACCTGCGCGACGCCGACCGCGAGGCCTGGCGCGCGCAGATCGCCTGGCTGCCGCAGAATCCGACGCTGTTCTCCGGCACGGTCGCCGAGAACGTCGCGCTCGGCATGTCCGACGTCGACGAGGGCCGCGTGCGGAGGGCGCTGCGCGACGCCGGCGCGCTGGAGTTCGTCGACGCCCTCCCCGACGGCCTGCAGACGGTGATCGGCGACGGCGGTCGCCGCGTGTCGGCCGGTCAGCGCCAGCGGATAGCGCTCGCCCGCGCGCTGCTGCGCGATGCCGGGCTCCTGATCCTCGACGAGCCCACCGCCCACGTCGATCCCGAGACCGCGGCCGACATCCACGCCGCGATCGCCCGGATCGCCGGCGACCGCACGGTTGTCGTGATCGCCCACAACCGATCGCTGCAGGCGCTCGCCGATCAGACGATCTGGCTCGATGCCGGCCGCGTGACCACCGCCGGCCCGGGGCCGCGCGCGTTCGCCGGCGCGGGGGTGGCGGCATGAGGAACCTGATCTCGGTCGGCCGGCTGCAGGCCGGCGAGGGCCGCCGGATGATCCTGTCGGTCGCCCTCGCCGCGGGCGCGACCGGTGCGGCGATCGCGTTGCTGTCGACCTCGGGCTACCTCATCTCACGGGCCGCCCAGCGCCCGATGGTGATCGCGCTGGCGGTGACGATCACCGCCGTGCGCAGCTTCGGCATCGCCCGCGCCGTCCTGCGCTACTCCGAGCGGCTCGCCTCCCACGAGCTGACGCTGCGTCAGCTCGCCCGGTTGCGCACGACGTTCTTCGCCCGGCTCGCGCCGCTCGTGCCCGGCCGTCTCGCGCGCCAGGGCCGTGGCGAGCTGCTGGCGCGGTTCGTCGGCGACGTCGACGTGATGTCGGACCTCTACCTGCGTTCGCTGATCCCCGTGCTCGTCGCGATCGTGGTGATCGCCGGCGCGGCGGTCGCCGGCGCGCTGATGCTCGGGACGCTCGGGATCGTGCTCGCGGTCGCGCTGATCGCCGACGCGGTCGTCTCGTCGTGGGTGGCCGATCGCGCCGGCGCGGTCAGCGCGCGTCGCCAGGCCCCGGTTCGCGCCCAGCTGACCGGACGGCTGATCGAGGCGATCGACGGCTCCGGCGAGCTGGCGCTGGCCGGTCACACCCACCGGACCGTCGCCGACCTGCGGGCGATCGACCGGCGGCTGGCCGGGCTGGCCCGGCGCGAGGCGAGCGCCTCGGCGCTGGCCGGCGCGCTGCACGCCCTGCTCAGCGCGGCGGGCCTGGTCGCCGTGCTGATCGTGGCGATCGACGGCGTCCACGACCACGTCCTGTCGGGCCTGTTCGTCGCGGCCGCCGTGTTCCTGTTCCTCGGCGCGCGCGAGGCCACGGCCCCGCTGCCGGTCGCCGCGCAGCGCACCCGGGCGTGCGCGACGTCGGCTGCCCGCCTGGAGGAGATCTGCGCCCAGCAGCCGCTGGTGACCGATCCGGTCGCGCCCGCGTCGCTGCCGGCCGGCGGGCCGCTGGTGGTGGCCGACGCCACCGTCTCCTACGGCCCGCGCGAGGCGCCGGTCCTGGAGGGACTGCGGTTTGAGCTGCGCCCCGGCGAGCACGTCGCGCTGATCGGCGAGAGCGGCGCCGGCAAGACGACGCTGGCCGAGCTGCTCGTCCGCTTCCGGGACCCCGTCGCGGGACGCGTCACGCTCGGCGGCGTCGACATCCGCGCGCTCGCCCAGGACGACCTGCGCTCCGCGGTGCTGCTGTGCGGCCAGGACGCGCACCTGTTCAACACCACGGTGCGCGAGAACCTCCGGATCGGTGACCGCGCGGCCGGCGACGCCGAGCTGTGGCGGGCGCTGGCGGTGGTGGCGCTCGAGGACTGGGCGCGCGCTCTCCCCGAGGGCCTCGACACCCGCGTCGGGCAGCAGGGCGAGCTCGTCTCCGGCGGGCAGCGTCAGCGGCTCGCGCTGGCGCGCGCGCTGCTCTCTCCCGCCCGCTTCCTGCTGCTCGACGAGCCCGTTGCCCACCTGGACCCGCCGCTGGCCGAGCGCGTGATGTCCAACCTGCTCGCCTTCGCGGGGGACCGCGGCGTGCTGGTGATCACCCACGACACGGCGACGCTCGGCGGCTGTGACCGCGTGCTGAGGATGGCCGGTGGCCGCCTGTCGGAGGCCGGCGAGCGGATCGAGCCCGAGCGGATCTTCGCGCTCGCGACGGCTGAGCGTTGATCGGTCGAGGTCGAGCCGGACGCGGGGAGGTCGCGGCCGTCCGCCGCACTCCTTGCCCAGTTGCCGTTGTTGCCCCTCTCTGAGCGGGGCGTGGGACGAACGTCAGCTGCGGCTGGGGAAGGGGGCGGCGCGCGGCGGTCGTCTCGTTTCGGCGCCACGACGGGCGTGCATCCGTCGGCAAACGTCCATCGGAGCGCTCCGATTGGGGAGGGATGGACGTCTGCGTCGGGGCTCGCCAGCGGCGTCGGTCGCGGGACCGCCGCCCGCTCACCGACACCGGCCGAGGTCGCGGCCAAAACCACAGCAGGAAACTCTGCCGTCACCCGCCCCGGCGCCGGTCGGTGAGATGCAGCCGGCGGTGTGCTGGTCAGCGGCGGAGTGAGTGCTGTGGATGGGCTACCCGGCTGCGCGGCGCTCGGTCGGGAGCGCGTCGAGCGCCATCGCCAGCCAGCGGGGCGCCAGCGCCCGCCACAGCGTCTCGGAGTGGCCGCCCGGATAGACGCGGAAGATGTGCGGGATGTCGCCGGCGCTCAGGGCGGCGTCGAACTGCTCGTTCATCACCAGGAAGCGCGCGTCCTGGTTGCCGACGTAGAAGCCGATCAGCGCCGGCCAGGTGCTCAGCTCGGCGGTCAGCTGCGACCCGCGCGGCACGGTCGCCGCGCTGTCGGCGGCGGTCGAGCCGAGATCGAGGACGTGGTAGCCGGTCGGGTCGGTGGCGACGAAATAGCCGCTCCAGGACTCGACGGCGGCGAACACCGCGAGGTTGCGCAGGCCGATGTTGAACGCGCCGTAGCCACCCGCCGAGAGACCGGCGAGAACGCGCCCGTGGCGGTTGGCGATCGTGCGGTAGCGGGCGTCGACGCACCGGGGCAGGTCGTCGGCGATCGCCGCGGGCCAGTCCTCGGTCGGGCCCCAGTCCAGGTACTCGCGGTCGCTGTCGACGCGGCGCGCCCCCTGGGGCGCGACCACGATCGCGCGCTCGTCGGCGGCGACCAGAGCCTGCGCGACGAAGCCGTCCTGGGTGTAGGCGGCCGGGCCGGCGGGGAGCCCGTGCAGGAAGTAGACGACCGGGTAGCGGGCGCCGGTGCTGCGATAGCCCGCCGGCAGGTACACGAGCGCCGGCAGCGTCCCCCCGAGCGACGGGGACGGGCACGACACCGAGACCGTCCGCGCCGGCGTGCGCGCGGCCTCGGCGAGCTCGCCGGCGTCGCCGGGCCCGGCCGACCGCCCGCGCGCCGCGCGGGCGCCGGTCGCCGCGCGCGCCGATGTCGGGCCCGAGGACAGCTGCGCGACCGTCACGCCGGCGGCGCTCGCGCCCACCGCCAGCGGTGCGGCGATGGCGAGCACCAGCCACCGGCGGCGCCGGATCACGGCGCGCCGCCGTCGGCGACGGGCCACAGCGTCGCGCGTGCGGCGCTCCATCCGGCGATTGTGCCAGCGGGACGGCGTCGAAGGAGCGCCCGGTTGCGCCGCCGGCCGTCACTTTTACCCAATTCATCGTCGCCGCCCGTAAGCTCGGAGCGATGAGCTGCCAACGTGCCCGGCCGGCGGTCGCTGCGGACGCCGAGACCGCGCGGACGGAGCGTTGGCGGTGAGCGCGATCGCGGGTGTCGGCGGGAGCCCCCGGCGCGCGCCGGCGTCGATGATCGGCGCGACGTTCGCGGGCGCGGTCATCGTCCTCACGGGCCTGCTGGCGGGCACCGGCTGGCTGTTCGTGTTCCGAGGGCTGCACTGGCTCGGGCTCGGTCCGCGCGTCGCCGATTCGCTGCCGCTGCTGCAGCTCGCGGGCTTCGACGGGCAGCCGCTGCTGCGGGTGATCGTCGCCTGGCTGCTGGCCGGCGCGCTGGTGGGCGTGGCGCTCGTGCGCTGGGCGCCGGCGCGGCGCTTGGCCGTGGTCGGGTTGTTGGCGCTGGTGCTGCTTCTGCTGGCATCCCAGGCGTCCTACGCGCTCGCACGCAACCTCCGCTTCACCGACATCCTGTTCACGCGGGCGCCGGGCGCCGGTCCGGTGCTCGAGGCGCTGGCGCTCGCCGCCGGGAGCTGCCTACCCGGAGCCACGACTCGCCGGCACCACCGCGGCGCGCGGCGATGGTCGCTCGTCTCGGCCTGGACGCGATTCGACGATCGCGGCCTGGGCGGCGGCCAGCACCGGGACGGCGCGCAGGACGACGGCGATCGCCAGCAGATGGACGATCACCGGCCCCGCACCTCCGCCTAGCGACTCGCCGAACGCCGCCAGCCCGGCGGCGAGCGCGACGAGCGCCGCGAAGGCGTTCATCAGCGAGATCGAGCCGACCGGGCCGTCGTGAGCGAGCGCCGACTGGAAGGCCAGGAAGCCGCCGAACGTGCCGGCGACGGCGACCGCCGTCCAGCCCGACGCCAGCGCCGCGGCGCCGTGCTGATGCCAGCCGACGGCGACCGCCTTGATCGCCGCGTCGGCGGCGCCGTAGAGGACGCCGGCCGCGATCGCCTTCATGCCCGTCGACGGCGAGCGGCCGAGCGCTGCCCCGGCCACGCCGAGGACCGCCACGATCGCGATCAGGGCGCCGGTGGAGA
>JBELAG010000036.1:0-25288 GCA_049509055.1 Solirubrobacteraceae bacterium
TTGCCGAAAGGGGATCCGCCGTGCCGATCATCATCAACGGCCGCGAGGCGCCGGTGCCCGCCGACGCCCGGGTCTCGCTGCTCGAGTTCGTGCGTGAGCATCTCGGTCTCTATGGCACGAAGAAGGGATGCAATCAGGGCGCGTGTGGCGCCTGCACGGTGCTCGCCGACGGGGAGCGGATCCTGTCGTGCCTGGCTCTCGCGGTCCAGTACGAAGGCCGCGAGGTGACCACGATCGAGGGGCTCGCGGACGCCGGCGCGTTGCACCCGTTGCAGCAGGCGTTCATCGACGATGATGGATTTCAGTGCGGTTACTGCACCCCGGGCCAGATCCTCTCGGCGGTCGGGATGGCGGCAGAGGTGGCCCGCGGGGTGCCGAGTCACGTGACCGCCGATCTCCGGGCGACCGACATCGTGCTCGATCACGACGAGTTGCGCGAGCGGATGAGCGGCAACCTGTGTCGGTGCGGCGCCCACAACGGGATCGTCGAGGCGATCGCCTCGGTGTACGCGGGGTCGGAGGCGTGATCGAGCTCACCTACGCGCGCGCCGCCGACGCCGCCGACGCGATCCGCCGCGCCGAGGATGCGCATGCGAGATATCTCGGCGGCGGCACCAACCTCGTCGACCTGATGCGCGAGACCGTCGAGGCTCCCTCGGCGCTCGTCGACGTGACCGGCCTGTCGGCCGAGATCGAGGAGACCGACGACGGCGGCCTGATGATCGGGGCGGCCACGCGCAACACCGCGGTGGCCGAGCACTCGGCGGTCCGCTCTCGCTACCCGATGCTCACCCGCGCGATCGTCGCCGGGGCCTCGGCGCAGATCCGCAACATGGCGACGGTCGGGGGAAACCTGCTGCAGCGGACCCGCTGCACCTACTTCTACGACACCGACGGCTCGCGCTGCAACAAGCGGTCCCCGGGGGAGGGGTGTGACGCGATCGACGGTTTCAACCGCATGCACGCGATCCTCGGCGCTTCCCCCGCGTGCGTGGCCACCCACCCGTCGGACATGTGCGTCGCGCTCGCCGCGCTGGACGCCGTCGTCCACCTTCGCAGCGCGTCAGGGAAGCGCACCGTCGCTCTCTGCGACCTGCACAGGCTGCCCGGGGATCGTCCCGATCTCGAGACGGTGCTCGAGCCCGGCGAGCTGATCACCGCCGTGCGGCTGCCCCGGTCCGAGCTCGCCGCGCATTCGACCTACCGCAAGGTCCGCGACCGCTCCAGCTACGCGTTCGCGCTCGTCTCGGTCGCCGCCGGGCTCGAGCTCGACGGCGACACGATCACCGACGCTCGCCTCGCGCTCGGCGGCGTCGCCCCCAAGCCGTGGCGGGCGTGGCGCGCCGAGCGGACGCTGCGAGGCCGCCCGGCGACCGAGTCCAGCTTCCTGGCGGCGGCCGATGCCGAGCTTGCCGGTGCCCGTCCACTGTCCGGCAACGCGTTCAAGGTCGACCTGGCCCGCCGCACGCTCGCGGCCGTCCTGTTGGGGCTGACCGAGGAGACCCGCCGATGAGCGCCGCCGGATCCCGACCCGCGGTCCCGACCGCCCCCGAGGGCTGGACCCCGAACGCCGGACCCGATCCGGTGCTGCGCGCCCAGCACGGCCTGATCGGCGCGCAGGTGTCGCGCCTGGACGGGCCGCTCAAGGTCCGGGGGGAGGCCCGCTTCGCCGCCGAGCACCTGATCGACGGCATGGTCTACGCGGCGCTGCGCTACAGCACGATCGCCCGCGGTCACATCACGCTGCTCGACACGAGCGCCGCCGAGGCCGCGGCCGGCGTCGTGCTGGTCATGACCCACCGCAACGCCCCCCGGATGCAGCCGCCGCCGCTGTTCCTGACGGCGCCCAAGGCGGCCGGCGGCAGCGACCTGCCCGTCATGCAGGACGACAGCATCCACTGGAACGGCGAGCCGGTCGCGGTCGTCCTGGCCGAGACACAGGAGCAGGCCGACCACGCCGCTTCGCTGATCGAGGTCGCCTACGAGTCCTCGCCGCCGCGCACCTTCCAGGACGCCAGGGCGCACGCCCGCACGCCCGCCAGCCTCGTCGGCCAGCCGGTCGCGGTCGCGATCGGCGACGCCGAGGCCGCGCTCCACGACGCGCCACACTCGGTCGACCTCATCTACCGCACGCCGCGCCACAATCACAACGCGATCGAGCCCCACGCCGTGACCCTCGTGTGGGACGGCGACGATCTCATCGTCCATGACGCCAGCCAGGGCGTGACATTGCACGCCTGGACGCTCGCGCAGGTCTTCGGGATCGACGAGGACCGGGTGCATCTCACCTCGCACTACGTGGGCGGCGGCTTCGGTGGCAAGACGGTGTGGTCCCACCATCTGCTCGGGGCTGCCGCGTCGAGGCTCGCCGGTCGTGCCGTGCGGGTCACGCTCTCGCGGGAAGGCGTCTACCGGCTGGTCGGCGGTCGCACCAACACCGAGCAGCGAGTCGCGATCGGCACGACTGACGACGGTCGCTTCACCGCGCTCATCCACACCGGGATCTCCGCGATGACCGCGCACAATGCGCTCGCCGAGCAGTTCACGTTTCCGGCGCGCCACATGTATGCCACCGAGACGCTGAAGACCGATCAACAGGTCGTCGACATGGACATGCTCTCCAACTCGTTCATGCGCGCGCCCGGGGAGTCGGTCGGCACCTTCGCCCTCGAGTCGGCGATCGACGAGCTCGCGGTCGAGCTCGATCTGGACCCGATCGAGCTGCGGATCCGCAACGACCCTGACAAGGACCCGAGCTCGGGCCTGCCGTTCTCCGCTCGTCACCTCGTCGAGGCGTGGCGGACGGGTGCCGCGCGCTTCGGCTGGGAGCGGCGAACGGCGCCGGGCACGCGCCGGGAGGGCGAGTGGCTGATCGGCATGGGCTGCGCGAGCGCCACCTATCCCTATCACCGCTTTCCCGGCGGCGCCGCCCGGATCAGGCTCGACAAGACCGGCCATGCCACGGTCGAGGTGCCCGCCAACGACATGGGGATGGGGACCGCGACGACCCAGACGATCGTCACCGCAGAACGGCTCGGCCTGCCGCTGGAGCGGGTGACCGTCGCCCACGGTGACTCCTCGTTCCCCGGCAGCATGCTCGCGGGGGGTTCCGGGCAGACCGCGTCCATCATCGGCGCGGTGATCGCCGCCCAGCGTGCGCTCGTCGAGCAGCTGCTCGCCATCGCGGGCGAGGAATCGGCCCTGGCCGGGCTGACCGCCGACGAGGTCGGGGGTCGCGACGAAGGTCTGTGCGAGCTCGCCGACCCGAGCCGCTGGGAGAGTTACGCGCAGATCCTGCGACGTGCGGGCCGTGACGAGCTGACGGTCGCCGCCTCCGCCGCCGACCCCGCTGAGACGCAGTCGCGCTCGATGCACTCCACCGGCGCCGTCTTCTGCGAGGTCCGCGTCAACACGGTCACCGGCGAGGCGCGAGTCGACCGCGCGCTCGGGTCCTATGACTGCGGTCGCATCATCAATCCCAAGACCGCCGCCAGCCAGTTCCGCGGCGGGATCATCATGGGGATCGGCCTCGCCCTCATGGAGGAAACCGAGTTCGACGAACGGACCGGGCGGATCATGAACCCCAGCCTCGCCGAGTACCACGTCCCCGTTCACATGGACGTGCCGAGGATCGAGGTGATGTGGACCGATATCCCCGATCCCTACGCCCCGGCGGGCGCCCGCGGAATCGGCGAGATCGGGATCACCGGCGTGGCCGCGGCGATAGCCAACGCGGTCTACAACGCGACCGGCCGGCGCGTACGCGACCTGCCGATCACCCTGGACAAGCTCCTCTAAGGGCGGACCCTAAGGGCCGTTCAGGCGAGCGGGCGCACGCGTTCGTCGTCGCCGAGCAGGAAGCCAGGCAGGCCGAACTGCATGAGCTTGTCGGGGATCACGCTGCGGGGCTCCTCGGTGGACGTGACGCTGTCTGGGGTCATCGTCATGACCTGCAGCGCGCCACCCCAGTCCGAGATCGCCTCGCGGCGCCCGTCGGTGTGGTTGACGCAGACGATCAGCCCGGACACGAACGGGGAGCGTGGGTTGGTGGAGATCCACCAGTTGCTCACCTCGATGTCGATCCGCGGGACCGGACGCGGCACGAACCCGTACACGTCTGACCAGCCGTCCGGGCCGCGGGTCTGCAGCACGAGCTCGGCAGCGTCCTCGATCACCCGGAAGCTCCACCCCGACTGATGATGAACCGTGTCCGGGGCGGGGCCGAACGGCACCGGATCGAGCAGCGTGCCGAGCCCGAATCCGACATCCGCGTGCCAGGCCCGATCATCGTCGGTGACGCGCAGCACCAGGTGACTGAGCGGCCGCGCCTGCGGCGGCGCGCCGCCGACGCGGACCCGGGCGAGCATCGGCTCGACCTGCATCCCGAGGTGCTCGAGCGCGGACGCGAGCAACAGGTTGTGCTCAAAGCAGTAACCGCCGCGCCGCTGAGCGACCAGCTTGCGCTCGAGATCCTCCTGCTCGAGCGACACCGGCACGCCGCGATGCGAATCGAGATTCTCGAACGGGACCGAGGTCGCGTGGGCGCGGTGGATCGCCTGCCACGCCGGCGCGCCACCGGTCCGCAGACCGATTCGCTCCAGGTAGGCATCGAAGTCGAGCATCGGCGCAGCACCATATCCCCGCCCGCGCCCGCCGCGCAAGTGCCGTCGGCGGCTGTCGTGCCGCGTCAGCACAGCCCGCCTTGACCGAATGGCCCGCGTTCGCGCATAGTACCTGCGCTCCCGCAAACTTCCAGGAGGTCGGTACGATGCCCAACTCTCGGATGACACACGTCGACGATCGCGGCACCGCGAGTCGTCACAAGCTGATCGGCGACTACGTCGGCGCGATCGCCGACTCCAACGCTGCGCTGTTCCTCGGCGCGGGGCTCTCGAGGGAAAGCGGCTACGTCGACTGGAAGCGCCTGATGCGCGGCGCGGCGAAGGAGCTCGGCCTCGACCTCGACCTCGAGCAGGACCTGGTTGCGGTCGCCCAGTACTACCTCAATCTCAGTGGGCAGAACCGTCATTCGCTCAGTCAGATGATCGTCGACGAGTTCGGACAGCGCGGCGATTACACGGAAAATCACCGGATCATCGGACGGCTGCCGATCCAGACCATCTGGACGACCAACTTCGACACACTGATCGAGCGTGCGATCAGCGACGCCGGGCGCGAAGTCGACGTCAAATCCCGCCAGGCTGACATCCCGATTGCCCGCAAGCGCCGCGATGTCGTCCTCTACAAGATGCACGGCGATGTCGCACATCCTCACGAGGTCGTCATCTGCAAAGAGGACTACGAACGGTACGCGCGCACCAACCCCGTCTTCCAGACCGCGCTGGAGGCCGATCTCGTCTCCAAGACGTTTCTCTTCCTCGGCTTCAGCTTCGCCGATCCGAATCTCAACTACATGCTCGGTCACCTGCGCACGCTGCTCGACGACAACCAGCACCAGCACTTCGCGATCATGCGCCGGGCTCGTGAGCGATGGCCGGAGACCGAGGACCGAAAGCGCGCCCACGAATACGAGCGCAACAAGCAGCGGCTGCTGCTGCTCGAGTTGGCGCGGTACGGCATTCGTACATGCCTCGTCGACAGCTTCAGCGAGGTCACCGAGATCCTTCACATGATCGAGCAGGGCGCGTTGAGCAATAACGTGTTCGTCTCGGGCAGCGCCAACAAGTTCACCGACGACTTCAACGAAACCCGCACCCGCGACCTGTGCATGGCACTCGGCCAACGCCTCGTCATCGAGGGCCGCAAGTTGATCAGCGGGTTCGGGCTCAACATCGGCGCCGAGCTTGTCAAAGGCGCGATCCTGGCGTTGTACAACACGCGGGATGCGTTCGAGGATCGGATCGTGCTGCGTCCGTTCCCTCGGGAGATCCCGTCCGACATCCCGGAGCCGGAGTTCCTGGACGACTACCGCAGAGCGATCGTGGCGCAGAGCGGTGTCGCCGTCTTCATCTGCGGCACGAGCCGATCGAATCTGATCTCCGCCGGGGTGATGGACGAATACCGGATCGTGCGGGCGATGCAGAAGGTCCCGATCCCGATCGGAGCGACGGGCTTCGCAGCCCGGGAGATCTGGAACGAGCTGCGCGAGGAGCGTGAGGAGATCTATGGCGGACACGTCGGCCCCGATCTGTATGACCGGCTCAACGACAGCTCGCTCAGCGGCGAAGAGCTCGTCGGTGTCGTGTTCGAGATCATGGATGCGGTCAACGGATGACGCCGATCCTCACACCATCGATTGTCGGCTTGCCGCTGAGCGGGTCGGCACCGTCACGTCGCACACCGATTAGGCTGCGCTGTGAGATGAGCCGGGACGTGAGAGCGGGCCTCGACGGCGTGGCCGCGGTGCAGCCGATCCGCCTCGTGCTGGCCGAAGATCACAAGGTCGTGAGACGCGGATTGCAGCTGGTGCTCGATAGCGAGCCTGATCTCGTGGTCGTCGCACAAGCCGGCGACGTGACCGCCGTCCGCGATCTGGTCCGCACGCACCGCCCCGACGTGCTCGTGCTCGATCTCAACATGCCGGGCGGATCCAGCCTCGACGCGATCCCCACGCTGCGCCGACTGGTGCCCGACACCCAGATCGTCGTCCTGACGATGGAGTCAAGTCCTCCGATGGTGCGCGCGGCCCGGCGAGCGGGGGCGCTCGGCTATGTGCTCAAGGAAGACGCGGACACCGAGCTCGTCGCCGCCGTGCGACGGGCAGCCGCCGGGCAGCCCTACCTGAACCGCCGGCTTGCGGCTCGCCTTGTCACCGAGCGAGGCGCACGCGAGGGGTGGGACTGAAACTCGAGCCCGACCGCGACCCCCGCGGCGAAGCGGGCGTCAGCCTTCGAGCGCGCGCTTGAGCGACTGCGTGAGCGACTGCTTCAGCGTCGGGCGGGTGCGTACATGCAGCGTCCCGCCGGGGCCGCGGGTGGTGATCGTGAGCTTCGGTCCGCCGGCGACCGGGGGTCGCTCCGGCGCCTCGATCTTCTGGCTGGCGAACAGCCCGCCGCCGCTCACGACCACCTCGACGCCCTCGGGGACGATCACGGTGACCGTGCCGAACAGGTTGTAGACCTCGAGCGTGGTCTCGGGGCCGGCGAGACGCGCCTGGCGCAGATCGAGGTCGATCGTGCCGAAGATCGAGCGCCACGACGAGCCGGCGGGCAGCGACCACGGTCCGCTGCGGACCAGATGCGAGCAGAACGCCCGGTGCTCCTGCGCCGCGGCGGTCGGCGAGCCGGCCGGGGCCGCGGGGCCCGCCGGGGCCCGTGGGCCGACCGCCTCGCCGGGCAGGTCACGGGCCAGGCGGGCCAGGCGGGCCAGATCCTGGTCGGTGCGCGCAGCGTGAGCGAGACCGACGCGCTCGCTGAACTCCTCGAGCGTCAGCCGGCCCTCGCCGACCGCGTCGCGCAACAGCGCGATGCTGCGCTCGCGCTCGGCGTCTGAGGCGAGGATCGGCGTCGGCCGGGGTTCGCGGTCGTCGCTCATTCCCACCACCGTACCGCGCCCGGCGCGCAGATCCCGCGGTTTCCCGGCCCGCCGCCCGTGCCCGGCGGGAGCCGGGCACGAGCGCCGCCGTGCTCTGGATCGGTCCGTCAGCCGGAGGTCACCGTGCGTCGTTGAGCAGCAGCCCGAGCGGGATTGCGTTGGCCATCGCCTGATAGCCCGCGTCGTTGGGGTGCAGGTGGTCGCCGCTGTCGTACTGCGCGGCCATCATCGTCGGATCGCTCGGGTCGGCGACGACCTTCGCGAAATCGATCACGCCGTCGAACGCGCCGCTGGTGAGGATCCATTGGTTGACGGCCTCCCGCTTGGCCTCGCCGGCGGCCGAGTAATAGCTGGCACCCTGGAACGGCGTCAGCGTGGCACCGATGATCTTCAACCCCGCAGCGTGGGCCTGCGCGATGATCTGCTCGTACCCGGCGATGATCTGCGCCGCTGATACGTCGGGGAGCGGGTTGGTCACCGGGTTGGGCGCCGTGACGCTGAAGCCGATGTCGTTGATCCCCATCAGCAGGATGACCTCCTTGACTCCCGCCCGGTCGACGACATCCCGATCGAAGCGGGCCAGCGCATCGACGCCGCAGCATTCGTCGCTGGTCAGCACGCGGTCGCCGCTGATTCCCTCATCCGCCACCGCGAGAGCGTCGTGACGGGAGTCCAGCCGCCGCGCCAGGTCGTTCGGCCAGCGGGCGTTGGCGCCCACGGTCGAGTTGTACCCGTCCGTGATCGAGTCGCCGAACGTCACCAGCGTGCCGAGTTGATCGTCCGGGCTGGACACGTCGACGGAGTCGATGAAGAACCACGACTGGATCTGCCCCGTGTAGGGACTTCCGCTGCTGTCGGACGTCTGATCACCTGACGCGATGTAGTTGGTCTGCTGACCGAGCGCGTGTTGGGTCGCCGGTCCCGTCGCCTGCGGCAGGTAGACGCTCACCGCGAGGTCGGTCAGCCTCGGCACGTGCATCCGGACGGGATCGCTGAGCGCCTCGGCGCCGTCCGGGACCTCGATCGACGATTGACCCCCGAACGTGAGCGGCACCGGCGGACCGGCGGTTGCGGCCCCCGTGCCGGCCACCGCGATCGAGGCCGCCCCGATCTGCAGCGGTGTCGCTCCGAACGTGTTGGTGAAGCGGACCCGGACCAGGTCACCGCCGACGCTGGTGAATACGACGTTGCGGACGGTCTGGTCATCAAAGCCCGTCGCCGCCGGGGTTGCGGGCACAGCCTGCTGGGGGCTCGCGGCCCACGTCGACACCCACGCCGAGCGATCGCCCCGACCCCAGGTGTCCGCGGTGCGGCGGACGGGATGGGACGTCGATGCCGCTGAGGCGAGCCCCAGTGGGATCAGGCCGGCACACACCACCGCCGCGGCGACCGGCAACCAGCGCGACCGCCACACTGCAACGCTGAGAACGCGCACTGTTGTCTCCCTCCTCGTTGAAAGAACAGCAATGCAGCGGACCCTACGGCCTCGGTCGCGGGCTGGTGCACAGCCGCGCCGAGCGGTATGAACAACGCGACGAGCGGGCGCGTCATGCGTCTAGAGCGAGACCGCGCGGTGAAGCCGGAGGTCACGCGTGCGCGAGCGCTTCGCGCAGCTTGGTGAGGCCTGCGGCTTCGATCTGCCGCGCTCGCTCGGCGGTCAGTCCGAGCCCCGCGCCGATCTCGCTCAGCGTCCGCGCTTCCTGGCCGAGCCCATAGTGGCTGCGAATCACCTCCCGCTCTCGCTCCTCCAGTTCATCGGTCAAGCCGAGAACTCCGTGGATCTCCAGGTCGTCGAGCACCTTTTCGTAGGCCTGCTCGGCGAGAGGATCGGCAATCGTCTCCCCGATGGTCGGGCCGGCGATGTCCTCCGCGCTCAACCGCTCCTCGAGCCCGCGCGGCATCCGCTCGGTCACGAGCAGGCTTTCGAGGTGCGCGGGCGCGAGGCCGGTCGCCGCGCTCAGTTCGCCGGCCGTGGGTTCCCTGCCGCGCCTCTGCAGGCATGCGTTGCGCGCCTTCCTGATCTGCGCCAGCTCGCGCGCGGCGCGATCCGAGAGGGCGACCGGTCGTGTCATCTCGGCGACAAGCTCCTGCATGGCTTTGCGCACCCAGAACGAGGCATACGCCCAGAACGGCGTCTCCAGCTCCGAGTCGTAGCGGCGAGCTGCGAACAGCAATCCCGCCACGCCCTCCTGGAGAAGCTCGCGACGCTCGACCCGGCTGCGCTGGAACCCGCGGGCGAGGTTCGCGATCGCAGGGAGGAAGGCCTCGATCAGCCTGCGGCAAGCTGCAGCGTCGCCGCTTTCGGCAGCGATCACCAGGTCACGCTCCTGCCGCGCGGTGAGTCGTTGCTGGGCCAGCGCGGATCCTCCGGTCGGTACGAGGAGCCGATTGTGGCATTTCCGACTTGGGTTGGGTCCGGCGCGGCTTACTGAGGCTCGTCACTGCACCCACCCGGCGACCAGCGGAGGTCGACATGAGCAGCGTCCAGGACAAAGGAATACCCGCGACCGACACGTCCGGGCACCGGGCGACCGACCTGAAGCTGGAGGTCGTCGTCATTCCCGTGTCCGACCCCGATCGGGCCAGGGCGTTCTACACCCGCCTCGGCTGGCGGCTCGACGCCGATGTCGTCACCGGCGACGACTTCCGGGTGCTGCAGCTCACACCTCCCGGCTCGCCGTGCTCGATCATCTTCGGGACGGGCATCACCTCGGCCGCTCCGGGATCGGCGCAGGGGCTTCACCTGATCGTCTCGGACGTCGCGGGTGCTCGCGATGCGCTCATCGCCCACGGCGCCGACGTCAGCGAGGTGTTTCACGACGCCGGCGGCGTGTTCCATCACGCCGGCACGGCGGCCCGCCTCAGCGGCCCCGATCCCGAGCGCCGGAGCTACGGCTCGTTCGCGTCGTTCGAGGATCCTGACGGCAACGGCTGGCTGTTGCAGGAGATCACCACCCGGCTGCCCGGTCGGATCGACTCCGCGGCGACCTCGTTCGCGTCGGCGAGCGATCTGTCGGCGGCACTGCGGCGCGCTGAGACCGCGCATGGCGAGCACGAAAAGCGGATCGGCCGGGCAGATCCCGACTGGCCGGACTGGTACGCCGAGTACATGGTCCGCGAGCAGGCGGGAGACGAGCTCCCATCATGACCACCCACTACGACGTCATCGTCCTGGGCGGCGGCGCCCCGGGCGAGCACGCTGCCGCCGCGATCGCCGAGGGCGGGCTGCGCGTCGCCGTCGTCGAGCGCGACCTCGTCGGCGGCCTGTGCACGTACTGGGCGTGCATCCCATCCAAGGCGCTGCTGCGCCCGGGGGAAGCGGTGCACGGCGCGCGTGAGGCGGGCGCCGACGCTGAGGTCGACGTGCGGGCCGCGCTCGATTGGCGCGACTTCATGGTCTCGAACTATTCCGACACCGCGGCGGCGAAGTGGCTGGCGGATCGGGGGATCGCGCTGCTGCGCGGTCGCGGTCGGCTCGCCGGGACAGGGGTGGTCGATGTCGACGGCGTGCAATACAGCGCCGACCACGTCGTCCTGGCCAACGGCGCCGATCCGATCATCCCGCCGCTGCCCGGCTTGCGAGAGCTCGAGGGCGTCTGGGGCACCAATGAGGCGACCGGGATGAAGGCTGTTCCCAGACGTCTGCTCGTGCTCGGAGGTGGGCCGGCCGGTGTCGAGCTCGCACAGGTCGTGCGTCGTCTGGGCGGTGAGGTGGCGATCGTCGAAGCGGCCGAGCACCTCCTCGCGCGCGAGCCGGCGCCGCTCGGCACGGCGCTGGGCGAGGCGCTCCGTCGCGACGGCATCGAACTCGTCCTCGGCGTCCACGCGACCGCGGCGTCTCGTGACGGCGAGGACTTCGTCCTGCGACTCGAGGATGGACGCGAGCTGCGCGGTGATCGCCTGCTCGTCGCGACCGGACGGCGCCCGCGCGTGGAGGGGATCGGGCTCGAGACCGTCGGCGTCAGCGCGGGAAAACGGGGAATACCCGTCGACTCGCGAATGCGCGCGGGCGAGCGGCTGTGGGCGATCGGTGACGTGACAGGGATCTGGCAGCTGACGCACGTCGGCGAGTACCAGGGCGAGGTCGTCGCCTCCAACATCCTCGGCGAACCTCGTGAGGTGCACTATGAGGCCGTTCCGCGAGCGACCTACACCGACCCGCAGGCGGCGGCCGTCGGCGTGACCGAGGCCCGGTTCAGCGCCACCGCGCGGTTGTCGGAGATCGCCAAGACCGCGACCTACACGCACGCGTACGCGGAGTCTGACGGGTTCCTGACCCTGCTCAGCGACGGTGAGCGGTTGACCGGCGCGTACGCGCTCGGGCCGGAGGCCGGGGAGTGGCTCCAGCAGGCGACGTTGGCGATCCGCGCCGCCGTCCCGTTGGAGGTGCTGCGCGACACGATCCAGCCGTTCCCGAGCTTCTCCGAGATCCACTCCGCAGCGGTGAAGGCGCTCCGGCGAGAGATCGCCGCGCCGCGCGCTGCGGTCGGGGCGGGCTCGGGATGAGGGAATTCCTCGTCGGCTTCACCGTGACCATTCCGGAGGGCACACCCGCCTCAGAGGTCGACGGGCGCGACGGCGCCGAGGCGGCCGCCGCGTTTCGCCTCGCCCGCGAGGGACATCTGGTGCGCCTCTGGCGGACCGCCGGCGCAGCCGGCGAGAGCACAGCTGTCGGCCTGTATCGCGCCGACAGCCGAGCAGCGCTCGACCGCCTGCTGGGCGCGCTGCCGCTCGACGGCTGGATGCAGGTCTCCGTCACGCCGCTCGAGCCGCACCCGAACGACCCGGCCGGCCCGCGGCCGGGGGCCTTCGGGCTCCCCGATCCACGCCTCACGCCGGTGTACCGGCTCGAAGCGACGCTGGGCGAACCCCTCGACATCGGCGACACCGACCACGGTCACCGGCGCATCGTGCCGCTCACCGGGGGGACGTTCACCGGCCCTCGGCTGCGCGGGACGCTGCTGCCCGGCGCCAGCGCCGACTGGCAGACGGGGCTGCCCGACGGCACCGCGATCGGCGACATCCGCTACGCGCTGCAGACCGACGGGGGTGACGTGCTCTCCGTCCAGTCACGGAGCGTCCGCCACGGCAGCGCGGCTGTTCTGGCGCGGCTCGCCCGAGGCGAGGACGTCGACGCCGGCCAGTACACGTTCCGCGCCTCCACCCAGATCGAGACCGCCGCCCCTGAGCTCGATTGGCTGAACAAGGGCGTGTTCGTCAGCGTCGGGGGACGCCGGCCGACCGGTGTGGTCTACGAAACCTATCTCGTCGAATGAACGAGCGAGTGGCGATCATCACCGGCGCGTCGCAGGGCATCGGCGCGGGCCTCGTCGCCGGCTACCGTCGCGCCGGATACGCCGTGGTCGGAGTGGCGCGCTCGATCCAGTCCTCGGATGACGGCGGATACCTCGGGGTTGCGGGCGACATCGCCGACGCCGGAACCGCCCGGCGCGCCGTCGACCAGGCTGTCGACCGCTTCGGGCGGGTCGACACCTTGATCAACAACGCCGGCATCTACATCGGTAAGCCGTTCAGCGAGTACACGGTCGAGGACTACGCCGCGATCACCGCCGTCAACCTGACGGGCTTCTTCCACATCACCCAGCTTGCGATCGCACGCATGGCCGAGCAGCGCAGCGGGCACGTCGTCAACATCTCGACCTCGCTGGTCGACCATGCGGACAGCGCACGGCCATCCGTGCTGCCCGCTCTCACCAAGGGAGGTCTGGTCGCGGCCAGCCGATCGCTGGCGATCGAGTACGCGCAACGCGGCGTCCGCGTCAACGCGGTCTCGCTCGGAGTGATCAGGACATCCGCTCACGATCCGGCGTCCTACACGCCGCTGGAGTCCCTGCACCCGCTGGGGCGCGTCGGCGAAGTCGGCGACGTCGTCGACGCGATCCTCTACCTCGAGCGAGCAGCGTTCGTCACCGGCGAGATCCTCCACGTCGACGGCGGACAAGCGGCGGGACGCTAACCCACGCCGCCGAGGACGTCGCCGCGCCCGGCGATGTATCAACTGCGCCCGCCGGCCACTCTCACCCGTAGCACGACGCGGTCACGCCCAACGGTGGCGCCCGCGCGTGTCAGGGCGCGGCCGGCAGCCGCAGCGTGAATCGGGCGCCGCCGGTCGGGGACGGGTCGCAGGTGATCGTGCCGCCGTGTGCTTCGATCGTCCGTCGGACGATCGCCAGCCCGAGTCCCGTGCCGTCACGAGGACTTCGGGGGAGGCGGACGAACGGCTCGAAGATGCGCTCGCGCTGGTCGGCAGGGACGCCGGGACCGTTGTCGGTCACCGACACCGTTGGGCCGTTCGCTGACTGCGTGACTTCGACGACGACGCTGTCAGCGACCGCGTACGCGTTGTCGAGCAGGTTGCGAACGGCGCGGATCAGCGCGTCGCGGTCACCGCTGGCCGGGACGGGACCGGCGCCGATCAGTTCGACCCGTGCGGCCGGCGCTGCGGCGGGGGTGGCGGCCACCGCTGCCGATGCGAGGTCGGCAAGGTCGACGGGCGTATGATGGGGTCGCTCGCGCGCGTCGAGTCGTGCGAGGTTCAGGAGGTCGTCGAGGAGGTGGCCGAGGCGACCACTGTCACGCGCGAGCTGGGCTTCGATCGCGTCGCGCGCCGGGCGCGGCGGCTGATCTCGCAACAGCCGCTCGGCCGTCGCCTGAAGCGCGGCGACCGGCGTGCGCAGCTCATGTGAGGCGTCGGCGAGGAACGTTCGCATCGCCGCCTCGGATGCGCGTGCCTCCGAGACGGCGCGATCGAGCAGCACGAGCGCGCGCGCGAGCGCCGCCAGGAGCGCCAGCGCGATCAGGCCGCCGATCGCCTCGGTGACCTCGAGGCTGCGGACCTGCCGATCGATCCCGGCGCGGCTTCCGGTCAGGATCGCGGGCAGGTCTTTGCCGCCGACCGGGATCAGCTCGTGCACGGTGACCAGCGCCGCGCCCGGGGTGGACTGGACGGTCCTGCCCTCGGCGGTGATCCCGGCGAGGTCGACCGAGATTCCCTCCGCGGCGAGCGAGTCGATCAGCGCCTTGAGCGCCGCCGGCGATCGCGCCAGGCGGAGTGCGCTCGCGCCGGATGTCAGGTTCGTGCGCAGGCGCTGCTCGAGCCCGTCGCGGTAGCGCACCGTGATGATCAGCACGAACGCGGCAAGGGCGGCGGCGAGCCCGAGGATCGAGGCGGCGATCAGTGGCGTGCGCGCGTGTCGGTTGCTGCTCAGGATGAAAATCGGTAGCCGATCCCGCGGACGGTGTGGATGAGGCGCCCTCCGCCCGCGCCGCCGGTCTCCAGCTTGCGACGCAGCGCGCTGATGTGCACCTCGACCAGGTTGTGGTCGTACGCGTCATAGCCCCAGACTTGGGTCAGCAGCTGATCCTTGGACAGGGCCTGGCCGCGGTGACGGATGAGATAGGCGAGCAGTCGAAGCTCCGTCGAGGTCAGCGCGAGCTCCGTGCCGTCACGGCCGGCGTACCCGTGCTCTTCATCGATCAGCAGTCCCTCGACCTCCATGACCTGCGGGATCGCGCCTCGCCGGCGCAGGACGGCCCGCACGCGCGCCATCAGCTCCTCGAGCGCAAAGGGCTTGACCAGGTAATCGTCGGCGCCCAGTTCGAGCCCGGCGACCCGGTCCTCGACCGCGTCACGCGCAGTGAGAAAGATGATCGGCAGCTCGCGCCGGCGACGCAGCGACCTGGCCAACTCAAAGCCGTTGCCGCCGGGGAGCAGCACGTCGAGGATCGCGAGATCCGGCGCGACGGCGAACACGTCTCCCGGACGCGGGAGATCCTCGAACCCGGTGGCGGTGAACCGCTCCGCGCGAAGCGCGGCGAGCACCGCGTCGCGTACCGGCTGCTCGTCTTCGATCACCACCACTCGACCGATCGGCTCGCCCTTCACCTGGCGATTGTCCCCGACGCTGCCTGAAGATCAGCTGAAGAACCGCCGCGCTTCAGCTGGTTCTCAGGTTCCGGCGCGAGGCTGACGTTGTCCCGACACCGCCGCCTCGGCGGCCGCACCAGAGGAGACCACGATGAGCGATCAACCCAGCAGGTACAGGCGGCTGCGCTATGCGGCGACCGGAGCGCTCGCGGCACTCGGCGCAGTCGGCGCGATCGCCGGCGCCACCGCCCTGGCCGCGAAGCCGCATGCCGGTCCGCACCGATACGTCAAGCCGGCGAGCGGTGGTGCGACCAAGACGCGGGCGTCGGCGCCACAGCAGGCCGGCAGCCCTCAACTGTTCGTCAACGCCATCCACCAGTTGGTCGACAACGGCACGATCACCGCGGCGCAGGGTCAGGTCGTCGACGCCCAGATCGACCGGGGCTACTTCGACTCGTCGACGCTCACCGGTTTCAGCCAGAGCCAGATCCAGGCAGTCCAACAGACGCTCAGCGACACCAAGCGCACACTGGGTCCGGCGACGAAGGGCACGCCACCGTAGGATTCCCGAGAGTTGCCCATTCGCTTCAATCACGTGGCGATCGCCGCGAACGACAAGCAGCAGTCGGCGGCGTTCCTGGCCCACCTGCTCGGACTGCCCGGGCCCACGACGTGGGGACCGTTCGTGAGCGTCACGCTGGACGACGGCGTGCGGCTCGACTACGCCGAGCCCGGCATCGAGTTCCCCGGTCAGCACTACGCGCTGTTGGTCTCCGACGACCTTCAGCGACGGACGGTCGCTCGTCGTCACGTCGTGCTCGACCATGTCCCACCCCACTTACCCGATGTCGCTCGCGACAACCGTACCCGGCGGTGAGCAGCGGGCGGACGGCATGCGCAGCGAGGTGATCGTCGTCGGGCTCGGCGCGATCGGACGCTCTCCTGCGGTCAGGTACGGCGAACGCGGGTCGCCGTGACCAGGCAGGCCACGGTGCTGGAGTGGATCGGCCGTCCGAGGCGGCGGTGAAGCGCGTGGTTCTCGGCGCACAGCGCATCGCGCTGGCGAGAGGAGAGCGCCGCCCAGAACGACATCGTGCCCAGCAGCGCGTTGAGTGCGTCGGCGGTGTGCTCCTGGAGGACCGGCACTGCGGTGAACTGCGTGCCGGCAAACAGGTCTGCGGCATACCCGCGCGCGATCTCATAGCCCCCCAGCCACGCCCACACCTCTGACACGTTGGCGCGCCGCTGATCGGCGCCCGCGATCGTGGCATCGAGGTCGCGGTAGGACGGCCAGTCGGCGGCCGGCCCGGGCGCGACGCTCGCGATCGCGGCGAGCATGGCCCGCTGATCGCCGGCGCTGCGCGGCTCCTGCAATCCCAAGTAGGAGATCAGCGCAAGGGCTCCGCCGTCCACCAGCGCGTCGGCGATCATGCGCCAGCCGACGTCCGGGTCGATCCAATGAATCGCCGACGCCGAAAACGCGGCCGCGAAATGTGCGCGCGGCAGCGACGCCTGCTCGAGGCGCCGGTTGACGAACTCCACGTCGCCGGCGCCGGCAAGCCGACCGCGCGCCCGCGCGATCAGCTGTTCGCCGGGCTCGATCGCCGTGACCCGCAGGCCACGGGAGAGCAGGCTGCGTGTCAGCTGCCCGGTCCCACAGCCGATTTCGAGCACGCTGGCGCCGGGACCGAGGCCCGCCACCTCGCACGCCCGGTCGACCAGCGCCTCGGGATACGTCGGCCGGTGGCGGTCATATTCCTCGGCGACCTGGTTGAAGACCTCGCGGTGGCGGACGAACTCGGCTCCCCGTGCCATCGCCAGACGGTAGATGACCGCCAGGACGGCCTGCCGTGCACCGGCACGCCTCGACGCCCGCGGCACGGCCCGCTCGCGTCGCGCATCTATACTGACCGCCGGTGGGCGCGAGGCAGGGCGCCCCGGGGCAAGGACCGATTCATCAAACCGAAGGAGATGTCGTGCTTGGAAAGGAATCCGGCGGTCGACGCCTGACGTATGCCAACGTCACGTCGACGATCGCACTCGTGCTCGCCGTCAGTGGCGGGACCGCATTCGCCGCGTCGAACCTGATCACCGGCAAGCAGATTGCCAAGGGAACGATCACCGCGGCCAACGTCAAGTCCAACTCGCTGCTGGCGAGCAACTTCAAGAAGGGACAGTTGCCTGCGGGGGCCACCGGCGCGACCGGAGCGACCGGAGCGACCGGAGCGACCGGTCCCGCCGGGCCTGCGGGCGCCGCAGGCACCGCCGTCGCCTACGGCGACCTCGGACTCAACCTCAACGGCAACCCGCAGTTCAACGCGACGCTGACACAGGGCTTCACGTCGGCTTCGTCACCGTCGGCGGGCATCTACTGCATCACGTACCCGCCGGGCGTGAGCACCAACATCCCGCTGGAGATCTCCGACAACGGCAACGAGACCGCTCAGTGGAACCAGGTGTCCAACGGACAGTGCGGTGGGTCCGGATATGAGATCGCCAACACTGACGCGGCTCAGGGGCTGATCGGCGGCGGGCTCAACATCGTCGTTCCATAGCCGCGGGGAAGCTCGATGGCAGGGGGTACGGCGCCGCTCGAGCGTCGTACCGGAGCGGTGGCGCGGGTCGGCGACAGACGCCGGCCCACGTACCGTCGAGCGACTGCAACGCCGGCCGGCCGGTCTGGCTACACGGTCGAGTGCTGGTCGGTGTCGCCGAAGGGGCTGTCGTCGTCCTCGTGGGGCGCGAACGGCGCTTTGACGTCGGCACTCGACTCGGACGCCGATTGGCCCGAGCCGTCACGGGTGCGCTGGTCGTCTGTGTCTCCGTCGGCGTTGAGCGGGTCGCGCATGCGATCGCGCCTCCTCGTGGTGAGATTCTGAGTTCGTGGTCGGCGCTGGTGGGCGCCGCCCCGACAGCTCTCCCCTCACCGAGCCGGCGCTAAACAGAGCGTGTAGCTTTTCGCTACACAGTGTGCGGGCTCAGGCCGGCGCTCGGAAGATCAGGCGTGTAGCCCTCCCGCCACGTCAGGAAGCGGCGGGCGTAGGCCTCCTCGCTGAGCATCCAGTTCATGTCGCCGAACGACGGCTGCTGGGGCTCGATCGTCGACAGCCAGACGACCGCTTTGATGTACGGCCGCGCATCGACCTGCTGGCGGAACGCCGGAAGCCAGGAGTGGAGCTCCTGCCGATCCACCAACGCCTCGGAGACGAACAGCGGCTTGTGGTAGAGCTCCCGGAGCTGATCCATCCGCGCAAAGAACCATGCCGGGTTCTGGCCGGTGCCACGCTGGGAAAGCGCACGCATGATCGTCGACCCGACGATGTCGACGTATTTCCCGCCGGGCCAGTAGGTCCGCACGCGATGCAGGAACGTCGCGTCCGACTCCCAGGTGTTGAGGTTCGGCGACCAGATCCAGCGCACGTTGGTCACGTGCAGATCGTGGAAGATCGTCCAGACGTGCCGCCACATCATCACGTAGTCCTGGGGATTGATCGACGACCATGGGTACCAGTCCCCGTTCATCTCATGGTCGAAGCGAATGTAGACCGTCTTGCCGTAGGCCTTGACGTACAACGCCTGGCGCACGATGTACGCGTCCGCCGAGCCGGAGGCGATCTCGACGTCTGACAGCCCGGGCGCCGGCGTGCTGGTGCGGATCTCGTACGGCACCGAGGTATCCCACGACTCCCAGGTGATCATCGGCGTCTTGTGAAGCGTGGCCGCCTCGGCGAGCACGACGTTGAGCTCGTTGGCGTTGCGCCACGCCACGAACGGCGCCCACAGCTTGACCGGCATCTCACTCGCCACCGTGTGGAACACTTCAGGGCTCTCGGTGGAGAACCCGAACATCGGCATGGCACAGGCCGCGGTGGGCGCCGCAAGTGCGGCGCCCACGCCCAGAGCCACGAGCGGCCCGAGCTTCATCGCGATCTCCTCGTCCTACTGGTGGGTCGCGTCGATCGTGGTCCACGGCACCACGGCGACATAGTTGGGCGAACCCCACGGGTTGTTCGACGCCGCCAGCGGGGTCCATGACGGCACCATCGCGCCGGGGCACAACGAGTGGGCGCGCATGTAATCGAGGATCGGGTTGATCGCCGCCAGGGTGTTCGGATAGCCGTCGTGCTCGAGGATGATCGAGCCATTCTGCATGTCGCTCGTGGCCGCGGTGACGATCGCCTGCACCGACGGCAGCTGCCAGTCGTTGGTGTCGATCGACCAGCGCGTCTCGGTCAGCCCGAGGCTCTCCTCGAGATTGAAGACGCCGGCGTCCGATGCCCCGTACGGAGGCCGGGCCAGCGTCTCGACGTACCCGGTTCCGCTGTCCTGCTTGACCAGCGCCATCTGGCCGGCCAGCTCGGCGCTCGCGGCCGACATCGACAGCGTCGTCAGGTCGGGATGGGTCATGGTGTGATCGCCGATCGCCATCCCCCAGTCCGCCTCGAGCGCGACATCGCTCGGGTACGTCTCGATGTTGTCGCCGATGTCGAAGAACGTGGCCCGGGCGCCCTGAGCGACGAGCGCGGACACATAGGACTTGGTCAGCGAGTCGGGGCCGTCGTCGAAGCTGAGCGCGACATACCCGTTGGCGCACGATCCCATCCAGCCCATCGATATGTACATGACGCTCATCGACGACTGGCCTCCGAGCGCGTTGGTGGCGGTCACCGTGAACGTGTGCATACCTTCGGAGGTGTCGATCGGGCTTCCGTTTGCGACCGTTCCCGAGCACTGCGTGATCGTCGAGCCGCCGTCGACGCAGGAGTAGCGGGCGTCGATCACCTGGCCCCACGCGTACACGCCCATCGTCGGGCTCTGCAGCGTGATCTGGGGTCGGTCGTGCGCCGATTGCACACTCTGCGGCGGCGCCGCGGCCTGCGCCGGCGCCGCGAGTACGGCCGCCCCGATCGCCGCCGACCAGACTGCGGCCGCGGCCCGCGCGCGATATCTCAACGTGTTCTTCATGGCTATCTTCCTTGAGGGTTGCAACGGGCCTGTCGCCCGCGGCGTGATTGTGATGCGATGCCGTGTGACGATCGGCATCGGGGGCGCCGGCGGATTAGGGCCGGTACCCGTTGGTGGGCCGGAGCAGCTGGATCAGAGAGGCCACCAGAAACAGGACGGTGATGGCCGCCATGCCGATCCAGCCGATCGTGAACATCGTGCCCACCGCGGCGGGCAGCGCCGCCGCGAGCACGTAGGATTGACCGTACAGTTCATTCACCCCCTCTCACCTTCGGCGACGTATTGAAGTGTCCAACGGTCCTTGCGCTCGCCCCGGAGGACCTCCCACCAGGAGGCCAGGAACCAGCCGGCGCGGAGCCATGCGAACAGCTCCTGAGGAAGCAGCAGCGTCGCCATCAGCACGTCCCATTTGTCGCGGTGCGGGACGTGCAGCGCCTGACGGGTGTCGTTGGCGATGAACAGGATCGTCGGCAGCAGCCAGATCGGGTGAAACTGCAGTACGCCGAGCAGGAGCGCCGCGAGCGTGATCGACACCCAGCCCACCCTCACCAGCGCAGCGGCGAGCCCGGCGATCTGCTGACACCAATCGGTGCGGGTGAAGCGGTTGACGCCGAACGTCAGCAGGTCCTGGCAGGTGCCCACCTGCCATTTCATCCGCTGGCCCCACAGCGACTTCAGCGTCGGCATGGCGTCGGTGTAGGCGCGCACGGTCGGAGAGATGTGGCAGGTGTGACCGGTCTGGCGGATCCGGTAGGTGAGCTCGAAGTCCTCGACCTGAGAGTCGTGGGACCACGGGCCGGTGCGGTCCTCGCGCGCGGCGATCTCCCGCAGCACGGAGTTGCGGATCGCGCACCCCGTGCCCGCCAGCACGCTCGTCCAACCGCGCCTGAGGCCGGTGATCGTCCAGCGAGCGAACTCGGCGCGTTGGAGGCGGACGAGGAGGTTTCCGCCCCCGGTCCCGGTCGACGGCATCGTGAACTTCGACGAGGAGCCGGCGAGATGCTCGTCGTCGAGGAACTCGGCCTCCCAGTCCGCGACCGCGTTGGGTGGCAGGACGGTGTCGGCATCGAGCGTGATCAGCAGGTCGGCGTGCCGGCAGAACGTGTGCCACGCCCAGTTCAGCGCCCCCGATTTGCGCTGGGCGTTGTCGACGGTGCGGACGATCACCAGCGGGGCACCCGGGTGGTTCTCCACCACTTCCCGCGTGCGCGCAACGGTGGCATCGGTGCAGTTGTCTGCGACGACGACGATTCGATCCGGCACCCGCTCCTGGCACAACAGCGCGCTGACCGTCGAGAAGATGCTGGCCTCCTCCTGATGGGCGGGCACGAGCGCGACGATGTTCATGCGCTCCCCGGAAGCCGGCGGCTCCGAGGTGTCCGGGCGTCCGTGCACGGAGGTCACGGGACGTGTGGTGGTGAGGTGGCCATCGTGTGTTGTCTAACTCGGTGCCGACTGGTCGTAGGGCGGACCTCGTCGGCGTAACGCAAGATAAGTCAACGCTGCGAGGTCTCCCATGCTTCAGATGGCGTGTTTGTGTTCAGGGGCTGAACGACCCCGGCGCGATCGCTCCGTCGGCCACGCCGGCGCCGGGGCGGTTCGGGACGATGGGAAGGTAGTCTGGAGACGTCGTGGGTGTGACCGAAGAGCTCAGGGTGATCGTGGTCGACGACCACCACCTGTTCCGGCGGAGCCTGGTCGCCCTGCTCATCGAGCGGGGGATCACGGTCGTGGCCGAAGCGGCCCTGGCGGCGGAGGCCATCGCCCAGGCCGCCGAACTGCAGCCGGATGTCGTCCTGATGGACCTGAACATGCCGGGGATGTCCGGGGTGGAGGCCACGCAGCGGCTGTCGGCCGCAGCGCCGTCGGTCAACGTCGTCGTGCTCACGGTGGTCGCCGACGACCGGCAGGTGATGGATGCGCTGCTGGCCGGCGCCTGCGGGTACCTGCTCAAGGAGTCCTCGATCGATGAGATCATCGAAGGGATCAGGGCCGCGGCTCGCCGGGAGTCGATGATCTCGCCACGCATCGCCACCCGGCTCGTCGCCCGCCTGCGTCAGACGGGAGAGGCCGAACCGACGCCGAACGCGGTCGAGCTGACCCCACGCGAGCGCGAGGTGCTCGATCTGCTCGCCCGCGGGATGGACAACCGGGAGATCGCCAGGACGCTGGAGCTCAGCCAGCACACCGTCAAGAACCACGTGTCGAACATCCTGGTCAAGTTGCAGGTGGAGAATCGCATCCAGGCCGCGGTCCGCGCGGTGCGCGGCGGGCTGCTGTGAAGCGGCGCAGCGCCCGTCCAACATCCTCCTCGGTGGCCACGCAGACGACCGGGGTGTCGGGCCCGAGCAGGGCGATCGGGCCGTGCTTCATCTCGCCGGCCGCATAGGCATCGGTCGGAACGTAGGAGATCTCCTTGAGCTTGAGCGCTCCCTCGAGGGCCACCGGAAGCCCCGACAGACGGCCCAGATAGAGGAAGAGCGAGCTCCAGGCGAGGCGCTCGGCGAGATCGCGCACCCCGTCGTCGACCGATTCGATGACGCCGGCGATGCGCTCGGGCAGCAGTTCGAGCTCGGATCGCTTATCGGCCAGCTCGGCGACCGGCAGGGCCCCGTGCGCGCCGGCCAGCTGCAGCGCGAGCGCGTAGAGGAGGACGACCTGAGCGGCGAACGTCTTCGTCGCCGCCACCCCCATCTCGAATCCGGCGCTGGTGAACAGGACCGCGTCTGCGTCACGGGTGGCCTGGCTCCCGCTGGCATTGGTCACGGCCACCACGGTGGCACCGCGGGCGCGGGCGAGCCGCATCGCGGCGAGCGTGTCGGCGGTCTCCCCCGACTGGGTGATGCCGAGCACGAGCGTGCCGGGCTCGATGATCGGATTGCGATAGCGGAACTCCGAGGCGACGTCGACCTCGACCGGGATCCGCGCCCACCGCTCGATCGCCATGCGCCCGGCCAGACCGGCGTGGTAGGAGGACCCACAGGCGACGATGATGATCCGTCCGACCCGCCGCAGCTGATCGTCGCCGAACAGGTGGTTCGTGCCGGACGACAGGTCCGCTCGCCATTGCGCGAGGGTCTCGGCGACCGCGATCGGCTGCTCGTGGATCTCCTTGAGCATGAACGTCTCAAAGCCCTCCTTCTCGTAGCGATCCTCGTCCCAGTCGACCTCGGTCGAGCGCGGAGGATGGGGCAGCCCGTCGATGTCGAACACGATCAGCGCATCCGGGCGCAGCACGACGATCTCGCCGTCGTGGAGGACCGCGACCTCGCGGGTATGGGAGAGGAACGCCGAGATCGAGGATGCGATGAAGTGCTCGCCGTCGCCGATGCCGACCACCAGGGGGCACTCCCGCCTGATCCCGACGAGCGTCTCCGGCTCGTCCGCACACATCGCCACGACGGCGTAGTGACCCTCCAGCTCGGTCGCAGTCAGGCGGACCGCGTCGGCCAGGTCCCCGTCGTGGTGAAGCGCGATCAGGTGCGCCACCACCTCGGCGTCGGTGTCGGAGACGCACTCGATCCCCGCCGCCGACAGGCGGGCGCGCAGCTGCAGGTAGTTCTCGACGATCCCGTTGAGAACGATCTGGAAGCGACCGCTCGCGTCGGCATGCGGATGGGCGTTGCGCTCGGTGACGTCACCGTGGGTGGCCCACCGGGTGTGGCCGATTCCCGATGACGCCGAGACGGTCTGCACCGGCGCGGAGGCCCGGCCCGCTCTCACCGGCTGCGCTGCCAGGGCGCTCTGCAACGAGTCCAGATTGCCCACCGCGCGCACACAGTGGGTCTGTCCGCCGTCGCGCCACGCGACTCCGGCCGAGTCATAGCCTCGGTACTCCAGGCGCTTCAGTCCAGCGAACAGGATCTCCTGAGCTCGCTGAGGTCCGACGTAGCCGACGATTCCGCACGCGACGAACTCCTTCCTTGTCGTTCGTTCGCAGGATGTCCATGGATTACACGGACAACGCCGCGTGCCGGCAAGGCCGCGATGAGCGGTTTGGCGTTCATCGCCTGATCGCCGATCGTCTCACCCGAAGCGCGCACGTGTCGAGCCTGCTCGTCAAGCTCGGGGTCGACAACCGGCTCCAGGCTGCGGTGCGCGCCCTCCGCGCTCGGATCGTCTGAGGGCCCGCGGCGCCCAGCCGCGAGTCAGAGGAAGCATCCCTCCGGATCGGCCTCCCGGCGCAGCCGGTCGATCGTGCGCGCGAGCGAGGCCCGACGTTCGGCCAGCTCGCCCCGCCGTCGCTCCATCACGGCGCGCTCCGATGGGGAGCCCGCGGCGCACGCAGACGCGAGCCGAGCCTCGAGCCGCTGCTGCTCGGCGTCGACGATGAGCGCATGTGCGTACAAGTCTGAGAGCGCATCGTGAACGCGCGGGTCGAGCACACGGCGGTTCGTCGGCGGAGCGCCTCGGGGGTGACTGTGACCTGACACGGTGTCAGTGTGAGGAGCGGCCGGGCCTTGGCATACGCGCATCCTTCCGGGATGCGACTGCCGGGTCAATCGGCCGCGCGGGGGATCTTCGTTCACGCGCACGTACGAAAACCGACCGCGGCCGCGGAATCGGTCATCGAGGATCGGACGTCCGCAGCCGGCGGCCGCCTCAGAAGGCTGCGTTCCGGGCGAGCCCGAGCGCGTAGGCAGGCCACCAGGTCCCGGCCGGCGGGCCGCCCTGGCAGGTTCCGTCGGACTCGCCGGGGATCTTGATCCACAGGAACGCGTCCACGAGCGGATAACCGGTGGCGGCGGTCGGCGGAGTCCCGAGCGCCCGGCCTGGCGGGTTGCACCACTGACCGTCGGACCCGTTCCCGTTCCTGCTGGTGTCGATCACGAAGTGCTTGCCGCCGATTCGAGCCGAGATCGACTCTCCATACGCGACCTCGTCGCTCGTCGCGTTGAAGTTCGAGACGTTGAGCGAGAAGCCCTGGGCGCGCCCCACGTC
>JBELAG010000360.1:0-5695 GCA_049509055.1 Solirubrobacteraceae bacterium
CTAGGCGCACACGCCGGTGCGGCGTTTAGCCTGCCCCGGGTCGGATCCGAGCTCCGCGAGGTAGGGGTCGGGGACTCGGGGTCGAACCTCCACCTGACGGACGCCGCCGTCCGCGAGCCCCCGTGACCCCTACCCCTGCATCTCCCCGTGAACGCCGCCGCGCGCGCGGTCACACGCGGCTTCCCGGGCGCTCCCGGTCGCGCGGCCGGCGGCGGGTCCGGATCCCGCGCCCGGGGCCGCGCGCGCTCGCCGCGCTCGTCGTGCTGGTGGCCCTCCTGGGAGGCGGCTGGCTGTGGCTGCGCGACTCGTCGCTGGTGGCCGTCGAGCACGTGACGATCACCGGCGTGAGCGGCCCCGATGCCACCCAGGTGCGCACGGCCCTCGTGCTCGCCGCGCGGGACATGACCACGCTCGACGTGCAGACCAGACGGCTGCGCACGGCGGTCGCGCCGTACCCCGTGGTGAAGGCGTTCGCGGTCTCCACGCAGTTCCCGCACGGGATGCGCATCCACGTGATCGAGCAGGTGCCGGTCGCGGTCGTCGTCGCCGGCGGCGTCCGGACGGCGGTTTCCTCCGACGGCACGCTGCTGCACGACGTGACCGCAGCGGCCGGGCTGCCGGCGATCGCGCTCGGCGTCGCGCCGGGCGGGACGCGCGTCGGCGGCATCACGCTCAGCGAGGTCAGGCTGTTGGCGGCGGCCCCGTACGCGCTCCTGGCCAAGGTTCAGGCGGCGGGAAGCGACGCCGCCCACGGGCTCACCGCGCAGCTGCGCGACGGGCCCGCGGTCTACTTCGGCGCCGACTCGCAGCTGACCGAGAAGTGGGCTGCGCTGGCCGCCGTGCTCAGCGCGCCGAGCTCGGCGGGCGCCTCCTACATCGACGTCAGCGTCCCCCGCCGGCCGGTCGCGGGGACGGGGGGTGACCAAAGCTAACCCTCGAGTCGAGGGTGAGGGTAGGCGAAACGGCAAGTCTCCGGTAGTCTGGAGAGTTGGGCGATCTGCAAGGATCGTTGCGCCACGGCATGGGTCGTTGACTTCGCCCATCCCCAAGGCATAACGTGCCAAACTGCCCGTTTAGCGACAGGCGGACACAAACACTCAACCCTATCTAGAGGGTCGGACGAACTCATGGAATCCGGAAGCTATCTCGCAGTCATCAAGGTCGTCGGCGTCGGCGGCGGCGGCACCAACGCCGTCAACCGCATGGTTGACGCCGGGCTGCGAGGCGTCGAATTCGTGGCCTGCAACACCGATGCGCAGGCGCTGGCGATGTGCGACGCGGACATCAAGCTCAACATCGGGCACGAACTCACCAAGGGCCTCGGCGCCGGCGCCAACCCCGACGTCGGCCACGGCGCCGCGGCCGAATCGCGCGACGACATCAAGGAGGCGCTCAAGGGCGCCGACATGGTCTTCGTCACCGCCGGAGAGGGGGGCGGCACCGGGACCGGCGCCGCGCCGGTGATCGCCGAGATCGCCAAGAACGAGATCGGGGCGCTGACCGTCGGCGTCGTCACCCGGCCGTTCCAGTTCGAGGGGACCCAGCGCGCGAAGCAGGCCCAGGACGGTATTCAGCGCCTGCGCGAGAACGTCGACACGCTGATCATCATTCCCAACGAGAAGCTGCTGGCGATCGTCGAGCGCCGGACCACGATCCTCGACGCCTTCCGCGAGGCCGACAACGTGCTGCGCCAGGGCGTCCAGGGGATCACCGACCTGATCACGATCCCCGGCCTGATCAACCTCGACTTCGCCGACGTGCGCACGATCATGCACGAGGCCGGCAGCGCGCTGATGGGGATCGGCACCGCGGCCGGCGAGAACCGCGCCGCCGAGGCCGCCAAGATCGCGATCTCCTCGCCGCTGCTGGAGGAGTCGGTGGAGGGCGCGACGGGGATCCTGCTCAACATCACCGGCGGCCACGACCTCGGCCTGTTCGAGGTCAACGAGGCGGCCGAGATCGTCCAGAGCGCCGCCGACTCCAACTCCAACATCATCTTCGGCGCGGTGATCGACGACGGCCTCGGAGACGAGGTCCGCGTCACGGTGATCGCCACCGGCTTCGACAAGGGCCGCCACCCGAGCCCGGCGAGCGCACGCGAGACGACCCGCCGCGAGCGCCGCGACCGCGACGTGACGATGGACGCGCGCCAGCGCTCGTCGCTGGAGATCTCCGACGACGAGATCGACATCCCGTCGTTCCTGAAGCGCGACCGCTAGCAGCGGCTGCCCGCGCCGCGGGCGTGTTTCTGCTTCCCTTCCCGCCGCATGCCCACCAAGTCAGCCCTGATCACCGGCGTCACCGGCCAGGACGGTTCCTACCTCGCCGAGATCCTGCTCGAGAAGGGCTACGAGGTCCACGGCATCGTCCGCCGCTCCTCGACCGAGCGCTTCGAGCGCATCGAGCACCTGCGCGACCGGATCACCCTGCATCAGGCCGACCTGCTCGACCACCGCTCACTCGTCGACGCGCTGCGCGCGGCCGCGCCCGACGAGATCTACAACCTCGCGGCGATGTCGTTCGTCGCCGTCTCCTGGATCCAGCCGACGCTCACCGCGGAGTTCACCGGCGTCGGGGTCACGCGAGTGCTGGAGGCGGTCCGCGAGGTGTGCCCCGAGGCGCGCTTCTACCAGGCCTCCTCGAGCGAGATGTTCGGCAAGGTGCTCGAGGTCCCGCAGACCGAGCACACCCCGTTCTACCCGCGTTCGCCCTACGGGGTCGCCAAGGCCTACGGCCACTTCATCACCGTCAACTACCGCGAGTCCTACGGGATGCACGCCACCTGCGGGATCCTCTTCAACCACGAGAGCCCCCGGCGCGGGCTGGAGTTCGTCACCCGCAAGATCACCTGGCACGCCGCCGCGATCAAGCTCGGGCTGGCCGAGAAGCTCACGCTGGGCAACCTGGACGCCGAACGCGACTGGGGCTACGCCAAGGACTACGTCGAGGCGATGTGGCTGATGCTCCAGCAGGACGTCGCCGAGGACTACGTGATCGCCACCGGCGTCGCGCACACCGTGCGGTCGTGCCTGGAGATCGCCTTCGACCAGGCCGCGCTGCAGGTCGCCGACCACGTCGAGATCGACCCGACGCTGCGCCGCCCGGCCGAGGTCGACCAGCTGATCGGCGACGCCTCCAAGGCCGAGCGCCAGATGGGATGGACGCCGTCGACGTCCTTCGAGCAGCTGATCCGGCTGATGGTCGACGCCGACTACCAGCTCCTGTCCGGCCGCCGCCGGCCGTGACCGCCGAGCGCAGACGCGCGCTCGTCACCGGCATCACCGGCCAGGATGGATCCTTCCTCGCCGAGCAGCTTCTCGACCACGGCCACGAGGTGTGGGGGATGGTGCAGCGCGGCGCCGGCGAGGAGCTCGGCTGCGCCGCGCATCTGCGCGGGCGCGTCGAGGTCGTCACCGGCGACCTGCTGTCACCCCGGTCGCTGGTCTCCGCCGTCGGCGAGCTGGCGCCCGACGAGCTCTACCACCTCGCGGCGCCGACGTTCGTGCCCGACTCGTGGCGCGAGCCGGCGCGCTTCGCCGCCGCGATCGTCGGGGCGACCGCCACGCTGCTGGAGGCGGTGGCGGCCCACAGCCCCGCGACCCGCCTGCTGGTGGCCAGCTCCGGCGACATGTTCGGCGACGCTCCGGAGAGCCCGCAGACCGAGCTCACGCCCTGCCGTCCCCGCAACCCGTACGCCACCGCCAAGCTGGCCGCGCACCAGCTGGTCGGCCAGCTGCGCGACCACGCGGGGATCTTCGCCTGCTCGGCGATCCTCTACAACCATGAGTCCGAGCGCCGGCCGCAGCGCTTCGTCTCGCGCCGGATCAGCCGGGCCGTGGCCGAGATCAGGCTCGGGATCCGCACCGAGCTGACGCTCGGCGACACCGGCGCGGTCCGCGACTGGTCCTTCGCCGGGGACATCATGCGCGGCTGCCGGATGATCCTCGCCGGCGACGAGCCGCGCGACTATGTGCTGGCCAGCGGCATCGGTCACACCGTCGACGACCTCGTCCGCGCCGCCTTCGCCCACGTCGGCCTCGATCCCGCCGACCACGTGCGGATCGACCCGCAGCTCGTGCGCGCGCCCGAGCACACCGACCCGGTCGGAGATCCCGGCCGCGCCCGCGCCGAGCTCGGTTGGGCGGCGGAGCTGAGCTTCGAGCAGCTCGTCGCCCGGATGGTCGACGCCGACCTGGCGGAGCTGTCGGCGCGCCGGGCGCGGTGACGGCAGGGCCATGCATTAGCCTGCTGTACGTGCCCCCGGTGGCCGAGACCCTCCGTCGCAGCCCGCTTCACGAGCGCCATCTCGCGGCGGGCGCGAAGCTGATCGGATTCGCCGGCTGGGAGATGCCGATCCAGTACGCGGGGATCCGCGCCGAGCACGTCGCCGTGCGCCGCGACGCCGGCATGTTCGACGTCTCCCACATGGGCGAGATCGAGACCCGCGGCCCCGACGCGGCGGCGCTGCTGCAGCGGCTGCTGTCCAACGACGTCCGGCGCCTGCCGGAGGGCGGAGCGCAGTACAGCGTCCTGTGCCGCGAGGACGGCGGCGTGCTCGATGACCTGTTCACCTACCGGCTGGCCGAGTGTCATTTCCTGACGGTGACCAACGCCGCCAACCACGAGCGCGACTTCGCCTGGTTTCAGCGCCACGCCGCCGCGTTCGACGCCGACGTCACCGACCGGCGGGAGGCGTTCGCGATGCTCGCCGTCCAGGGACCGGGGGCCCGCGCGATGGTCGGCGCGCTCGCCGACGGCGCGTTGCCGGTGCGGATGCACTGCTGCCAGCGGTCGCTGGCCGGCGTGCCGATGCTCGTCTGCGGCACCGGCTACACCGGCGAGGACGGCGTCGAGCTCCTGATCGACCCCGAGCACGCCGTGACGGTGTGGGACGCGCTGCTGGCCGCCGGCGCGACGCCCGCCGGTCTGGGCGCGCGCGACACCCTTCGGCTCGAGGTCTGTTACCACCTGTACGGCAACGACCTCGGCGAGGACCGCGGCCCGATCGAGGGCGGCCTGGGCTGGTGCTGCCGCGAGTCGACCGGCTTCATCGGCGCCGACGCGGTGGCGCGAACGCGTGAGCGCGGACCGTCCGAGAAGCTGGTGGCGTTCACGATCGAGGGCGCCGGCATCGCCCGTCAGGGCAACCCGGTGCTCGGCGGCGGCGTCGTGACCAGCGGAACGTTCTCGCCGAGCATGGAGCAGGGCATCGGGATGGCGTACGTGCCCGCCCAGCGAGCGCAGCCCGGAACCGAGCTTCAGATCGACGTCCGGGGCACGGCGCGCGCCGCCGTGGTCCGGGCAAAGCCCCTCTACCGCAAGGAGCGCTGACCGCCATGGCCGACCCGAGCTACCCCGACGACCTGCTCTACCACGCCGAGCACGACTGGGCCCGCGTGGAGTCCGACCACGCCACGTTCGGGATCACGTGGTACGCCCAGGACTCGCTGGGCGAGGTGGTGTTCTTCGACCCGCCCAAAGTCGGCAGCACGGTCGCCAAGGACTCGGCCTACACCGAGGTGGAGTCCGTCAAGGCCGTCTCCGACGTGATCGCGCCGCTGTCGGGCGAGGTCGTCGCGGTCAACGAGGCGCTGGCCGACAAGCCCGAGGCGATCAACGAGGATCCCTACGGCGACGGCTGGCTCGTCAAGGTCAAGTTGTCGGATCCCTCCGAGCAGGAGTCGCTGCTGGACGC
>JBELAG010000361.1:0-5694 GCA_049509055.1 Solirubrobacteraceae bacterium
CGCTGTCGGCCGGCCCGAGCGCGGGCGGTGTGGCTAGCGCGGCTCTCTGGTGACGGTGACGGCGCGCGGGCGGGTGACGGGCTGCTCACAGGACGCGATCGCGTCCTTGACGACGCCGCCGAGCTTGGCGAGCTGGGCGAGGGGTCGCCGGGCGACCTTCCAGCCGGCGGGGACGATCACCTCGCCGACGGCGGACTGGCTGATCAGCCCGGCGTGGGTGAGTGATGCGAGCACGCCGCGGAGCTGGTCGAGGTGGTAGTCGCTGCGGTCGGGGCTGTCGCCGCACAGCTTCCAGTCACCGTCGCGGATCGTCCACGCGCCCGCCTGCCCCCGCGCGGCGGCGTCGTCCATGCGGCGCAGCACCTCGTCTTGGAGCTCGCGTTTGAACGCTCGCAGCCGCGATTGCTCAAACAGTCGCGCGTCGTCGAGCGCCTGCGCGATCTCCGCCACCGTCATGTCGCTGGGGACGATCGCCTCACCGGTGTACGGGATGACGGTCAGCGCGGCGACCGGGTCGCCGTCGATCACCTCCTCGACCCGCGCCGCTGACATGGCGAAGTCCACGTCGGGCAGGGTCATGATGCGCTGCGGTCGCGGTTGGCGAGGTTGCGCTGTGCGGTGCTGACCAGGATCCGCAGCACCGCCAGGTCGCCGTGGGCGTCGTGGACCTTGCGGACGGCTTCCTCGGCGGGCACGAGCTGCCCCCAGAGCTCAAGCGCGCGGTCCTGGAGCCGCGCGATCTCATCCGGGTCGGGCGCTGGCTCGCCTTCGACTGCTCGTTGCGGGGCCGCCGGCGATGCAGCGGCTGGTTCGGGGGTTGCCGGGGTGTCCTGTCGGGTGGCGTGTCGCGCCGCGGTTTGGCTGCGTGGGTCGCCGTGTGACGCGCGACGGGGACCGTTGCCGGCTGGCTGTGCGTCGGCGGCAGCCAGGAGCGCGGTCGCGGCGGCGTGGGGCATGTAGCCGGCGAGCCGGCCGGTGATCGTCTTCCATAGCGCGACGCCGGCGTGGGGGTCGCCGCCGGCGAGCTTGACCGCCGCGGTGCCGGCGTGCTTGGCGATCGCGTCGGCGACCGGCGGCCCGTACGGCGGGCCGTCCGCGCTGTTGTCGCTGGTGATCTCTTCGGCGGACACTTCGCCGGTGCCGAGCAGGTCGCTGATCGCGCGGTTTTTGGCGCGGGTCGCGGCGGTGGCTCGGAGGTCGTTTTCGAGCTTGCGCCGCCCGCTGGGCTTCTCGAACCGGGGTTCGTCGGTTGAGCAGTATCCGTCGCCGTCTTGGAAGCGGCCGGAGGGGGCGATCGCGCGGGCGATCACCGCGGCGCGGACGGGCTGGCCGGTGGGGTCGCGGTCGACGTGTTCGCGGATGATCTCGACGTCGAGGTCAAACGCGGTGGCGAGCTTGCGCCACGCGGACTTCTTTTTGAACGTGCGGTCGCCGTCGCGCTGGTAGTCGCTGTCGTCCAAGAGCTGCTTGCACAGCTCCTGGTATTCGCGGAAGCTCGCGACCAGCTGCTCGCGGTCCAGCGGTCGCAGCACCTCGCTGCGGCGTTCGCGGCGGACCAGCTGCATCGACCGCGCCGGCCGCGGATCTGGGAGGGGTGGGGTGTCGACGAGGGTGGCGTCGATGATCTCCTCGCCGCGGTCGGGGTCGAGCGAGCGGACGGGGTCAGGGTTGGTCATGGGGAAGCTCCTGTGAGAAGAGGGTTGGCTGGGGGAGCAAGGCGGCGTTGGCCGCGGGTACGGCTGGGGCGATCGCGTTGGCGGCCGCTGGGCTGGTGCTGTCACGGGGTGCCGCGTCAGTCGCACCTGCGGTCGGTGTGGGTGCGGTTCAGGCGGCGAGCGGCTCGGATGCGCTCAGCAGGCCGGCTTCGGTGAGAAACCGCGACGCGCCGGCGGTGGGACGGCCGCCGCGTGTGGCGGCGTGGGTGAGGATCAGCCGGTCCTTGGCGCGCGTGCAGGCGACGTAGAACAGGCGGCGCTCCTCGGCGAGCTGTTCGGGGTCGGGTGATTGCAGGGCGCGCCAGGACGGCAGCAGCCGCTCCTCACACGCCAGCAGCACCACGACTGTTGCTTCGGTCCCCTTGGCGCGATGGATCGAGCTGACGGTGATGCGGCGGTCGGGCTCGCCGGGGGCGAGCTGGTGGGCGTGCAGGCCGGCGGCCTGCTCCAGGAACCCGGTCAGCGTCGCGGTGTCGGCGTGGTGTTCGTCGTAGGCGTGCGCGGCGCGACACAGCGACCGCAGGTCCTCCAGCACCCGTTCAGCGTCACGGCGCCGCTCAGCGTCGGGCGAGGTGTCGCGCCGCTGCTGGTGGTGGGCGACCAGCCCGCCGTCGAGCGTCACCGCGGCGACCGCGACGTGCCCGATCGACCGGCCATCACGCACCTCGTGGCGAACGTGGTCGAGGCCTTCGCCGAACCGGGCGAGGCGGTCGCGGACAGCCGGAGAGCGGATCCCGGCGATCTGCTCGGCGTGGCGGCTGCCCGCGATCAGATCGCCGCGGTGCCGGTCGCGGGCGAGCGCCACCACCCGGTTGGCGGTCGCGGGCCCGACGCCGCGCTTGGGCGATCCGACAGCGCGGCGAAACGCCTGCGCGTCGTGGGGGTTGGCCAGCAGCGTCAGGTAGGCGAGCGCGTCCCTGACCTCCGAGCGCTCATACAGGCCAAGGCTGCCGAGCACGCGGTGCGGGATCCCAGCCTGCGCCAGCGCGCCCTGGATCGGCCCGAGCGCATACCCCGTCCGGGCCAGTACCAGCACCTCGGCCGCCGGGACGCCCGTTGCGAGCGTGTCGGCGATCGTCGACGCGACCGAGTGGGCCTCGTGGCGCTCGGTGGCGAACGCGGTGACCTGGACGTGGCCGCCGGGGCCGCGGACGGCGATCAGCGCCTTGGGCTCACGCCACTGGTTGTGCGACACGCAGGCCACGGCGGCGTCGAGGATCTCTGAGCGGCAGCGGAAGTTGCGGCCCAACACGATCCGGGCATGGCCGGGGAACCGCTGCCCGAACGCGAGCAGGTTGCGCGGCTCCGCGCCGCGAAACCGGTAGAGGTTCTGATCATCGTCGCCGACGCAGCAGACGTTTCCGCCGGGTCCGGTCAGGAGAGCGATCAGCGTGCTCTGGGCTTCGTTGGTGTCCTGGTACTCGTCGACGACGAGCCAGGGCCAGCGTTGGCGGTAGAACGCGAGGCGGTGAGGGTGCTCGGCCAGCAGTCGCACCGCGTAGACGAGCATGTCGTCGAAGTCAAAGCTGTTGGAGCGCCGCAGCTCGACCTCGGCTTCGCGCCAGACGGCCGCGATCAGCGGCGCCGCCGCGTGGCATGCGTGCTGCTGGTAGCTGTCGGGGGACAGCAGCCGGCTCTTGGCCAGCGAGATCTCCGCCAACACCTCGCCGGCGGCGGGCTGGCCATGATCGGCGAGCGCGTGTTGGATCTGCCCGCGCTGCTGATCGGACAGCAGCCATTCGATCACGCGGCGCATGTCGGCCTGGTCATAGATCGTGTACTGGTCGGTGCGGCCGAACACCGCGGCGTGCTCTCTGAGCATCCGTGCGCAGATCGAGTGAAACGTCGCGGCGGTCACAGCGCGGGCGACCTGCTCGCCAAGCAGATCGGCAAGCCGCAGCCGCAGTTCGCCGGCGGCGCGAACGCTGAAGGTGACCGCCAGGATCTCCCACGGCCGCGCCGCGCCGGTCGCCAGGAGTCGGGCGATGCGGTGGATCAGCGTCTTGGTCTTGCCGGCGCCGAGGCCGGCGATCAACAGCAGCGGCCCGGCGCCGTGGCAGACCGCCTGGGTCTGCTCCGGGGTCAGGCCGGCCAGCAGCGCGTCGGCGCCCGCGGGTGCGGGTGGGGGGTGCGCATCCGTGATCGGGTGCGTCATCGATCACCTCCGTCAGATCGGTCAACGGACATCGAAGGGCCGTCACCACAGACGGCCGGGCACGCCGGCCCGGGGCCGGCGCGCGGTCGCGGGGTGGCGTTGCGCTCAGCGCCCGCCGACGGCGAGCGCGAGCGCGGGCGCGAGCAGCGCGAGATGCGCGACCTGCGCGGCGAGCGCCGCCAGCGTGGGGCTGGCGGCGACCATCGACACGACGTCCATGGCGGGGCCGATCAACAGCAGGGCGAGCAGGACGAGCGGCGCGTGGCGCACGCGCCGCGACGGCGGGTGCGGGCGCGGTTCGCGGGCGGGGTCAGGGTCGGGCATCAGAGGCTCCGTTCACCGTCCGGGTTGATCGGGCTGAGGGTGATCGTGCGCTGCCCGCCGGCGACAGGACAGCGCCACACGGTGTCGTGGTGGTGGTCGGGCGGGGTGGGTCGTCCGAGCAGCAGACCGACGAGCGCGAGCGCGTCAGCGGGAGCGTGCGGCGGGCTGGTGTACTCACGGCCGTCGTGACCGGCCAGCGTCGGGTTGACCCGGTCGCAGACGTGCACGACAACCCGCCCGTCATCGACCGCCGCGGGGTTCATCGGCACAGCCGGTCAGCCAGCCACTGGCGCTGGCGAGCAGTGAGCGCGCCGAGGGGTGCGGCGAGGTTGACGTGCCCGTCGCGCATCGCGCGGACGTTCAGGGCGCGCAGGCGCATGCGGCCGATCCCGGGCGCCCACAGCAGCACCTCCCAAGTCATGTGGCGGTGCAGTTCGGGCGGTGGGTCGTTGAGGATCTCGCGCAGAGTGATCTCGCGGTGGCGCAGCCGCGTCTTGATCGTCGCGGTCGCGCTGCGATGGGTGTTGGCGACCCCCAGCGCCCGCACCGGCTGCGAAGCGGCCGCGGCGGTCGAGCTGATCGCGGTGGTGGGGGTGAGCGTGAGCATCGTGTTCCTCTCGAGTGGTGATCGATCAGGTGAGGTCGCCGAGCACGTCGGCGACATAGGCGCGGGCGCGGCGGAACTGCTCGCCGCGCAGGTCGCGGCCCCACGGGCCGCCGAGCAGGACCGACGCGAGGTCATAGATCGCGCCGCCCGCCCCGCACGACCCGGCATGGCATTTCCAGCCCTGGGTGGCGTCGGTGCCGACCGAGCAGGACGGGTGCACGTCGTCGTGCCCAACTCGCGGGCAGCGCACGAGTCCGCCGCGCGGCACCGTGATTCCGGCGAGCGCCTCGAAGTACTCCGGCGGGAGGATTCGCTTGTACGGGTCAGCGTGCGTTTCGGTCCGTGGGACTCGCCGCGACTGTGGCAGCGACGGGGGGTCGGGCAGATCGCCGACCAGGGCCGCGATCGAATACGGCGCGAGCTGGAAGTCGGCCTCGAGGATCCGGGCGAATTGGCCGGTCTTGCTGTTGACGGTGCCGGCCAGGCGAAGGAGTCGACTGCGATCTCGACATGCCGGGTCGGCGACGTTCGGCGTGCTGTCGTCGTCGACGCCGAGGTGGTGGATCAACCGTGCGTTGGCGCGTTCGATCGGCTCCACCACCTCCCCGCCGGCGAGTGCCTGCGTGGCTGAGAGCGGCTGGTCCAATAGCCAATAGGCGTGGACGCCTCCGCTCCCGGCGCTCTCCAGCAGGAGATGGCGCTTGCGCTCGGCCAGGAACGCCCACAGGTGGTGCAGTTGCCCGGGCGCGTCGATGTCGACCCACAACGCCCGCGTGTGCGTGACGGCGTGCTTGTCGCCGCGTGGCTGGTGGCGGACGGCGGGGGCGAGGAACACCTCCTCGCCACGATCAGCGTGCCAGGCCGCGAGCGCGAGCAGGCGCGTCAGCCAGTCG
>JBELAG010000362.1:0-7930 GCA_049509055.1 Solirubrobacteraceae bacterium
CGCCGCGGGTTCGGCTACCACTCACCCGACGCCGTCATCGCGCTCGCGATGCTCTCACTCGGCGGGCTCTGCCCACCCCTACCCGGGCGGTGACAGCACCCACGGTTGCGTCAGTAGCTTCCATTTTTAGCGGTACCGAGGCGGGACCGTTAGACTTGAGGCTTGGCGAGCGACTGGGCTGGCGCCCAATTGGGTGTGTGGTTCGCCGCTCGGGCTGATGAGTGGTGGACGTGTACGCCGCCATCGTCCGAGGATCGGCCAGCTTCAGCCTAGCGCAACAACAAACAGGCCACTCACGGCCGAGTGTGGCCACAAATAGTTAGGTAATCCCGTCATGAGCAACAACACCCGCGGCCCAATCCTGATTGGCCTGCTCGTGCTGTTCTCCGTACTCTTCGCAGCCGCGGTCGCGGCCACTTTGGTCATAGCGATCACGAGTGGCAACGCCGCGATCGCCGCTTCAATGGCAGGCGTCGCCTCAGGCGTCGCAGCCATCCCCCTGAAGTGGGCCTTCAAGGGGTAGCGCAACTGTCTGCGGCCGGAGCGTGACTCACGCTCCGGCCGCACGGTGGACGTCCCCAGCGAAACGCAGCCCCCCGCTGTCCCGCCGCAGGCTGACTGCCCCAAACAACGTTGTCGAATCGCGACCTTCAGCGGTGCAGGTCAAACGCGTTGTGGGCACGCTTGAACGTCTCGGAAACCCTCAGTTTCCGGACGATTCCGTTCGAAGGCCGCTGGCTGGCTCTTCGGATTTGCACGCGCTGCACCTCGTGGAGATCGGGTCCCCGACCGGCCAGGGCACAGCACCAAGGCATGCGAGAGTCCATGGCCGGACTGGATTCTCGGGACGTGTCGGCGCGTCTATCGAAGATCGCCGTCGACGCCGGTTTGGATCCTCCGAGCGGACCGGGACAGGAGGTCTTAACGAGGCGTCGCACAGCCTCAGGTGCGCCGTGTGGGAGCCACCCGACGAATAGAGAGCCGGCGCTCAGCGGTGACCAACTCGAAGCGCAGCGGGCCGAAGGCGGTGCTGCCGAGACTATTCGCAGATCCGGCTACGCGCATGGGTCCAAGTGCTGCGAGCACCCCCGAGACTCACGGCGTCATGCCTGCGCATTGCGGAAGGTGTCGGCCGGCGATGGAGATGCTTTGCCGGAGGCACGCGCCAGCAATCACACCCACAAAGCGTTGTTCGCGCCGCTCGGTGGCAAGAGTTCCTGGAGTTCGTGTAACACGTCGTTCCAGAGGATGACTCCCAGCAACATGTCGCGCGTCTCTGGTAAGCCGAGGTAATAGCCATCGACGGCAACCCGCGACAGGACTAGGATCCCCTTGTGACGCAGCGGCCCTAAACGGTCGTGCCGCAGCAGGGCTTGCCGGTTGCGTTTTAGAGACCTCCCGCATGAACCGTGGGTGGCGTCACCGACCGGGTAGTCGTGGGCAGAGCCCACCGAGGGCGAGCATCGCGAGCGCAATCGCGGCGTGAGGAGAGTGAAACCCGAACGCGCGCCGGGTGATCAGCCGTAGCTGGGTGTTTACTTGCTCGACCCGAGCGTTGCTCAACCCGTTCTGAATCGCGGCCTCGATCCCGGATCGCTGCACGGTGATCGTGCGTGCGAGCTTGACGAACGGTGCGAGTCGGGATCGTCTGGCCCACGCCAGCCAGGCGTCGAGCAGCGCGATCGCCTCCTTGAACGCGACCCGGTAGATCTCGCGCAGCTGCTGGGAGAGCAGGTAGGCGCGGTAGAACCGCTGATTGAGTTGCTGGACGCGGGCGAGCTTGAGCTGCTGGCGCTCAGTCAGGTTGCCCGGGTTCTTCCAGACCACGAACCGGGCGCGTTTGAGCTCTTTGGCGAGCTGGGTCTGGCCCTGGCGGCGGGCGTCGTTCCAGACGTCGCGGCGGATCTCGTCGAGCGCGTCGGTGGAGAGGTAGGGTCGACCCGCGGCGCGGTGGTGGCCTTTCGGCCGCTCCGTTTCCGCGGGCCGCCCGCCGAATCGGGTAGAGGCCAGGCTTGCCCTGGCCCCTCCCACACCACCCGGCATGCGGGTCTGCACCGGGCGGTTCGCTCAGCGTTCCCGGACACGGCGGTAGGGGTCGGTGAACCCTTTCAGGCCAGCGGTCTTGTGCCAGTAGGCGTTCGGCAGGGCGCGTTGGAGTGGCCAGGACCCGGCGATGCGCCAGTAGCCCTTCTGCGACGCCGCCCATGAGCGGGCGTCGTGGTCGGGGATACCGAGCGCCCGGAGGTTCCGGTAGCGCGTTTGTGGACGCTTCCACTCTTTCCAGCGCACCTGTCTGAGCCTGCGGCGCAGCCACTTCTCGAGCTTCTCGAACGGCAGCTTCTCGAACGGCAGGATGGTGTCGGCAAACGCGAAGCAGCCGGTCCATCCGACCGTGAAGCGGTTGATCTCCTTGATCCGCCGCTCCATCGAGTGAGAACGACGACTTCGCTTGGCCCCACCGCGACGGTGGGAATTCCAGTCAACGCCGCAACGGTTGACGGCTGCAGGCTAGCGCGAGCTGGGCCGCGATGTCGGCGGCGGGCACCGGGCGGCCCAGCAGATAGCCCTGTCCGAGCGGGCAGCGCATCGCGGTGAGGACCTCGAGCTGGACGTCAGTCTCGATGCCTTCGGCGACGGTCTGCATTCCCAGGCCGCCAGCCATCGCCAGGATGCCCTCGACGAGTCTGGTCGAACGCGGGTCGGTGCTCATGGCATCGATGAACGAGCGGTCGATCTTGAGCAGGTCGATCGGGAAGCGCGTCAGGTATCCGAGCGCGGAGTAGCCGGTGCCGAAGTCATCCAGCGCGAAATGGATCCCGACCGCCCGGAGATCGCCCATCACCTGACGGTGATGCTCGCCGTCGCGCAACAGTGTGCGCTCGGTGATCTCGATAATCAGCGACGACGGCGCGACGCCCACGTCGTCCAGGATCGCCGACACGACATCGGCGAAGTTGGCGGTGGCCAGCTGGACGGGCGCCACGTTGACGGCGACCGTGAGGTGACGATCGGGGCGAAGCCGGCTCCACGCGCGCAGATCGGAGCACGCCTGGCGCACGATCCATTCGCCCAGCGCGACAATCGCCCCTGATTTCTCGGCGTCGGGGATGAAATCGTCAGGAGGGATGAGTCCGAGGTCGGGGTGCTCCCAGCGCAGTAGAGCCTCGACGCCGCTCATCTGCCGGCCCGTGATCTCCATGACCGGCTGGTAGACGAGTCGCATCTCGCCGCGCGTGTGCGCGCCGGCGATCTCGCTACGCAGTCGCAGCCGGCTGTCGGCGCGCGCTCGGCGCGCGGGATCGACGGGGGCGCTCACCTTTCGAGCGCCGGCCTTCGCGCGGCGCAGTCCCGCGAGCGCCGCGTCGATCAGTTCGCCGGCGTCCACCGGCGTGATCGAGCAGGCCACGCCGACGGTCGCGGCGATCAGCTGGTCGCGGCCGTCGATCCTGACGGGGTCGGTGATCACCGTGTCGCGTAGGCGCTGCGCCACGACCATCGCCTCGGCCTCGTCGCGCAGTGACTCGCAGAGCACCAGGAACTCATCGCCGGCCATGCGACACACCGAATCGCTGCCGCGCAGTGTCGAGGCCAGCCGCTGACCGACGGTTCTCAAGACCTGATCGCCGCCGGCATGGCCCAGCGCCTCGTTGATCAGCCGGAACCCGTCAAGACCCACGGCGAGGACCGACACGCAGGAGCCGTTGCGCACTCCACGGGTCAGCGACCGCGTCACGAGCTCGACGAACAGACTCCGGCTCGGCAGCTCAGTCAACGGATCGCGCAGGACCGAGCCGGCCTCGGCGCGCCTGAGCTCCAGGAGGTCTGCGGCCATCCCCGCGAGGTCGCACAGGATGCTGACATCGCGCTGCGTCCACGCTCGAGGGGTGCCGTCGATCGCGCAGAACGCTCCCAGCAGGCTGCCGTCGTTCAGACGCACGGGGACGCCGGCATAGGCCGCGACCCCGAGATCGCGAACCGCCAGATTGGCGGAGACCAGCGGGTGGGAGCGGGCGTCCTCGATCACCAGCGGCTCGTCGTTGTTGACGACGTGCTGGCAGAAGGAGTGCGACAGCGGCGTCTCACGAAATGACGCCCACGGCTCGGGGACCCCGACCTGGCCGGCGAAGAACTGGCGGCTCTCGTCCACCAGCGACACCAGCGACACCGGCACGCCGAGCAGCTCGACGGCCAACCGGTTGAGGCGCATGAACGCCTCGTCGGGCTCGCGGTCGAGAACCCCGGTGTCCCTCAGCGAGCTCAGACGCGCCGGATCGCGCACCGCCGGGGATGCGGCGTCACCCGAAGGGACGCCACCGGACGCGATCCGTGGGCAGCCGAATTGTCGCGGATAGCTCACCGCTCGTCGCTCGGCATCACGTGCGGCGCGCTCGCGTCGTGACCGGCGATGACGACTGCGGCGTCCGGCGCCCAACCTGCCAGTACAGCCACGCCCATGACTTGACACCTCGGCTTTGCGGTCTCATACGCCTCACGTGGCCAGGGGTTGGCGGGCGGATGCATGTCCCTACGCGTCGGTATCGGCGAGATAAGAGCCTTCGGCGTCCCCGATCTGAGGTAATGCGGTCGGCCGCGGCGATGCGATCGCGCCCTGCGCGACCGGATCAGCGCGACGCGGACCCGCGCCGTGATCATCGTGAGGCTGCGCTGGCGCCGTCAAGGAAGTCTCGGCGCGATGAGCCGGTGCGGCGCTGGGCTGAGCCATCCCGGACAGCTGAGCCGCGTCGGCCAGCAGCGCCGGCTGTGCGGGCAGCGTCTCACGGATGCGCGCCAGCAGCGGCGGGTGAGGGCCAAGCGGCAGCTTCCCTATGCAGGAAGGCGTCGAGCTCGGGAGTGTGTGCACGAGCGCCGCTGATCACTGATCTGTTCGGTCATCGTGCCTGCTGAGCAGGTTAAACGGCCACCCAGGCCGCAGCCCCGAGATGGCTCCTCGTCGCCCGGGAGCAGCCACCAACGGCGGCCCAACGGGATGAGCGCGTTTGCGGTCAGGCGGCCAATGACGCACGATCGCTTCGAACGAACGCAATCGCGCGACGGATCCGATGAGGCCATTGCTTTGACGCTCCGGGCGGTTCGTAGCCCCCGCTATTGCAAAGTCGGATATCTGCCCCGTTCGCAGGTCTTTTCTGGAATACCGCTACCGGGATTCGAACCCGGGTTTCCGCCGTGAGAGGGCGGCGTCCTAGTCCCCTAGACGATAGCGGCGGGGTGATGTCGATTGCGTGCCCCGACTGGCCTGCGGGCACTCGGGGCGTCATCAGCTTAGCGTGGGATCGCGTGGTCGGAGCGCGTTCCGGCGGCCGTGGGGCGGCGCCGCGTCGCGATGGCGCGCCCGCGCGGTGGCTCCACAGTTGCTAACTTCCACCGTCCGAGCGGCTGTGGTGAAACTGGTATACACGCACGGTTCAGGTCCGTGTGGGCGCGAGCCCGTGGAGGTTCGAATCCTCTCAGCCGCATCGAAGCGCCGCTCGTCCGGCAGCGCCGGACGGGTCGGGGGGTGCCGGGGTACTTTTTAGGGCATATAGGCCGAACATGTACCTCGCCTGGCTGGCCGGGCGCGGCGCATGGGACGCACCCAGAGTCGGGCTCGGGCCGGGGTCCGCGCACGGCAAACACGCAGCAGGCGACGTGCAGCGCTGCACGCGCCTTCGAGGACGCCGCCGGGCGCCGCCGGGGGCCGCTCGAATGCGAGCGTGTGTGCGGGGGCGACCACTAGAGCCAGCCGTGCTCCTCGGCGACCCGGACCGCCTCGGCGCGGTTGCGGGCGTCGAGCTTCTGCATCGCCGAGGAGAGGTGGTTACGGACGGTGCCCGGCGACAGGTGCAGCGTGCGGGCGAGCTCGGACGCCGTGGCGTGCCCGCGGGCGGCGGCGAGGACCTCGTGCTCACGGGCGGTGAGGGGGCATTCGCCCTGGGAGAGGGCGGCGGCGGCGAGGCCGGGATCGACGACCCGCTCGCCGGTCAGGGCGCGGCGGATCGCCGAGGACAGCTCGGAGGCGGGCGCATCCTTGAGGACGAAGCCGGAGGCCCCGCCCTCCATCGCGCGGCGCAGGTAGCCGGGGCGCCCGAAGGTGGTGAGGATCAGGACGCGGCAGGCGGGGAGCTCGGCGGCGAGCTGCTCGGCCGCCTTCAGGCCGCTCGCCCCCGGCATCTCGATGTCGAGCAGGGCGACATCGGGACGAACGCGCAGCGCGGCGTCGAGCACCTCGTCGCCGCGGGCGACCTCGGCGACGACCTCGAAGTCGGGTTCGAGGCCCAGCAGGCTGGCGAGCGCGCCGCGGATCATGCCCTGGTCCTCGGCCAGCAGGACGCGGATCATCGTCCGCTCGCAGGGACGGAGACGTTCAGCCGGTAGCCACCGCCGGGCAGCTCGCCGGCCTCCAGGCGGCCCCGCAGCCCGCGGGCGCGCTCGGTCAGTCCCTCCAGACCGTGACCGACCCGCCCGGGGACGGCGGCGCGCCCGGGGACGGCGGCGCGCCCGGGGACGGTGCCACGCCCGGGGACGGCGCCACGCCCGGGGACGGCGGCGCGCCCGCCGTCGTCGCGCACCTCCACCGCTGCCCCGTCGAGCCCGGCGCGCACGATGACCGTGCAGCGGGTCGCGCCGGAGTGGCGGATCACGTTGGTGGCGCCCTCGCGCACGGCCCAGGCGAGCACGGCCTCCACCTCCGGGTCCAGCGTGACCGGCGCACACTCGAAGTCGGCTTCGATGCCGGCGGCCGACAGGGCCATCCGCGCGCCGGCCAGCTCGCCGTCGAGCGTCGGCCGGCGGTAGCCGCTGACCGCCTCGCGGACCTCGCCGAGCGCCTGGCGCGCGACCTGCTCGACGTCGGCCACCTCGGACGCCGCGCGGTCGGGCGCCGCGGGCAGGAGCCGCCCGGCCAGCTCGGCCTTGATCGCGATCACCGACAGGGTGTGGCCGAGGAGGTCGTGCAGGTCCCGGGCGATGCGCTCGCGCTCGGCCAGGACAGCGGCGCGGGCGAGCTCGGCGCGGGCCTCACACAGCTCCTGGTTGCGCATCCGCAGATCGCGCATCAGGGCCAGCAGCAGCCCGACGCCGACGGTGCTGGAGCCGAAGCTGATCATCGTGGCGGCCGACCCTCCGTCCAGCGCGGTGCAGCCGACGGCCAGCGCGGCGCAGACGAGCACGGCCCCGAGACCGAACGGGGCGGGGATCGCCAGGGCGGCGCAGGCCGCGCAGTAGGAGAACAGGTATCCCCAGCTCGTGCTCGACGCGAGGGTGAGCGCGATCGCGACGCCGAGCAGGACGCCGAGCAGGGCCAGGCGGGCCGGCGTGTCGCGCGGCGTGAACATGACGAGGACGATCCAGATGTAGGCCGCGATGAACACGACCGTGGCGGCGATCGTCAGCAGATGTGCCACCCCGGTTCCCGAGCCTGCCAGCGCGTCGCCGAACGGGAACAGGATGAACACCAGCCAGATCACCAGGGTGACCGGACTGCGAGGGCTGACCGGGCCTCCCCTGCCCGACCGGTCGCCCTGGACCCAGCGGCCAACCTGGATCCAGCGAAACGGCCGGCTCATGCCACCTCGCCCTGGGGCTGTCGCAGGAAGCGCAGCATCAGGTAGATCCCGACGACGGTCCAGATCGCCAGCGTGCGCAGGCTGGTGGCGTCGAAGCCGGCGCCGTGGTGGCGGGGGTCGAAGACCCATTGCAGCCCACTGGCCAGGGCCTTGATCGGGAACAGGCCGGCGATCGTGTTGAGCGCCTTGGGCAGCGTGTCGGTCGGGAACCACACGTCGGAGATGAAGGTCAGCGGCAGCACCGCCAGGTTGACGACGATCGGACCGGACTCGGCCGACGGGATGAAGCGCGTGATCCCGATCCCGATCGTGGTGAACGCCGCGGTGCCGAGCAGCAGCGTGACGATCAGCCCGGGCAGCGCCGCGGC
>JBELAG010000363.1:0-13495 GCA_049509055.1 Solirubrobacteraceae bacterium
GCGCCATCCTCGAGGTCGCGGCCATCTGCGGGCGGCGCGCCATCCGCGGTGTTGGACGAAGCGGCGTCGCCGGTGATGACGGTGTCGGCATCCTTGGTCGGCGGCGCTTTGGGCGCCGCCCGTTTGGCGCGGCGCGTCCTGGTCGGCGGGGCGTCGCGGTCGCCGGGGGCGGGTGATGCGCGGGGTGGCGTTGGGGGTCGGTAGCGGCTGAGGCGGTAGAGCGGGAGGATCGAGGCGACGCGGCTGCGGATCGCGTCGTGGCGTGGGGTGGCGTCGGTGGTGGCGGCGTGTTCCTGGAGGCGGCGGATCTCGTCGGGCATGGCGGCGGCGAACTGTTCGCCCCAGCGGGTCCAGGGGAGGGGTTCGTGGTCGAGCAGGAGCATGGTGCGGGCGGTGTTGGCCTGCAGGCGATCTGGAGCAACCTGTGGTTGGAGGTGGATGACGACGCGTTCGTAGCCGAAGCGGACGCCGAAGTCCTGCAGGCGTCCGTATCCGCCGCGGGTCGGGGCGAGCAGGTCGTAGAGCTCGTCGCCGTGCACGGCGACAACGTGGCCGCTGGAGGTCCAGGTGCTGGCCTCGCGGCGGCGGGCGCGGTGGTCGTCATCGAGCACCCACCAGCCCGCGACCGCGTCGTTGAGCTCGACGATGCCGCCGCCGACGGCGCGGCGCTCGACGTGCGCGCGCTCGCCGTCGACGCGGGTGAGCTGTCCAGGTTTGCCGCGGCCGTGGTGGTCGCGGACGAGCACCTCGATCCCGTCTGGGAATTGGCGGAAGCGGCTGTTGAGGGAGCGGGTGATCCAGTCCTGGCGGGCGTCGCTCACGCTCTCGGGCGCCTGGGTGGTGTCATGGCGTTCGCCGTGGCCGAGCAGCACGACCTGGGTGCCGTGGTCCTGGCCGCGCAGCAGCCACGGCTTGTCGGGCTCGCCGAGCGGACGCCAGTAGTCGGTGTGCCCGTCGGGCCATTCCTGGGGTTCGAGGCCCCAGCGCCCGTCGGGATGGCGTTTGAAGCAGACGAGCGCGCCGTGGCCGTCGTGCCAGGAGCGGTATTCAAGCCCGTGCGGGTTGCGTGATCCGGCCGCGATCTTCGCGCCGACCCCGAAGTTGGCGGTGTGGGACTGCTCGCGGCTGCTGGCGGCCAGCTGGTTGATGTAGCGCCCCAGCTGGTCGGGGCGCATGCCGGTCCCGGTGTCGGTCACCGCCAGCTTGCGCACCCGGCCGCCGGAGGCCTCGAAGCGCTGCCAGTCCAGATCCCACACCACCCGCCCGCCGGCGGGACCGGGCTGCGCGGCGATCGCGTCGAGTCCGTTGACGGTCAGCTCGCGCAGGAACTGCAGGTCGCCGCATTCGGCGCCGAGGCGCTCGAGCAGGAACGTGGGGTTCTCGACGGCCAGTTCGGTCCAGCCGTCGACACCGCCGGCGTCGCGGTCGATCGGGGTCTGGCGTTGGGCAAGCTGCTCGTCCATCCTTGCCGGATAGGTACCGGGCCAGACCGGCGATGCCCCTTCTTGATTCTTCAGTTGTCGGGGAAGACGTCGGTCCGCGCCGCGGCCCACGTGCCGAACAGGTCCACGACCGTCGACGGCGCCGGCCAATCCCCGTCCCGCAGGGGTGCGAGTGCGTCCCCGCCACGCCGGCGGGCGTGCGTGCGAGACCAATCGGTCGACGACGGCGGACTGCCGTACCGGGCCTGCCAGACGCGCATCGCGTCGCGAACCCACTCGCGCGTCCGGGTCGGTGCGATCGCCCCGGGATGACAGCGCTTGCAGTACGGGTACGCGTCGCCCTTACCTCCTCGGGCCGTGGTCGGCGCGCCACAGCCGCGGCAGACGCCCTGGTAGCGGCGCTTGACCGCCCGGGCCTTCTCGCCCGTCGGATCGTAGAAGTAGGCCTTGACTGTCGCCGGCGTGCGCCCCAGACGCTCGGCGATCTGTGCGATCGACAGGCCCTCGGCCTCACGGTAGTGCCTGGCCAGGGCGACCGCGCGGCGCCGCTCTACGACTCGGGTCCCAACCGTCGCGGTATGCGTGGTCACGTAAAGCTAGGTAGGCGATGGGGTGGCCACGATCCCGTCCGCTTGGGCGGCACCGACCGTGGGCACGGTCAGGCCGCGGCTGCTCCACACCTCTATCTGGGTCATGTCATCGTGCCGGCCACTTCGAATCAGGAGTGAGCCATCTCGTCATGCGCGTCGGCGTGGCCGCCTTACGGCAAAGCAGAAGGCGCATCTCAGGTCTACGGCCTGGACCTGCCCCTGCCGAGATCACGCGATAGGGGAAGCGAGCCTCGACGGGGGGCCGAAGCAAAAGCAGAAGTCGACGAGCGCCGAGCGCCGAGCGCATCGTCGGCGTTTTCCGGTCGGCGCGGCCGCCAAGCATCGCGAGCGGCTATCTGCGCGTGGCAGGGCGCTGCCCGGATTACGCCGATTGCCGTTACCTGGGCATGACGACCGCTTCACACGGCGAGCGGCGAACGGATTGACAGCGAGCGCGTGATCGCAATCTGCGCAACGCAATCACGCCCGTGGTCCCGGCCGCGTGATTGTTCGCCGTCGAGAGCGATCACCCCGCCCGGGGTGCCGGGACGATCGGATTTGTGACGGAGCGATCGTCCGACGGCGGCGCCGGCGCTCCTCCTCCTGGGCGATTGCACAACTCTCGGGCGACATCGCCATCGTCCGCAGGCGCCTCTGCTTCCGAAACGCGAGGCCGCTTGCTGAAGGGCCAGCCCGAGAGCTGCCAGCTAGCACCGCCCGCCCTCGACATACGCCGGGCGTTCGCTGCCCGTCGTAGACCGATCCAGAAGGGCAAGCCGCGCCCGGGTCGCGCCGGCGCAGACCGCCGCTTTGGCCCAGCCGCTAGCCAGTTCTCCGGCAAGCAGGCCGTCGGCCACAGGCCCGTTCCCCGCGCCGAGCAGGGCTCGTGGAGTCGCCGACGAGATGCCGTACGACAACGGAGGCAGGTCTGCGTCGGCCGTCGCGAGCCGGCCCGAGCGTCGCTCCTCCACGCGCTTCGCACCAAGAGGGGCGATGTCGGGTCCGGCTGACGGCTCGACCTCCCGGAACTCCTGAGAAGGGGCAGCATCATCTGGGCTGCTGGTACTCAACGCACGAGCCGACCATCCCGATCGCAGTGTGCTGGGCTCACGCGAGATTGCGAGAGCGCCGCTGCGGAGGTCTGGGCACCGTCCGAGGGACGCCCGCGTAGGCACGCCCACTGATATGGCGATGCTCACGGCCGTCGCGCTGATCGCCCGGGCCGGTTGTCGCAGCAGCAAGCCGGGCGTGCTGATCGGACCGCACCAATCTGGAGAACTCGATCAAAAATCTGCCGAGCGTCGCCTCCAGCAGCGGTATGAGCGGTCTGCAGACGCAGGCCAAGACGATCGAGAGTGACGCGACGTCGCTGGTCAACGCCGCCAAGAGCGACTTCCCAGCGAGACCAGTGCGGTCAAGTCGTCCGCCGACGCGCTCCAGGGCGCCGTCAAGGCGCTCCGGTCGAGTCCTTCGGCGACACAGATCGGCGCGATCGGACCGAGTGCAGCCGGAATCGTGAGCTCGGTCAAGACCTTCGCTCGTGAGCTCGGTCAAGACCTTCGTCGAGGCCAGCAAATCAAAGTGCAGCTGAAGTTAAATGACAGACCATGGCAGTCCCCCACCGGCCAACGTCAGTGCCCGGGGTGGTGGTACGGCCCAGGCTGATGGGCCGGTCAGCGTTCGTCGTCGGCGGTAGCGCGTGCCTGCCGCCCGACGACCCCTCGGTGCGAGCAGCGACGCTTGTTGGCGCGAGCGTGCACCCAGATCGCGTTGCATCTTGGGCAACGGAAGGCCCGGATCATCCGTTCCTTTCTCGCACACTCAAGCCCGCTCCCGCATTCGGCTTACTCGCAGCACTCTCGATAGCCCCGATCGGGTCGCCTGACGGCGGCCATGGAAATCTCCCCGTAGGCGGCCACTGAATTTCCGCACTGGCGGCCACGGTTTCTCCCGATGGGTGGCCACCGTTTCTCCCCACGTTTCTGTCTGAGGCGTCGGTACTTGGGCGCGCGTTTCTGTTAGCGCGCGTTCTGGAGGGCCGGTATGAAGACACCGGAGGAAGTGATGGCGATTGTTCAGGCGTATGACTTGACTGGTTCGTTTCGGCAGGCGTCGGTGCTGGTCGGGTGCGATCACAAGACGGTGGCGCATTGGGTCGCGGTGCGCGAGGCGACGGGTGGCACGCCGCCGGCGCGGGCGAGGCACCGGCCGCCGGTGGCCGATCCCTTCATGGACAAGATCGAGGAGCTGGTCGCTCGTTCGCGTGGGCGGATTCGCGCCGATCAGGCGCACTCGAAGCTTGTGAGATGGGCGATGACGGGTCGGAGCGCACGACTCGGCGGGCGATCGCCGAGGCCAAGCGCCGTTGGCGGCAGAGGCATGGTCGCCGCATGAGGCCGTGGATCCCTGAGCCCGGGTTTCCACCCTCGTCGCGGCCGGCGGACGACAGGTGATGCGCACGCGGCGGATCGTGGACCGTGAGGTTTGGGGACTCCTGAATCGGCATCACGGTCTCGGTCAGGACCTAGGGCTCTTGGCCGCCGCCAGCCCTTTGGTTCCCACAGCGGGCACGTCTCTCCTGTCATCGCCGCCGCACCGAAATCATCTGAGGTCTTGACCTCGACCTCGTGATAGGGCGCCTTGACCGCCTCGTAATCCGCGATTTGCCTCATCGACGTTCGCGTGAGAAGCTGCCAGCACAGACAGGATCTAGGCTGATCGCTCAGTGCGTTTCCTCCGTTGTGAGTGTTTGGCCGGCGGCGAGTAGTGCCGCCCCTTGCACTTGAGCGCACGTGCAACTTGCCGACATCAGCCAAGTTGGTGGAAACCGTGTCGTGCCCGGGGCGTCCTGACGGTCCGCATCGAAGGGCTCGCCCCCCCGCGACGGCGATTTGCCGCCCCTGTTGGTGAGCGACGTGCTCATCTCGATCTCAATGACGGTTGCCGAAGACGAGCACAAGCAAAAGGCACACAAGACAGATCACAACGCACCCGCCAAACAACGCCAGACCGGGGGTCACGCGCCCTCCTTCCGCCCCAAGTCTTTGGCCTGCGGCCAGTGGCCCTCCTCATTTGACCGCAGGAAGGAACTGCCGACATCAGGCAGTTGGTGGAAATCGCGTCGTGTTGGAAGGGCCGAAGGGCAATCCGCGACCGGACCCGCCTCAAGCGTGAGCACCCGATCGACGAGATCGAGCCCCTCGCTGCGATGCGTGATCAGCAGCAGTGTGTGGTCGCTCGCGGCCGACAATACGTCGCGGATGAGCTCGCTCGCGGTGCCGGGATCCAAGTGGGCGGTCGGCTCGTCGAGTACCAGCACCGGCGCGTCGGCGAGCAACGCCCGCGCCAGAACGATCCGTTGGCGCTGGCCCCCCGACAGCTCGCGTCCTTCCTCGCCCACGAGCGTGTCGAGCCCGTCGGGAAGCCGGCAGGTCCAATCCCAGATCCGCGCGCGTCGGAGCGCCTGCTCGATTTCCCGGTCGCTCGCCTCTGGGCGCGGAAGGCGCACGTTGTCGCGGATGCTCGCCGAGAAGAGGTGCGAGTCCTGCCCGGCGACCGAGATCACGCGCCGGATGTCCGTCTGGCCATATTCGCGCAGGTCGCGTCCGGCGATCGTCACCCGTCCCTGCTCCGGATCGAGAAAGCGAAGCAGCAGGTTGGTGACCGTGGTCTTGCCCGCGCCACTGGCTCCGACGAGCGCGACCCGCTCTCCCGGGTCGAGCCACAGGCTCACGCCGTCGAGCGCGGGACGCGGCTGGCGCGGGTACCTCGCGCGCACACCTTCGAGCGCCACCGCGAACGGCCAGTGAGGGGCGGGGGCCGGGTCGATCGGGTCGTGGACGGCGGCCTCGGGGTCGATGAGCTCGAGGATCCGCCGGCCCGCGGCGAGCGTCGCCGACAGCTCGCGGGCAGCGGCGGCCAGCGGGGTCACGGCCTCGAATGAGGCCAGCGCGAGCAGGGCCAGCATCGCGATCAGGGCGCGGTCGAGCCGCCCTTCGGTCGACGCGGAGACCGCGACGGCGAGCACGCCGGCGACCGTGACCCCGGTCACGACCTATCCAAGTCCGTCGGCCGCGCCGGTGGCGAGGGCGTCGCGTCGGGCCAGCTTCACTAGCGTGCCGTCGGCGGCGCGGACGCGGGCGAGTCCGGCCTGCTCGCGGCCGAAGGCGACGAGTTCCGGAGCGCCGCGGATCAGCTCGACCAGCTCGGCCGTGAGCTCGCCGCGCGCTGGGGCCTGGCGCCGGCCCGCCCGGCGAGCGAAGAGGCCGGACAGCGCCGGCACGGCGAGGCCGCCGGCGAGCAGACCGGCGGCGAGCAGGAGGCCCGCGACCGGCACCACGGCGGACGCGACGCCGACCGAGATGGCGCCGGCGAGGAGCGCGACGAGCGGCGGCCCGACGCCGCGCAGGTACAGGTTCTGCATCGCGTCGACATCCGCGACCATCCGCGAGAGCAGGTCACCCTCGCGGTATGAGTCGAGCTGGGCGGGCGCGAGCGGCTCGATGCGCTCGAAAAAGCGCGCCCGGACGCGCCCGAGCACACGGAGCGCGACATCGTGGGAGGTGAGCCGTTCCAGGTAGCGGAGGATCGGGCGACCGAGGCCGAAGAACTGTACGGCGACGATCGCCACCATCAGCGACAGGACGGCTGGGCGCTCGGCCGCCCGCGAGATCAGGTAGCCGGCCGTGGCCATCAAGCCGATGCCGAAGACGACGGTCAGCGCGCCGAGGACCGCGGCGAGCACCAGCCGCGAGCGCGGCGCGTTCGCGAGCGTGAGGAGCGCCGGCAGCGTCGTGTTCACGCGGCCTGCCCGCCTTGCTCGGGCATGGCGACTCCGTCGATCAGACGAATCACCCGGTCAGCGGTATCGACGAGCTCGGGGCGGTGGGCGATCAGGAGCATGGTTCGCCCCATCTGCAAGCGCCGCACGGCTCGGCCCACGACGGCGACGCTGCGCGGGTCCAGATCGGCCGTCGGTTCGTCGAGGATGACCAGCGGGGCGTCTCTCGCGAAGGCTCGGGCGAGTCCGATCCGCCGGCGCTCACCGGGCGATAGGGATCGCTCCCCATCACCGACGAGCGTGGCAAAACCGTCCGGAAGCGCGCTGATGAACTCGTCGGCGCCGGCGAGCCTGGCGGCCTCGAGCACCATCCGGTCCGACGCGACCGGATCGCCGAGCCGGATGTTCTCGGCGACGGTGCCGCGAAACAACGTCGGATGCTGGGGCACCCAGGCGATCAGGCGCCGCCACGAGTCCGGCTGACACGCACGAAGATCGATGCCGCCGACGGAGATCCGGCCGCCGGTCGGCTCAAGCAGCCCGAGCAACAACCCGGCCACCGTGCTCTTCCCGGCGCCGCTTTCACCGACCAGCGCCACCGTGTGCCCGGGTGGGAGCTCGAGGTCCAATCCGTCGAGCACCAGCCCCTCGCGCGCGGGGTACGAGAACGACACCTGCTCGAGCCTGACGGCGGCTCGCGCGGGGCTCGGTGCGAGCCGCGGACCGCCCGGGCCGACGGCCGCCGGGGCGTCGAGCAGCGCGATCATTCGCTCCGCCACGGCAAGCCCGTCCGCGCTCGCGTGAAACTCGGCGCCGAGCCGGCGGAACGGCAGGTAGAGCTCGGGCGCGAGCACGATCACGGTCAGTCCGGCCTGCAGCCCGAGGCCACCATCGACGAGCCGCACGCCGGCCGTCACCGCGACCAGCGCAACGCCGAGCGTGGCCGCGAGCTCCAGCACCGACCCAGACAGGAAGCTGAGCCGAAGGGTCTGCATCGTCGCCAAGCGATAGCGCTCGCTGACCAGGCCCAGCGTGGCCGCCTCGTCGTAGGCTCGGCCGAATGCCCGGAGCGTGGGCAGACCCCGCACGACGTCGAGGAAGTGACTCGAGAGCTGCCGCAGCGCCTGCCACCGCTCTCGGGTCCGCTCGTGCGTGTAGCAGCCGATCAACCACATGAACACCGGCACCAGCGGGAGCGTGAGCAGCATGATCAGCGCGGACTCGAGGTCGACGACCGCCGCCCAGGCGATCACGAGGAACGGGACGACCGACGCGAGCACCACCTGCGGCAGGTAGCGCGAAAAGTAGCCTTCAAGCGCCTCGACTCCCTGCACCGCGACGGCGGCGATCTCCGCACCGCCGGTGCCATCGACCGCGGCCGGCTGTTCGCGCAGCCGCTTCTGCACGAGCGCCAGGCGGAGCTCGGAGAGGACGCTCCAGGCCGCGCGACGTCCGGCGACCTCCATGCCCCACGCGAACGCGCCCCGCATCACGAACGCGATCACCAGAAGCCCGAAGTCCAGCCGGAGCGTTCGCAGCGGAGCGCCGTCGAACGCCCGGGCGACGATCAGCGCGAGCAGGCTGGCCTGTAGCAGCACCGCCATAGCCGTGCCGATCCCGAGCGCAGTGTCGATCGCGAGCAGCGGCCGCGCCGACCTCGTACGGCGCAGCAGACGCGGGTCCAGGGCGCGCACAGGATCTAGCCCGACGCTGAGCCGCCGCTACCCCCGCCGAGCGTTGCGACCGGCGTGGCGACCTGCTCTCCGCCCAACCGCTTGCGGAAGACATAGTAGGTCCAGCTCTGGTAGAGGAGCACGATCGGAGTGAAGATCGCGGCGACGACCGTCATCACCTGCAGCGCGTAGTGCCCGGACGCGGCGTTGGAGATCGTCAGGCTGTTGGCAAACGTCGGATTCGACACCAGCACGCGCGGATACAGGCCGGTGAAGATCGTCGCCACGATGCCGATCGCGCCGAGCCCGCTCATCGCGAATCCCCAGCCGCTCCTGCGAACGGTGACGAAGATCGCGGCGAGGACGAGCACGGCGGCGGTGAGCGCGGCCGGGACCGCGGTCGGGAGGACGCCGCGGCTGTTGCGATCGTGCGCCACCGCGACCGTCCACGCGACGAAGGCGATGCCGACGACCGCCGCAACCACGGACAGCAGCCGCGCGATCCCGGCCGCCCGCTGGCGGAGGTCTCCAACCGTCCGCAATGACAGGTACGTCGCGCCGTGAGCGGCGAACAGGAGCACGGTGGTGATTCCCGCCAGCACCGTGTAGGCGCTGAACAGGTCCAGGAAGTCGCCCGCGAAGCCGTGCGAGGAGTTCAGCGGCACCCCGTGGACGAAGTTCGCGAGCGTCAGCCCCCAGATGAACGCCAGACCGACACTTCCGATCGTGTTCGCCCATGACCAGACTGCCCGCCAGCGCGGGTCCTCGCGCCGCCCGCGCCACTCGAACGACACGACCCGGACGATCAGTAGGACGAGCGCCAGCAGCAGAGCGATGTAGAAGCCGGAGAACACAGTCGCGTACCAGGCCGGGAAGGCGGCGAAGGTTGCCCCGGCCGCGACCACCAGCCACACCTCGTTACCGTCCCAGACAGGCCCGATCGCGTCGAACATCAACCTTCGCTCGCGCTCGCTCCGCGGCAGGAACGGGAGCAGCATCCCGACGCCGAAATCGAATCCCTCGAGCAGGAAGTAGCCGCCCCATAGGACGGCGATCAAGCAGAACCAGAAGATCTCGAGACCCACGTCAGGCCGCTCCGTAGCCCACCGCCGGCGCCGATCCGGGCGGCACTGCCGGCGCGACTTGCGGCGGATCGACGCGCGCGTAGCGCCGCATCAGGACGAAGTCGACTACCCCAAGCGTGACGTATAGCAACACGAAAACGCCGAGGCTCGATGCGACGGTCGCAGTGCTCACATTCGGCGAGACGGCCTGTGAGGTCTTCAGCAGACCCTGCACAATCCACGGCTGGCGCCCCATCTCGGTCAGGATCCACCCAGCCGTCGCGGCGATGTAGGGAAACGCGATCGAGACAATCGCCGTCCACAAAAACTGGCTCTGCTGTCGATCTGGGGGTGACTCATCGATGAGGGAGGTCGATCTTGATTCCGGCGCAGCAGAGGTAGATCATCGCGATCAGGGCGTCGGCTGAGTGGAATCCGTGGGCGCGGTGGCTCGCACCCGTTCCATCCGTTGGCCGGCCTGGAGCTGGAGTTCGTCAAGCGCCGGCATAACTGGCGGGCCGATCGCGTGTATGTGCGTGACGACGCGGGTGCGTTGGTCTCGCTGCCCGCGGAATGGACGGATGTGGTGCCGGAGGACCCGTTCGTCGTGGTCGCGAGCGGCCGCGCGCCGTTCCACCTCGAGGGGTTGCTGGCGTTGGCGGAGTTGGTCGCGTTGCTGGTGGCCCCGCGAACCTCCGCAGAGGACCGTGATGCCGCCAGCGACTAGCTTTGCCGTCAAGCGGATTATGTCGCGCCTGTCTACCGGATTTTGCCGCACGTGACCGAAGGGACGGCTCCGACGCTCGCACGAACTCGGCGGCGGAATGGGCACTTGATGCCATGATTGCTGCGGCTATGCGGTGACTGCGGGTCGCTCCCGCGGCTTTCCGTCCGACAGCTAGCGCATAATTTGCTGGACACTGCGTGAGAGGAGTGGGATGGCAAGGCGTGCACGTGATGGCAAGGCGGAGGAGTTGGCGGCGTCGCGGACGCTGAACCCGCGCCCTGAGGCGGTCGTGGATGAAGCGTTTCACGGCTCGGAGTTCTTCGACGCGCGGGATCTGGTGCAGGTGAAGTACGAGATGGTCCGCCGAGTCGAGGCCGATGGCGTCTCGGTGAGCGCAGCGGCGGACGCGTTCGGGTTCTCGCGGCAGTCGTACTACTCGGCAGCGCGGGCGCTGGCTGAGGAGGGGCTTGGGGGGCTGGTGCCCGCCAAGCCGGGGCCGCGGGGCGCGCACAAGCTGACCGATGAGGTGCTCGATCATCTGGAGGGGCTGCGGGCGGCCGACCCAGGGTTGGGTGCGGCGGCGCTGGCCGCCGCAGTCAGCGAGCGGTTCGGGGTCACGGTTCATCGTCGCTCGATCGAGCGCGCGCTCGCCCGCAGGGAGGCCGCCACGCGGGGCCCGAAAAGTGGCTGACAGCGAGAACCCCAGACCCGAAGGGGACGCCCGGGCGCTTGGCGAGGCGTATGAGCGGCTGCGAGACGCGGTCCTGGCGGGCGGCGCTGGTGGCTGGCGACTCGGGCACGGGGTGCTGTCCGCCCGCGGGACGACGGCGTGGATGAGCGCGGTCAGCGAGCTCGCCCCGGCAGCACGCGTCACCGGCGCCGACGGCGTTGCGTCGAGGTTCTCGTCTGCGGGCCGCGAGTCGGCGAGCACTGAGACGGTGTCGCTGCCGGGCGTTGATCAGGTCGTCGCGGTGCTGACACAGATGGTGCTTCCACTCGCGGCCTGAACCCTGTCACTGCCAACTCAACCGCTGTCACCACCACCACCGATTCCGTGTCACTACCGATCACATACCAACAGAAGGAAACGCGATGAACGATCAGAGCAAGGTGACCGCCGATCATCTCCGCCGCGACGCGTACCTCTACGTGCGGCAATCCAGCCTCTACCAGGTTGCCAACAACACCGAGTCAGCCCGCCGTCAGTACGACCTGCGCGGCCGGGCGGTCGCGCTCGGCTGGCCCGCCGACCAGGTGATCGTGATCGACGTCGACCAAGGCCAGTCCGGCGCGACAGCGACTGATCGCGCAGGGTTCCAGCGGCTCGTCGCCGACGTGTCACTCGGCAAGGCCGGGATCGTGCTCGGCCTGGAATGCTCCCGGCTCGCGAGAAACAACGCCGACTGGCACCGACTGCTTGAGCTGTGCTCGCTGTCGGGCACGCTGATCTGCGACGAGGACGGTCTCTATGACCCAGGATCGATCAATGACCGCCTCCTGCTCGGGCTGAAAGGCACGATCAGCGAGGCGGAGCTTCACTTCATCCGCGCCCGCTTGCAGGGCGGACTGCTCGCGAAGGCCGCCCGCGGCGAGCTGCGCGTGCGGCTACCGGTCGGCCTGGCGTATGACCAGCTCGGGAACGTCACGCTCGACCCGGACGCGAGCGTGCGCGCAGCGATCGCGTACCTGTTCGGATGCTTTGAGCAGACCGGCTCAGCGCACGCGGTCGTCAAGCAGTTCGCCGCCGAAGGACTGCGGTTCCCCGGCCGGCACCTCGGTGGCCCGCACCACGGCGAGCACTACTGGAAGCCACTACGCCACGACCTCGTGCTGTTCACCCTGCACAACCCCAGATACGCCGGCGTGTACTTCTACGGACGACGCAAGCAACTCACCGACATCAACGGCCACTCCCGCACCATCCACAAGCCGCGCGACCAGTGGACCGTGATGATCCAGGATGCGCACCCGGGATACGTCACCTTCGAGCAGTACGAGCACAACCAGCAGACGCTCGCCTCCAACGCCGCCTCCCGCAGCGATGAGGAGCGCCGCGCCGGTCCCGCCCGCGAAGGACCCGCCCTGCTGCAAGGCCTCGTGGTGTGCGGCAAGTGCGGCAAGCGGATGACCGTCAGCTACCACAAGCGCTGCAACGGTGATCTGCAGCCGGACTATCACTGCTCGCGTGAGGGGATCGCGACCGGCACCCCACCATGCCAGACGATCTGCGGCGCCGGTATCGACGCCGCGGTCGCCACGCTCGTGCTCCAGCAGCTCACCCCGCTGGCGATCGAGACCGCACTGGCCGTCTCGACCGAGCTCGCGCAGCGCGCCGCAGATGCCGACCGGATCCGGCAGATGGGCGTCACGCGCGCCGAGCACACCGCTGAGGCAGCCCGCCGCCGCTACCTCGCTGTTGACCCGACCAACCGGCTCGTCGCCGACCAGCTCGAAGCTGACTGGAACAACAAGCTGCGCGAACTCGCCGACGCAAAAGATGAGTACGAGCGTGCCGCCGAGGCCGGCAACCGGCCGCTCACCGACGAGCAGCACGCCCGGATCCGCGCGCTCGCGACCGACCTACCCGCACTGTGGGCCAACCCCGCGACCCCGATGCGGGAACGCAAACGGCTGATCCGACTGCTCGTCACCGACGTCACACTGCACAACACCGGCGGGCAGCTCACCGCGCACGTCCGCCTCTCAGGCGGCCATCAGCACACGCTACACGTGCCACGGCCGCTGCGGGCGTGGGAGGCGCACACCACGCCGCCGACGACGATCACACTGATCGACGAACTGCTCAACGATCACACCTATGACGAGACGGTCGAGATCCTCAACAGCAACGGCCTGACCGGCGGCTGGGGTCACCCATTCACCGTCGTCTCGCTGACCCAGCTATGCAAGCACCGCGGCATCCCCTCCCACCACGAGCGACTCCGCGCCGCCGGCATGCTCACACTCCAGGAGATCGCCGCGCAGCTCGGCGTCACCGCCCAGACGATCAAGGTCTGGCAACGACGGGGCGACATCACCGGCCGACGGATCGACCTTCGCCGCGAACACCTCTACCACCCCGGCCAGACCCGCCCGCCGGACACCCGCAGACACAGCAAACGCCTCGGTGCCGACGTCCGTCATCATCACCCCAGTCCCGCCGCCGAGGGCATCACCACCACAACCCCGCCAGGAGGCGCAGTATGAAAGACACGCGTT
>JBELAG010000364.1:0-5641 GCA_049509055.1 Solirubrobacteraceae bacterium
TCGCCGGTGACGCCGTAGTTGAGCGCGCCCGCGTAGCTCATGATCGCGATCCCGATCCGCACCGACGGGCCGAGCGGGACGAACGGGAAGACCTCCTCCAGGCGGCGTCCGGCGAGATACAGCGTCTGACGGGGGCCGGGCACGTTGGTCGTGACCGTCTGGACGAAGTGCTGGGGCAGCCCGGCGGCCTGGTGCTCGCCGAAGGAGAGCAGGACCGACGGCGCCAGCTCGCCGATCGCCATGATCGTCTTGCCGCCCCCGGCCTCGCCGGCGCTCTTGCGCGCCTCCATCTGCTCGCGGATCGCCAGCAGGCGGTCGACCGGGTCCTCGACCCCGACCGGCAGCTCGGGAAACACCCCCGACACGCGGTTGTCGAGGGCTCCGCGTTCGCCCGTGGAGCGCACCGACACCGGCACCAGCGTGCGGACGACGGTCTGCGTGACGTCCTCGCCGCGCGCGGTCAGAAGATCGCGGAAACCGGTGGTGATCGCCGCCAGCACGACGTCGTTGACCGTCGCGCCGAACCACTCGCCGATCGCCTTGGTCTCGGCGAGAGTGCCGCGGACCGGTTGCCAACGGCGGTTGGCGCCGACCGAGCCGTTGAGCGAGGTCGGCGGGGACTGGCGCGCGACCGCGCCCAGTTCCCGGCGCATGTGGACGAGGTCGGTAGCGGTGCGCATCGGGTGACGGGCAGCGCTGACGAGGTCTCGCCCCACCTCGACGCCGTCGCTCACGCCCTCACCGAGGGCGTTGACGAGCAGGCGGGCGGTGCCGGGCGCGCGCTCGGGCGTCCACGGGCTGGCCGGCTCCGGCGTGGCGTCGGGCGACGTGTCGAGCACGACCGACATCAGGTCGGTGCCGGCGACGCCGTCGGCCATGCAGTGATGGATCTTGGCGATCACCGCCCAGCGGCCGTCGGCGAGGCCCTCGGCGATCCACATCTCCCACAGCGGCCGGTCGCGATCGAGTTGCTGCCCGAACACGCGACCGGCGAGCGTGCACAGCTCGGCCTCGCCCCCGGGGGGAGCCAGCGCCGTGAACCGCAGGTGGTAGTCCAGCCCGAAGCTCGGGTCGTCGACCCACACCGGCGCGCCCGCCTCCAGCGGGACGAAGCGGATCCTCTGGCGGTAGCGCGGGACAAGGTGCAGCTTGCCGGTGATCGCCGCCCGGATCGCGTCCTGGCTCGGTGGCGGGCCCTCGTAGATGCCGACCGACGCGATGTGCATGTGCAGCGACGGACTCTCGACACGGAGAAACAGTGCGTCCAGTGCGCTCAGGGTCTGCATGACACTCAGAGCCTGACCGTACCCCGGCGCCATCGCATCAGGGGCGAGTGCGGGATCCTGGCGGGGAGAACTACCGTCCCTCGGCCGATGGGTCCCCTGTGCCGGCCCAGACCCCGTCTCGGACCCTAAAGTGGGCGCGGGCCGTCTAAACGCCGTCCGGCCGGACCTAAAGACCGCACCGCAGCCGGTGAAGCGGATCGGCCAGGAATGGTCGATCGTCCGATGTGCCGCACCGCGTTTACCGCCAGGATCCAACGTGTCGGACGTCAGCACCCGATCGTCAGTCGCAATCGGCTCAGATCGCCGGACCCCAACTCTCGAAAGGCAGGAACACCCAATGAGCACCATCACCGACGCCTCAACCCTCCAGACCCCCGGGCGCTCGCCGCGCCGCGGCCGGCGCAAGCTCGCGATCGGCCGTCTCGCCGCCGCCGTATCGGCCTCGGCGCTGGCCGCCGGCGCGCTCGCGGGAACCGCCGTGGCGGCGACCAGCCCGCCGAACGTGAGCGGCAACTACGCCTTCCAGAAGCTGGGCGACAACAAGGACGTGACCTTCAACCAGCTGCTCGGGATCAACAACGAGGGCGTCATCGCCGGCTACTTCGGCTCCGGCATGACCAAGAGCCATCCCAACAAGGGCTACGTGCTCAACAAGCCCTACGGCCAGAACGACTTCGCCAACGAGAACGTCCCCGGCTCCGCGCAGACGCAGGTCACCGGGATCAACAACGACGGCGTCACGGTCGGCTTCTCGGTCGACGGCGCCGGCGCCAACAGCGGCTTCTACCACGCCAACGGCACGTTCCATACGGTCGACTTCCCGGCCGCCAACAACGCCAGCCCGAAGTTCGACCAGGTGCTCGGCGTCAACGACGCCGGCATCGCCGTCGGCTTCTACAACGACGCCAAGGGCGCGCCGCACGGCTTCACCTACAACATCGCCAAGAGCACCTACCACGCCGTCACCGTCTCGGGCGACACCGGCGTGACCGCCGCCGCGATCAACAACCTCGGCGACATCGCCGGCATCGCCACCAATGCGTCGGGCGCCACCGAGGGCTTCCTGCTGCGCTCCGACGGCAAGGTCGTCCATCTCAACTTCCCGGGCGCGAAGACGACCCAGGCGTTCGGCGTCAATGACGGCGACGAGGTCGTCGGGGACTACACGATGGGCTCGGGCAGCACCGCCACGACCGACGGGTTCGTGTGGGCGCCCGGCTTCGGCTTCCAGACCGTCGATGATCCCGACGGTGTCGGCGCGACGACGATCAACGGCGTCAACGACCGCGGCACGCTGGTCGGCTTCTACACCGACGGATCCGGGAACACCGACGGCCTGCTCGCCAAGTCCGTCCTCGGCAGCTGACCGTCCGCCGCGCATCTCACGAAGCCGGGCCGCGCGCGTCGCGGCCCGGCCTCGGGCCGTCTTGTCAGATCGCGATCCAGCTCGTCTCGACGGCCGAGGTCGCGCCGGGCTCGTCTCCGGAGACGACCAGGCGGATCGATCCCCCGGCCGCGAGCCGGATCCGGAAGCGGCCGAGCCGATCGGACTCCGCGCGCTCGGCGGCCGGCGATGCCCCGTCGCCGTCGTCGTCGGCGGCGCCGCCGGCCGCGCCGGCGTGCTGCACCTCGATCCTGGCGGCCGCGGGCGGCATCAGCTGCCCGAGCAGCAGCCGCCGGTCCCCGTCGGCGTGGATCTCGATCTCGATCGTCAGCACGCCCGCGCTGAAGCTCACCGAGCGCACCGGCGCGCCCGCCCCGCGGGCGAGCGCGAGGGCGTCGTCCTGCAGCGTGGAGTCGCTCAGCAGCTCGGCGAGGTCGGCGTCCAGCCGACGCCAGCCCAATGCCGCCTTGGCCGCCTGCGTGACCACGAGCGGCACCGGGTCAGCGGACGCGAACAGCGCCCGCAGCTCCGTGACCAGCGGCTCGTGGATGTCCTGGTCGTCGTCCATCGTGCTCTCCTTGCGTCATTTCAGCCCGGCCAGCGCCGGGCTCCGTCGAAGCTTGTCCAGACAGCGCGCGCGGGTCGGACCGATCGCCCCAATCGGCATTCCGAGCGCGGCGCCGATCTCCTCGTAGCTGGGCGGGTCGGGCATCGCCAGCAGTCGCAGCAGCGCCTGGCAGCGTTCACCGATCGTCCGCAACGCGCGGGCGAGCGCGTCGTCGCGCTCGCGCGTGAGCAGCGCCCGGTCGACCGGCTCGTCGGCCGGCATGTCGAAGCTGTCGGCCTCGTCGGTCGGCAGCTCGCGCCCCCGCAGGCGGATCAGCCGCAGGCTCTCGTGGCGCGCGGTCGTGGCCAGCCAGGCGCCGAGGCGCTCGGGGTCCTGGATCCGGTCCAGATGCTCGACGAGTCGCAGCCAGGTCGTCTGGGCCACATCCGACGCGTCGGCCGGCGACAGACGGTGGGCACGCGTGGTCGCCCACACCAGTCCCGAGAAGCGGTCGACGATCGCCTCCCAGGCGGCGGCGTCACCGGCGCCGGCGGCGTCGATCAGCTGACGCAGGGTCGTCGCAGCCATCGTGTTCGCTCACCCCAGGTGCAGATGCGGGAGGGTCACGCCCGGGAACGGGACGAGCGTCATGTCGGTGAGCGGCGTCACGGCGACGCCGCCCGTTCCCGCCAGCAGGCGGCCGGCGGCATCGACGGGCTGCAGCGTGCCGCCGCTGCCGGCGACGAGCGTGGCGATCGCCGCCGACACCTTCGGCGTCGCGAACGACGTCCCGTCCCAGCGCGCCCAGCCCACGAAGTGCTCGATGTCGCTGAGTGGCTCGCCCTCGATCGGCCCCAGCCAGTAGATGAACGTCGACACCACGTCCTCCCCACGCGCGCAGCAGTCCGCCCACTTGCCCCAGTTGGAGAACTGCGCGCGAGCGTTCCCGGGGCGGTTGGTGGCCGCGACGCCGACCACGTCGGGATGCGCGGCCGGCCAGTAGGGCCTGGCGACGCCCTCGTTGCCGGCGGGGGAGACGACCGCGACGCCAGGGCGGGGGGCGTCAGGGCCCGTGAGCACCTGCATCACCGAGGTGAACGGACTCGACGCGTAGGCGTCGAGCGTCGGGAAGGCGAACCCACACGACACCACATCGGCGTCGCAGTTGGTGAGCACCGCGTTGGCGACGTCGAACTCGGTCGAGAACAGCATCCCCTGCTCCGACGGGCCGGGCTCGACGCTCGCCGGCATCACGTCGTGTCGCTGGCCGACGACGGTGATCCGAGCGTCCGGGCAGCCGTGCGCGACGAGGCCGGCGACGAACGTGCCATGGCCGGCGACGCCGTCGAGCCGGCCATCGCCGGTCGTGTCCAGCGCGTCGGGCGGATTGGCGCGCCACGTTCCCGGGATCGTCGAGGTGTCAAACCACTCGCCGAGGACCGATGTGACACGCGCGTCGAGCGCGGCGTGCGGAGGGTCGGTGACGATGTAGCCGGTGTCGATCACGACGACCTTCCCACGATGGCCCTGGCCGGGCGGCGGGATGAATCCCTCGCCGCGATGGGGCGGCGGTGACGGGTGCGGCGGGCTGGCCGGGCACAGGTCGTACTTGTTGGCCACGCAGCACACGTGGTTGGGTGACACGGCGGGCACCACGACCTCGGGCCCGCGGCGCGTCTTGACGGGCTCGTCGCGGGCGAGCACCCGCAGCCGGCGCGCCTCGTCGATCGAGTTGCCGTTGGGATCGTTGAGCCGCCAGATCTCGATGTCCTCGCCCAGCCCTCCGTCGCGCCGGCCGCCGAGCGAGCCCGCGAGCCGGGCAACGGCGCCGAGCGCCTTCTCCAGCGCGCCCGTCCGCGCCGACGCGCGCACCAGCAACTCGTCCCGGATCGCGACGACGAACGCATCCTTCTCCACGTCGAAGGTCACCCGCGGGTGCACGAGAACGCGTTCGGTGATCGGATTCCGCGGCCTCTCGTCGAGCGGGAACACGGTGTTGGGGCTCACGGCAGTTCCTTTCCGGTGGGGATTCTGCGCCGCCCCACGCATCGTATGCCCAAACAGAGCCGCGCCGCGATCGTCCTGATACATATGCCGGATGGCGATCGAGGCGCGGGACGCAGACCCGCTGGCGCTCGCCGACGCCGCGCACGCGCTCGTCGAGTCAGATCCCGCGGCCGCGGCCGAGCTGGCCCGTCACGCGCTCGCGCGGGCGCGGGCGAGCCGTCGCGCGGAGGCCGAGGTCGCCGCCCTGCACGCGCTGGGTTTCGCCCGGCACGAGCTCGGCGACGCCCGCGCCGTGCGGACGCTGCGCGCGGCCGTGCGCAGCGGCGAGCGTCACGGGCTCGACACCCGCGTCGCGCTCGTGCGCCGGCTGCTGGCGGGGTGCCTGGCCTACCGCGGGGCGATCGGCCCCGCGCTGGC
>JBELAG010000365.1:0-5610 GCA_049509055.1 Solirubrobacteraceae bacterium
CGGCCGCCGCCATCGCCAGCACGATCCCCACCACCGCCAGCCGGCGGCTCCCCGCGCCAGGCCCCGGCTGACCGTCGTCGCCGGGCTCGTGGTGACGACGGGCGATCCGCAGCATCGTCGTGTGGCTGCGCGGCGGCCCCCGGCGCGGCGCGATCGTCGGCGCGACCGCCACCGCGACCGTGGCCGAGGCGCCGTCCCCGGGCTCGCTGCCGGTGACGGTCGGCGCCACCGCCGTGCCCGGCGCCGGCTCGCCGTCGAAGCAGGCCGGCGTCAGCGTGCCCCGGTCGCGCCGGCGCACGCCGCCGACGGCCAGTCGCGCCTCCCGCCGCCAGCGGGGACCGAGCAGCTCCAGCACCGCGTCCTCGAGCTCCATCCAGGCGTCGTCGGCGCACGCGAAGCGGTCCCCGGGACGCTTGGCGAGCATCCGGTCCAGCCAGCCGGCGATGCCGACGTCGACCTCGGGGGCGACGTTGCGCACCGGCGGCACCGGCTCGTGCACGTGGCGGTAGAGGACCGCGACCGGTGTGTCCTGCTCCTCGAACGGCACGTGGCCGGCGAGCAGCTCCCATCCGACGATGCCGAGCGAGTAGAGGTCGGTGGCCGGCGTGAGATCGCCGCCGAGCGCCTGCTCAGGCGACATGTAGGCGGGCGTGCCGATCGTCGTCCCCGGCACCGTGACCACCGCCCGGGTCGCGGCCTTGCTGTAGGCGCGCGCGACCCCGAAGTCGGCGATCTTGACCCTCCCGTCGGCCGACACGAGCAGGTTCTCGGGCTTGAGGTCGCGGTGCACGATGCCGTGCGCCTCGCCGTGGGAGAGCCCGGCGAGGACCCCCTCCAGCGCACCGGCGATCTGGGCCGTCGACAGCTCTCCGATGTACCGGCGCAGCGACCCGTGCGGGAGGTACTCCATCGCGATGTAGGGCACGCCGCCGTCCTCGAAGAACTCGTGCACGGTCACCACGTTGGCGTGGTTCATCGCTCCGGCCAGCCGCGACTCCTCCACGAAACGCTCGGCGAAGCTCGTGTCGGCCAGGTAATACGGGGCGAGCTCCTTGAGCGCCACGTGACGATCCAGATCGCGCTGCCTGGCCAGGTACACGACGGCCGCCCCCCCACGTCCGATCACCTCCAGCAGGTCGTAGCGGCCCACCCGCTTGAGCACGTCTGGCATGGCTGGTCCCAGTCTGCCACCGTTCGCCGTCGGGATGCTCTGTCCGGTCCGCCATCGCCGGCTGCGGCGGTCGGCGCCCCGGTTTCAGGTGCTGCGGGACGCCGCGGGACGGCCCCCCGCCGGCCGGGTGTCCGCCGTCCTACTCGTCGGGCTGTCGTGAGCACATCCGGGTGCGCGTGACGAAGTGCAGGTCGATCAGGCCCTCCAGCGAGAACCCCATCGCAGCGCCCGGCGAGACGTCGATCTCGAAGTCCGGGCGGCCCCAGCGCTCGTACTGGTCGGAGTCGATGTAGAACGGCGCGTCGCCCAGCCGGCCGAGCTCGACGTCGTACCGGCCGGGCGGCATGTCGGACAGCTGAAGGCAGATCGGCGAGGTGCCGTCGCAGCAGCCGCCCGACTGGAAGAACGCCACTGGCCCGTGGGCGGCCTCGAGGCGCTTGATCGCCTCGAGGGCCGCCGGGGTCACCGAAACCGAACCCCCGGGAATCAGAAGAACCCCATCGGGTTCTGGTCATAGCTGACCAGCAGACACTTCGTCTGGGAGTAGTGGTCGAGCATCATGCGATGGTTCTCGCGACCGACGCCCGAGCTCTTGTAGCCGCCGAACGCGGCGTGGGCCGGATACTGGTGATAGCAGTTGGTCCACACCCGCCCGGCCTTGATCGCGCGGCCCATCCGGAACGCGCGGCTGCCGTCACGGGTCCAGACGCCGGCGCCGAGACCGTACGGCGTGTCGTTGGCGATCTCCAGCGCCTCCTCCTCGGTCTTGAACGTGGTCACCGCGAGCACGGGGCCGAAGATCTCCTCCTGGAAGACCCGCATCTTGTTGTGACCCTTGAGGACGGTGGGCTGGAAGTAATACCCACCCGAGAGCCGCGCCTCGACCGGCGGGCGGTGGCCGCCGATCAGCACCTCCGCGCCCTCGTTGAGGCCGATCGCGACGTAGTTCTCGATCTTCTCCAGCTGCGCGGTCGAGACCTGCGCGCCGAGCATCGTCTCGCGGTCGAGCGGGTCGCCCTGCTTGATCGCGGCGATCCGGGCCAGGCAGCGCTCCATGAACTCATCGTAGATCGACTCGTGGATCAGCGCCCGGGACGGACACGTGCAAACCTCGCCCTTGTTGAAGGCGTAGAGCACGAGCCCCTCGATCGCCTTGTCCAGGAAGGCGTCGTCGGCCGCCAGCACATCCTCGAAGAAGATGTTGGGCGACTTGCCGCCGAGCTCGGTCGTGGACGGGATCAGGTTCTGCGCCGCGTAGGACATGATCAGCCGGCCGGTGACCGTCTCACCGGTGAACGCGATCTTGGCGATCCGCTTGTTGGACGCCAGCGCCTTGCCGATCGCCGCGCCGGGACCATTGACGATGTTGAGCACGCCGGGCGGGAGGATCTCCTGGATCACCTCGGCGAGCTTGAGAATCGACCACGGCGTCGGGCTCGCCGGCTTGAGCACCGTGCAGTTGCCGGCGGCGAGCGCGGGGGCGATCTTCCACGCCGCCATCAGCAGCGGGAAGTTGAACGGGATGATCTGACCGACCACGCCGAGCGGCTCATGGAAGTGATAGGCGTAGGTCTGATCGTCGATCTCGGAGACCCGGCCCTCCTCCGAGCGGATCGCTGCCGCGAAGTAGCGGAAGTGATCGGCGGCCAGCGGGATGTCGGCGGCGAGCGTCTCGCGCACCGGCTTGCCGTTCTCATAGCTCTCGGCGACAGCCAGCATCTCGACGTTGGCCTCGATCGCATCGGCCACCGCGGTCAGCACGTTGGCGCGCTCGGTCGGCGAACGCCGGCCCCACGCGTCCTTGGCGGCGTGGGCGGCGTCGAGCGCCAGCTCCACGTCCTCGTCGGTCGAGGACGCCACCTCGCAGAACGGCTCGCCGGTCGACGGGGTGACGTTCTCGCGATACGCGCCGCGGGTCGGCGCCACCCATCGGCCGCCGATGAAATTGTCATACCGGTCCTTGACGCTAACGACGCTGCCGGGTTGTCCGGGCGCGTCAAACGTGGACTGTTTGTCGATAACCGCCATCTCTCGCTCCTTTGGCCGCCAGCCAAATCGGTGGGCATCCGCGCCTGGCGGATGCGGTGTTGGCTCACTGTCACATGGTGTGTGCCGATCGCCATCCGGCGTCCCGTGCACATCGCGTCAGTAGTTCGAGGTGGGGCGCTCAGCAGTCGGCGGGCACGTGCGCGTGCAACTCCGCCAGCCACGCGGCCGCGTGCCCATCGCTGGGCGCGCGCCAGTCCGAGCGAGGCGACAGCGATCCGCCGGACCCGACCTTCGGCGCGTTGGGGAGCGCCGAGCGCTTGAACTGGCTGGTCTGGAAGAAACGGTGGAGAAAGACCTCCAGCCAATGCCGGATCTCGGCCAGCGAATACTGGGTGCGTCGCTCGCCCGGCACCAGGTCGGGCCACTCACCCCGGTTGCGGTCGGCCCAGGCGTGTTGAGCGAGGTAGGCCACCTTGCTCGGGCGGTAGCCGAACCGCAGGATGTAATACAGGAAGAAGTCCTGCAGCTCGTAGGGGCCGACGATCGCCTCGCTGTGCTGTTCGGGCTCGTCGCCGTCGGGGTCGGAGGCGGGGATCAGCTCGGGCGAGATGGCGGTCTCCAGCACCGAGTGCAGGACCTCGCCGGCGGCCTCGGTGAACTGCCCGGTGTCGATCGCCCAGCGCAACATGAAGCGGATCAGCGTCTTGGGCACCGAGGCGTTGACGTTGTAGTGCGACATCTGATCGCCGACCCCGTAGGTGGACCAGCCGAGCGCCAGCTCGCTGAGATCCCCGGTGCCGAGCACGAGCGCCTGATTGTGATTGGCCAGGCGGAACAGGTGCGAGGTGCGCTCGCCGGCCTGGACGTTCTCATATGCGATGTCGAACTGCTGCTCGCCGTCGGCCGCCGGATGACCGAGGTCGCGCAGCATCTGGGTCGCCGACGGACGGATGTCGATCTCCGTGGCGCTCACCCCCAGCGCCTTCATCAGCGCGTGCGCGTTGCGCAGGGTCCGCGCGCTCGTCGCGAACCCGGGCAGGGTGTAGCCGAGCACGTTGGTCCGGGGCAGGCCGAGGCGGTCGACCGCCCGCGCGGCGACGATCAGCGCGTGCGTGCTGTCGAGCCCGCCGGACACGCCGATCACCACTTTCTCGATGCCGGTCGCCAGCAGGCGCGTCTGCAGCCCCCGGACCTGGATGTTGTAGACCTCGTGGCAGCGCTCGTTGCGGCTGACCGGATCGGCCGGCACGTAGGGGAAGCGCTCGACGCGGCGGACCATCGCGAACGGCGTGCGCGGCGGCTGGAGGTCGAACGGCACGTGGCGCACGGCGCGCAGGCGCTCGCGGAGGTCGTGGATCGTGTCCCCGTAGCTGCTCGTGCTCATCCGGTCGGACATGATCCGGTCGAGGTCGAGATCGGCGGCGATCAGCTGCGGGCGGTCGGAGAACCGCTCGGACTCCGCCAGCAGCTGGCCGTTCTCATAGATCAGCGCCTGGCCGTCCCAAGCGACGTCGGTGGTCGACTCGCCCAGGCCGGCGGCGGTGTAGACGTAGGCGGCGAGCGTCCGGCCCGACTGGGCCTCGCACAGCATCCGGCGGTATCCGTCCTTGCCGATCGTGATGTTGCTGGCCGACAGGTTGGCCAGCACCGTCGCGCCGGCCAGCGCGCCGTACGTGCTCGGCGGGACCGGGGTCCACAGGTCCTCGCAGATCTCGACGTGGACGGCGAAGGAGGCGACGTCACCGCAGGCGAACACCAGGTCGGCGCCGAACGGCACCTCCTCGCCGAGCAGGCTCAGCCGGTCGCCGATCAGGTCCCGTGCCGCGCGGAACTGGCGCTTCTCGTAGTACTCGCGGTACTCCGGGACATAGCTCTTGGGCACCGCACCGAGGATCCGACCGCGGTGCACGACGACCGCGGCGTTGAACAGTCCGCCCTCGGCGGTGACCGGCACGCCGACGACGATCAGCGGGCGCAGCTCGGCGCTGGCCAGCACGATCCGTGCCAGCGCGCCCCAGGCGGCGTCGAGCAGCGCGCCCTGATGGAACAGGTCCTCGCTGGAGTAGGCGGCGAGCCCGAGCTCGGGGAAGATGACCAGCGCGGCGTTGTGCTCGTGAGCCTGACGGGCGAGCTCGAGCGTGCGTTGCCCGTTGACCTCGGGATCGCCGACGCGGACCTCGGGCACCGCGGCGCAGACGCGCACGAAGCCATGGCTGTAGGGCGAGGCGAAGGAGCGGTCGGAGGCGGGGCGCTGCGCCGGCATGCACGCAGTATCGCGACCACCGCGGGTGTCCGCGTGTGACATCGTGTGGCGATGGACGCCCCTTCCCCGTTGCGGGCATCGCTGTTCATCACCTGCTTCAACGACACGATGTTCCCGGAGACGGGCAAGGCGGTCGTCGCGCTGCTGGAGCGCCTCGGGGTGCGTGTCGACTTCCCGCGGGAGCAGA
>JBELAG010000366.1:0-5581 GCA_049509055.1 Solirubrobacteraceae bacterium
GATCGGGAGCGCGCTCCTCCAGCGAGGCGACGCCGTCGATCACATGGGGCGCGTAGATCGCCGCGCAGGCGGCGGCGTCGCGATCGGGGTCGGCGTGGCGGATCCGCATCTCGCCGATAGTGTCGCGGTCACGTCCAGTCGGCAGCGCCCAGCGCCACTCGGATGCGGGCAACCGCGTCGCTCGCAGCCCCCGGCCGGCCGGGTTCGCCCGCGCCGCCCGCGCTGATCGCCGCGGCCAGCTGCAGCGACGAGGTGAGAAAGGCGCACCCGCCGGCGACCTCGCGCACGGTGATCCGCCGCTCGGCGGCGCGCAGGCCGAGCGCCGGGGCCAGCGCGAGCAGCCGGGCGCGGGTGACGCCGGCCAGCAGGCGCCCGTCGGCGGGCGGGGTGATCAGCCGCTCGCCGCGCAACAGCCAGACGTTGGCCCAGGCCGCCTCCAGCACCGATCCGTCACGATCGACGAGCAGCGGCACATCCGCGCCGGCGCCGACGCTGCCCAGCCACCGCCGGTCGCGCCATTTGTGCGCGCCGAGGCCGCCCGCCACCACGATCGGCGTGCACGCGACATCCCGCGGCCGCCTGGGATCCAGCGGCGAGGTCACCAACACCACGTCGAGCCCGGCCGCCGCCGGGACCGCGTCGACCCGCAGCCGGTGCTCGCCGGCCAGCGCCGCGGCGCGGTCCCGCACCCGGCCGCCGACGTCGTCGGGCAGCGCCAGGCGGTACAGGTCGGCCACCGAGCGGGCGAGCCGCGCGAGATGGGCGTCGAGCGCCTGCACGCGCCCGTCGCGGACGAGCAGCGTCTCGAACACCCCCACCGACGGGTCAGGCGGCGCGAACGCCATCCAGCCGACCACCGGCGTCGCGGCCCTCGACGGCCACCGAGGACCCGATCGCCGCGGCGATCGGCCGGGCCTTGGCGAGCGCCTCCTCGAGCTCGCGCCGCGGATCGGAGTCGGCGACGATCCCGCCGCCGGCGCCGAGCCACAGCCGGCCGGGGCTCAGCTCCAGCGTGCGGATCGCGACGCTCAGCTCGAGCCCGGCGAGCGGGCCGCTGAAGCCGATCGCGCCGGTGTAGACCTCGCGCCCGGCCCGCTCGCGCCCGGCGATGACGTGCAGCGCCTGCACCTTCGGCGCGCCGGTGACCGAGCCCGGCGGGAACGTGGCGCGCAGCACCTCGGCGTTGCCGACCCCGGGCCGCAGCCGTCCCTGCACGCGCGAGACGAGGTGCCACAGTCCGGGATGGGGCTCGGCGGTCGGCCGGGCGTCAGCCACCACCGACCCGTACGCGCACACCCGGCCGAGGTCGTTGCGCATCAGGTCGACGATCATCACGTGCTCGGCGGCGTCCTTGGCCGAGCCCCGCAGCCGCGCCAGCGCGGCGGCGGCCGCCGCCGGATCACGGTCGCGGGCGATCGTCCCCTTGATCGGCGCGGTCGTCAGGCGGGCGCCGCGGCGGCGCAGGAACAACTCGGGCGAGAGGCTGGCGATCTGGCCGGCGGGCGTCTGGAAGGCCGCCGCGTAGGGCGGCGCCAGCGTCTCCAGCGCCCGCGCGAGCAGGCCGCCGGCGGCGCCGTCCCACGCGCAGTCGAGCCGCAGGCAGAGGTTGGCCTGGAAGATCTCGCCGGCGTGGATGCGCCGCACGCAGTCGGCGACGGCGTCGAGATGGTGCGCGGCGGCGGCGGCGGAGAGCCGCAACGGGCCTGGCGCCCCCGGCCGGGGCGGGCGGGCGGCGCCGGTGCGCGGGGCGCCGCCGGCGCCCGAGGGGCCGCGGGCCAGGAGCGCGCGGACGCGCGCGAGCCGCGCCGCGATCGCGTCGTGGCGGCCCTCGCCGACCAGCGCCTCGAACCACCAGCGCCCGTCCGCGTCGAGGCACAGCACGTTGTCGTAGTACGCGAGATGGAAGTCGGGCAGCGGCGAGGGCCGCGGCGGTCCCTCGGGGATCCGCTCGATCCGCGCCCCGAGCCGGTACCCGAGCCATCCGAACCAGCCCCCGCCGACCGCGCCCTCCCGGCCCGCGTCGCCCCCCGCCACCACGGGCAGCGCGTCGAGCAGCGCGAACGGATCGTCGTCCTCGCCGGCCACCAGGAGCGGGTCGGCGCCGACGATCGCCCGGGCCCCCGCCCAGCGCCCGACCAGGGCGAACGGCAGCGGATCGCGCGCGGCGAGCCGCTCGAGCACGGAGGCGGGCGAGAGCGCGCAGCGCACGGGCTCGCGCAGCAGCGCCACCACGGCCGGGAGCTTGACCGCCATCCGCACGATCATGTACCAATTCGTCTCAGTGAGCGCAACCGTGATCGATGGCAGGGCGATCGCCCAGCGGGTCCGGCTCGAGGTCCGCGAGCAGATCGACGCCTGGCTGGCGGCCGGCGGGCGCCGCCCCGGCCTCGCCACCATCCTCGTCGGCGACGACCCGGCGTCGGCGGTCTACGTCGCGGGCAAGCAGAAGGCCTGCGCCGAGGTGGGGATCGAGGGGTTTGCCCACGCCCTGCCGGCCGACGCCACGCAGGACGAGGTGGTGGCGCTGCTGCACGCGCTCAACGCCGACGAGCGCGTCTCGGGGATCCTGCTGCAGCTGCCGACGCCGGCGCAGATCGACGGCTCGCGCCTGACGACGCTGATCGACGCCGACAAGGACGTCGACGGGCTGACGCCGGTCTCAGCCGGGCTGCTGGCCAAGGGACTGCCCGGCCTGCGACCGTGCACGCCGTCGGGGGTGATCGAGCTGCTGCGCCGCCACGACGTCGCGCTCGAGGGCGCCGAGGCGGTGATCGTGGGGCGCTCGGACCTCGTCGGCAAGCCGGTCGCGGCGCTGCTGCTCGCCGAGAACGCGACGGTCACGACCTGCCACTCGCGGACCCGGGAGCTCGACGCGGTGTGCCGGCGCGCCGACGTGCTGATCGCGGCAGTCGGACGTCCTGAGCTGGTGAAGGGCAGCTGGGTCAAGCCCGGCGCGGTCGTCGTCGACGTCGGGATCAACCGCACGGACCACGGGATCGTCGGCGACGTCGAGTTCGCGTCGGCCGCCGAGGTCGCGTCGCTGATCACGCCGGTGCCGGGCGGCGTCGGCCCGATGACGGTCGCGATGCTCATGTCCAACACCCTGCAGGCGGCGCGCGCCCGGGATCCCCGGCTGGCGCCGACGCCCGCGGGCTAGCCCGGCTCGCGCGCGTCGGCGACGAACGCCCGCACGAGCGGCGACTGGTTGTCGGCCCGCGTGACCGCGACCAGCTCGGTGTCCGGCGCGCCGCGCAGCGGCCGGTAGGTGACGCCGTCGAGCGCGAGATGGGCGACCGACGCGGGCACCGGCGAGACCCCGATCCCCGCCGCCACCAGTCCGATGATCGTCAGCATCTCCGGCGCGTACTGGACGATCTGCGGCGACGTGCCGGTGGCCGCCATGCGTCCGATCAGCAGGTCGTGGTAGCCGGGGGCCTGCCCGCGCGGGAACAGGACGAGCGGCTCGGCGGCGAGGCGCTTGAGCGGAATCTGCTTGAGCGCCGCCAGCGGTGACCCGGCGGGGATCACGGCGATCGTCCGCTCGCGCATCACCCGCTCCGCCCGCAGCCACGGCTCGGCGTCGATCGGCGGCCGCACCAGCCCGATGTCGATGACGCCGGACTCCAGCGCTCGCAGCTGCTCGGCGGTGGAGCGCTCGTGCAGCTCGATCTCGACCCCGGGACGCGCCCGGCGGAAGCGCTGCACGGCGGCCGGGACGATCGACAGCAGCGCCGAGCCGACGAAGTTGATCCGCAGGACGCCGGCCTGCCCGGCGTCGATCGCTCGCGCCCGGGCGGTCGCGAGCTCGAGCTCGGCGAGCGCGGCCCGCGCGTCGCGCAGGAACGCCTCGCCGGCCGGCGTCAGCTCCACCCGGCGCCGGCTGCGGGTCAGCAGGCTCAGCCCGAGCTCGCGTTCCAGCGCGGCGATCTGCTGGCTGAGCGGCGGTTGGGAGATGTGCAGGCGCGCCGCAGCGCGGCGGAAGTGAAGCTCCTCGGCGACGGCGACGAAGTACCGCAGTTGGCGAAGTTCCACGGGTGATCCTCTGATTCGTTATCGGAATCAATCAATCGTAATTCGGTATTGGACAGGATCAAGCGACCCGCCTAGCTTCCCCGCCTATGTCCTTTCTGCTGACGTGCCCGAACTGTGGCGTGCGCGAGGTGACCGACTTCGGCTTCGGCGGCGAGGTCTCGTCGCGCCCCGCGTCGCGCCCCAGCTTCCGCGAGCTGAACACCTACAACTACTTTCGCCGCAACGTCGCCGGCGTCCAGCGCGAGTGGTGGTTTCACCGCTCCGGCTGCCGCGCCTGGTTCCTCGCCGAGCGCGACACGCGCACCAACGAGGTGCAGTGGACGGCGCTGCCGGCCGACGCGCCCGCGCCCGCCGGCGCCGGCGGAGACCTGCGGTGAGCCGTCTCGTCGCGCAGCCCGGCGAGCGCATCGCGCGCGACCGGCGCATCAGCTTCACCTACGACGGCAAGCGGGTGCAGGCCTATGAGGGCGACACGATCGCCTCGGCGCTGTACGCCGCCGGGCGGCGCACGTTCTCGCGCAGCTTCAAGTACCACCGCCGCCGCGGCCTGATGTGCGTCGCCGGGCAGTGCCCCAACTGCCTGTGCGCGGTCGACGGCGCGCCGGGCGCGCGGGCCTGCACCGAGCCGGCGCGCGAGGGCATCGCGGTCACCCATCTCAACGCGCTGCCGTCGCTGGAGTTCGACGCGATGCGTGCCACCGACCTCGTCGGCGGGCCGTTCACGCCGCCGGGCTTCTACTACAAGACGTTCATGCGCCCGCGCCGGCTGTGGCCGCTGTATGAGAAGGTGTTGCGCAACGCCGCCGGGCTGGGGAAGCTCCGTCCCGAGCAGGCGCAGCGCGAGTGGCGCACCGAGTATCGCCGCCGCCACGCCGACGTGCTCGTCACCGGCGGCGGGCTGGCCGGGCTGCATGCGGCGATCGCGGCGGCGCGCCTGGGCGCCGACGTCGTGCTCGCCGACGAGGGACCCGAGCCCGGTGGCCAGCAGCTGATCGCCTCCGGCCACGAGATCGCCGCGCTCGCCGCCGAGGCCCGCGAGGCCGGCGTCGAGATCCTCGCGCGCGCCTCGGCGCTCGGTTATTTCGACGGCCTGGTCGCGGTCTGGCAGGACGACACCCTGCACCAGGTCCGCGCCGCGCGCCACGTGTTCGCCACCGGCGCGATCGAGCAGCCGCTCGTGTTCGCCGGCAACGACCTCCCGGGCGTGATGCTGTGCGGCGGCGCCCGCCGCCTGGCGGCGCTGTACGCGGTCAGCCCCGGCCGCCGCGCGGTCATCGCCACGACCTCGGACCGCGGCGTGGACGCCGCCCGCGCGTTGCAGGCGGCCGGCACCGAGATCGCCGCGATCGCCGACCTGCGCCCGGACGCCGACACCGCCGCCGCGCAGCTGCGCCGCGCCGGGATCCCGGTGTTCGCCGGCCACACCGTGATCGAGGCCCGCGGCGCCAAGGCGATCGAGCAGGTCGTGATCGCCCCGGTGGGCGCCGGGAGCGCCGGGAGGGCCGTCGGCGACGAGCACACCTTCGCGTGCGATCTCGTGCTCGTCTCC
>JBELAG010000367.1:0-5554 GCA_049509055.1 Solirubrobacteraceae bacterium
GTTTTTTTAAGGACACTCAGAACGGGCACCGTGACTTACTGAGGCGCCGGTTTCGCGCACTCGGGCGTGTCTTTTCAGCGCGGCGTTCCGTCCGCGGCATGACTTACCGTCGTGCGCGGTGCTCGATCTCGATCTCGGCGCCGTCCACCAGCCCGGCTTTCGCCCGTTCATGGTGCGCGGCGATGTGTCGGCGTACTGGACCGTCTATGACGGCGCCTACGAGCCGGTAGCGGTCGCGGACTGCTACCTGCGCCGCCTTCGCTTCGGCTGCGGCAGGGCGCTCGGCACCACGCGCGTGTATGCCGGCAATCTGGCGGTGTTCTTCGAGTTCTGTCTGGGAAGCGGTCGCTCGCTGCGCCGGGGGGCGTTTGAGTTGGACCGTTTCGTGCACTTCCTGGCGGTGACGGCGATCGAGCGTGGCGGCCGGGGTCAGGGCCAGCTGCGCTCGCCCGAGCGGATCAACCACATCCTCACCTCGGTGCGCGAGCTTTACCGCGAGGCGGTCGCGCGCGGGATGCTGGACGGCGAGGTGCTGCCCGCGCTGTTCTCCGTGACGCAGGGGTTCGGGCTGCCGGTCGGGGTGGTCGAGGACCAGCAGATGACGCTGCATGAGCGGCCCCGCCACCGGCTGCGGGTCGCCAAGCGCGGCCGGCCTCAGACGGTGTCGATCGAGCAGTTCGTCGGCTTGATGGCGGCGTGCCGGACGTGGCGGGATCGCAGCATCCTGGCGCTGCTCGGGCGGGCTGGCTTGCGTCGCGGCGAGGCGGTCTCGCTGCGCATGTCAGACGTGCATTTGGCCGACTCGTCGCTCGAGGTCGGCTGCTCAGAGCGGGGGCCGCATCTGCACGTGCGCCGGCGCGAGGACCTGGACGGCGGCGCTTCGAAGAGCCTCGATCCCCGGATCGTGCCCGCCGATGACCTGTTGGTGTTCTGCCTGGATCAGTACCTGCTCGAGCGCGCCGCCGTGAGTGGGGCGGCCAGCTGCGATCGTCTGCTGGTCAATCTCGACAGCGCCTACCGCGGCCGCGGGATGACCCCGGACCGGCTCGGCGCGCTGCTGTCTTCGCTGAGCCGCCGCTCCGGCCTTGATGCGGCGGTGACGCCGCATCAGCTGCGCCATAGCTTCGCGTCAGAGCTCGAGGCCGCGGGCGCCGGGCTGGTCTTGATCCAGGAGCTGCTCGGTCACCGCCAGATCACCAGCACCCAGGTATATGTGCAGCCGGGCGCGGCGGCGCTGCGGGCGGCTGTTGAGCGCGCCTACGGGCGGATGCGGGGGATCGCCGGTGCCGAGCGCGAGCGGGAGGCGAGCAGTGTCCGGAGTTGAGCTTGCGCCGGTGATCGCGCTGCGCGCGCCCGTTGCGGGCGAGGATGCGCTGCTGCGCCTGCGCCGGGCGCTGGATCTGCCGGGGCTGATCGAGGCGGGCTATGACCCTGGTGAGCAGCTGTTTCGCCCGGTGCCGGAACACTCGGTCTTCGGCTATCGGCTGTGTCCGGTCGCCGGATGCGCTGCCGCGATCGAGTCCAGCCCGACCCTGTGCAACGCCTGCCAGCTGCGCTTTGCACGGTTTGCCGGCACGGTCGAGGAGTTCGTGGCGATCCCGCGCGTGTTCACGCACGACGGTCGCGCTGAGCAGCTTCTGTGCATGGTGTGCCGCACGCCAGGGCATGAGCGGCCGGCTGTCAGGCGCAACGGGCTGTGTGAGAGCTGCGACCAGGCCCGCAAGGCTGCCGGCCAGACCGCCGAGGGGTACGCGGCCGGTGCGGTGCCGCGCCCGTCGTTTGGGCGTTGCCTGCGTTGCGAGCGCTGGGCGGCCCGCCGGCGCTCGCGCTTGTGCCAGTCCTGCCATGCGCGTTGGCGAGAGCAGGGCAGCTCGGACCTTGCGGAGTTCGCGGCCAGCCGGCTATGGGGAGCGCGGGAGGCGAGCCGCGAGGTCGATCTATCGGCGCTGCCTGAACGAGCGCGGCTTGAGATCCTTTATGCCGTTCAGGAGCTCTGGCTGGACGGCGACTATGCCTGGGTGGGCACGCGTCGTCTGCAGTGTCTGGTCGACGCGATCGTGCACACCGGCGCCGGCTCGCTGCTTGAGGGGCTGGCACTCCGCCGCGACTGGTCGCGGAATCTGCACCGTCAGCTATGCGGCCCGGTTGCGCGGCTGCTTGCCGATCCCGAGCGCGAGCTTTTGTTGGACGTGTGGCGGATGGGGCTGCTGCGCCCGGACGGCGGGCGGAAGGTCATCGACTATCGCGTGATCACGCAGCCGTGGCTGCGCGGGCTGGTCAAGCAGTGCAACCGCGAGCGACTGGTGTCGCATAGCGTCCACACGCTCCGCGCGAGCGTGCAATTCGCGGCGGCGCTGTCAGCGGTGTTGGCGCTGCGCGTGGACCGGGGCGAGGACCCAAGCGCGCTGGGGCGCGAAGACGTCGTCGATTTCTTGACGGACCTGCTCGCGCGCGAGCAGGCAGGCGAGATCTCACATGCCCGCCGGGGCGCATGCATCTCATGGCTGCGGACGTTGCTGCGTGAAGCTCGCGTGCGCGGGCTCTGCCGGGCGCCTGGACCGGCCGCGGGGCTCTCAGATCAGTTCGCCTTTTGTGTCGCCGACAGTCCCCGGGTGGCGGCGCGCGACCCTGAAGGCGAGCCCGAGCGGGCGCTGCCGCAGGTGGTGATCGACCAGCTGCTTTCAGCGGACGCGATCGCGCTGCTGCACCAGACCGCCGGCGAGGCGCTCGCCTGCGCGGTCGAGCTGCAGATGCGCACCGGCCGCCGGCCGCAGGAGATCACGCATGCCCCATTGCAGTGTCTAGACCACGAGGAGCGCGTGCGCGAGGACGGCAAGCTCGAGCACCTGCCGGTGTTTGTCTACCGGCCCGAGAAGCGACCCAAGACGCGCAAGGAGCTGCCGATCTTCGCCGAGGAGCGCCGGCTGATCACGCGCATGCAGGCCGCGGCGCGCGAGCGGTTTCCCGATGCCGACCCCACCCGGCTGCCGCTCCTGCCGCGCCAGTACGCCAACCGCTCCGGTCACAAGCCGCTTGCGCCGCCGATGCTGGCGGTCACGGTCCGCAAGTGGATGAGCGCCTTGGCCGAGCTGATCGGCCCGGACGGCGAGCCGTTTGACCGCACCAAAGTTTTCCCCTACGCGTTTCGCCACTCCTACGCCAGCGACTCGCGGATCAGGGCGCGAGCGAGTCTGAGCTGATGGACCTGATGGACCACGACTCGTTTGACACAACCCGCGGGTACTTCCGGATCCGCGCCGAGCGCCGTCGCCGCGCCGCCGAGCTCGGCGCCAAGGCGCTGTTTGACAACGAGGGCCGGCGGTTGATGCGCGGCCTTGAGCAGCTCGCCGAGGCCGAGCGCAAGCGGATGGCGCTCGGCTCGCTGGCCGTCCCCTACGGCGCCTGCGTTGAGCCGGCGAACGTCGCCTCGATGGGCGGCGCGTGCAAGTTCATGCACAAGTGCCTGGGCTGCAAGCACTTCCGCACCGACCTCTCGCACCTGCCCGCTCTGGAGACCTATGAGCGCCAGCTCCTCGCCGCGCGCGAGCGGCTGTTGGCCGAGTCCGCGGCGGGTGAGCTTGAGAGCTGGGCGCGTGCGGCCGCGCTGCCCTCCGAGGAGGAGATCGAGCGGGTGCGCCACCTGATCGGGCGGATCCGCGAGACGCTCGGCGAGCTGCCCGAGGCCGAGCGGGCCGAGCTCCAAGAGCTGCTCTCAGCCGAGCGCACGAACCGCTCAGCGATCCTCGAGCGCCTGCCGGCGCGCCATGAGCTCAACGTCCTCAACGTCGGCGCCACCTTCGACGGGGTGGCTACCTGATGGCCTCCACCGAGCACCTGCGCGCCCATCACAGCCTGCGCTCCCAGCACAAGCGCGAGGCGGTGCTCTCTGCCGCGCGAGCGATGATCAGCTCCGGGCTCCAGATCGAGTGGGCGCCACTCGCCCGCAGGGCGGGCGTCTCGGAGAAGTTCATCCACGACAAAAAGCACGCCGATATCAAGGCGCAGGTCACGGAGATGATCGCGACGCAGGCCGGTCACCAAGCCGAGTGTGAGCTGGCCGAAGAACGGGTGACGATCACCTCGCTGCGCGCCGAGCTGCTGAACCTCCGCGCGCAACTCAGGCGCAAGGACCAGCAGCTGACAGTGCTCGAGCGCAAGCTCTCCCAGCAGGCCGGACGGGAGCTCGAGGCCGAACTGCCCCGACCGCCCGGGTCGCTGATCGAGCAGGCTGAGCGCGCCGGCCAGCGCGTACTCGAGCTCGAAGGCCGTGTCGGCGAGCTGCAGGCGCAGCTTGACGAGCGCGACCGGGAGATCCTCGCGTTGCGCGACTCGCTGCGCAAAACGATCCGCGAGCGCAACAGCGATACGTGAGCGCGCCCGCGCCTTCCTCGCCCGTTCCGCCGCACAACCAAGCGGTGCTCGAAGCGGTCCTGGAACGGATCACCTACGCCAACGACGACACCGGCTACACGATCGCGCGGGTGGCGACCGAGCGAACCGGCCCGGATCTGCTGACCGTGGTCGGGCCGCTGTTGGGCGCGCAGGTCGGGGAGAGCCTGAGGTTGACCGGCCGGTGGGGCAGTCATCCCAAGTACGGCCGGCAGTTCCAGGTGGAGTCCTACACGACCGTGCTGCCCGCGACGATCCAGGGGATCCGCCGCTACCTCGGGTCCGGGATGATCAAGGGAATCGGGCCGACGATGGCCGAGCGGATGGTCGCGCATTTCGGCATCGAGATCCTGAACATCATCGAACAGCAGCCCGGGCGGCTGATCGAGGTGCACGGCCTGGGCCCGAAGCGGACTAAGCGGATCGCCGATGCGTGGGAGGAGCAGAAGGCGATCAAGGAAGTAATGGTGTTCCTGTCCGGTGTCGGGGTGTCCACGTCGCTGGCGGTCAGGATCTACAAGACCTACGGCGATAGTTCGATCTCGGTCGTGCGCGCCGAGCCGTACCGGCTCGCGTCCGAGGTGTGGGGCATCGGGTTCAAGACCGCGGACACGATCGCTCAGGCGGTCGGGATCCCGCACGACAGCCCGCAGCGGATCAAAGCCGGGCTGCAGTACACGCTCTCCCAAGCCGCCGATAACGGGCACTGCTACCTCCCCGAGCGTGACCTGGTCCGCGACGCCACGAAGATCCTGGAGGTCGACCGGGAGCTGATCGGCCCGTGTCTGGACGAGCTCGTGGCCGAGGAAGGTGTCGTTCGTGAACCGCTGCCCGCCAGCGACGCCGCGGACGCCAGCACGGTCGCGGCGGTCTACCTGGTGCCGTTTCACCGCGCCGAGCGGTCCCTCGCCACGGGCCTGTTGGACCTGTTGAACGCACGCGACGACCGGTTGGCGGCGTTCGCGCAGGTCGACTGGGACAAGGCGCTGGGCTGGCTGCACCGCCACACCGGCCAGGACCTCGCCGCCGGCCAGCAACAGGCCGTCACGCTCGCGCTCACGAGCAAGGTCGCGGTGCTGACCGGCGGCCCGGGGTGCGGCAAGAGCTTCACCGTCCGCTCGATCGTCAAGCTCGCGACCGCCAAGCAGGCGACCGTGGTGCTGGT
>JBELAG010000368.1:0-5513 GCA_049509055.1 Solirubrobacteraceae bacterium
GGCGTCGTGGGCCGACAGCGTGGCCGCCAGCTGTTCGCGCGGGACGTCGGTCGCCACCAGCGACAGGTTGGGATCGTCGTCGATCAGCGACTGCAGCCCGCGCGCGACGATGTCCTCGAACTCAGCGATGACAACGGTGATCGGTTGTCGCGACGCGATCATCATGAGGGCGATGCAATGGGCTCGCCGACGGAAGGTTAGCGGACATGGGGTGACACCGGTCTCACCCGTGCGTCTCACCCCCGTCACCCGAAGATCACCCCTCACAGGGGATGTGCCCCGCGGCTCCAGGCGCGACACTTACGCACCCGCCGCCACAACGTGAAGCGGCTCAAGGGACGGGACAAGGGTATCGGGGGCGCGAGGTCATGAGAGCAGGCCTCGCGCCCCGGATCGCGAGCGCGGCGGCCGCTCAGGCGGGCGCGCCGGCGACGACCGAGGACGACCAGTCGATCACCGAGGTCGGGCGCACGACGTGCTTGCTCATCCCGAGCTCCTTCGGGCTCAGGCCGAGCGCCAGGCCGACGAGCTGGGGCAGATGGAGCACCGGCAGGCCGAGCTCACGGCCCACCTCCTTGGCGGCGCCCGGCTGCTGGAGGTCGAGATTGAGGTGACACAGCGGGCACGGCACGACGAGGCAGTCGGCGTGGGCGTCGATCGCGTCGCCGACGTGGCGCCCGGTCATCTTCAGCGAAGCCTGCTTGTTCATCGTGATGATCGGGAAGCCGCAGCACTTGTAGACGCCGGCGTAGTCGATCACCGTGCCGCCGAGCGCCTCGATCACCATGTGCATGTAGCGATCCCGGGGATGCTCGGCGTCGATGTGGAGACGATGGACCGGACGCACGATGTAACAGCCGTAGAAGGGGCCGACCTTGAGGTTGGTCAGCGGGCGCCGGACCTTGGACTTCAGCGTGTCGAGCCCGATCTCCTCCACCAGCATCCAGAGGAAGTTCTTGTTGGTCAGGCCCTTCTCGTAGGTCAGGCCCTCGTCGGCGAGGTTCTCGTTGATGTGCCGGCGGTAGTCGGTGTTGGCGTCGAGGCGCTCCTGGCACTCCGACTGCGCGCCCTGGCAGGTGGAGCAGATGTTCATCATCATCGCGCCGTCGGTCCGCTGGGCGAGCGCGAACGTGCGCGCGTTGAGGGTGTCGGCGAGCTCCTGGTTGTGCTCGGCAATCACCCCGGCGCCGGTGCAGCACGCGCGATCGAGCTCGATCAACTCGAGGTCGAGCAACGGCGCGACCTTGGCCATCGAGCCGTGCAGCTCAGGCGTGAACCCGCGGCTCACGCATCCAGGCCAGTAGGCCACCTTCATGACGTCCCGCTTTCGGTCGAGGCGGACTTGACTCCCTCTCCTGAGGACGGCTCGGGGTCGTCCTCGTAGCCGCTGATGTACAGGTTGAGCTCAACCCGCTGCGAGCGACCCTCGATCCTCGCGTACAGCTTCTTCAACGCCGCGAGATCGGACTTCGGCAGCTTGTGGCCGAGCAGTGCGATCTTCGGGCTCATCTTGCCGCGCATGACGCCGGTGACCACCGTACCCAGCGACGACATCAGCTCCTTGCCCGCGGCCGGGTGGAACTTACCGAACCACGAGTTGCCGCCATAGCTGCGCGGCAGCAACTCGGCCTCGTTGAGCAGGCCGTAGTCACGCACGAGGGTGACGAACGCGTCCTCGTGGCGGTGGCCGTTGTTGGGGTCGACGATCTTGTGGTCGGAACCGGCCTTGCGCCGCAGGCGCATGATCTGGCTCATCGGCGCGACTTCCTTGGGGCAGGCGTCGATGCAGTTGAAACAGTGCGTGCAGTCATAGATCCCGTGGGGATCGTCGGACAGGTCCTGCAGGCGCTCCTGGTGGTCGGCGTCGCGCGGGTCGCCGGCGAACCGGTAGGCCTTCGCCAGGGCGGCGGGGCCGATGAACAGGGGGTCGATCTCCATCGACAGGCAGTCCGAGACGCAGGCGCCGCACTGGATGCAGGCCATCGTCTGGGTGATGTCGACCATGCTCTCCATCGGCACGATGTATTCCCGCTCGGGGATCGGCTGCTTGTTGACCAGGTACGGGGTGACGCGCTGGATCTTCTTCCAGTGCACCGCGTCCATGTCGACGATCAGGTCACGGATGACCGGCATGTTCCCCATCGGCTCGACCTCGATCACCGGCGGCTCACCGCTCGCCGGCGGGGTCCAGCCGGCGCCATGAGCGCGGGCCGCGGCGTCGTCGAGGTGGGTGTTACAGGCGAGGCCGGGCTTGCCGTTCATCCGCACGCCGCACGAGCCGCAGATCGCCTGCTGGCAGGAGCAGCGGATCCCGACCGAACCGTCGACCTCGTCGCGGACCTTGAGGATCGCGTCCAGGACCGACTGCTTCTCACCCAACTCGATCGAGTGCTCGTCCCAGTAGGCGGCCTTCCCCGACTTCGGGTCAAAACGGCGGATCTTCAGCAGGTACTCGGGCATAGGCGCTAGTAGGTCCTTTCCTGGGGCTCCCACTTGGTGATCGTGACCGGCGAGTAGCTCACCTTGGGAAGGTCACCACCGTTGACGGAGACGTCGATGTGCTTGAGCCACTCGGCGTCGTTGCGCTCGGGGAAGTCGGTGCGCGACTGCGCGCCGCGTGACTCCTTGCGCTCCTGCGCGGAGACGACGGTGGCCTCGGCGCAGTCGAGCATGTAGCCGAGCTCGATCGCCCCGATCACGTCCTGGTTGAACACCGAACCCTTGTCGTCGATGGCCGCCTTGGGAGCCTCCTCCTTGAGCCGGCGGATCGCCTCCAGCGCCGTGTCGAGGCCATCGGCATCGCGGAACACGGCGACGTATCGGTTCATCGTGTCGCCGAGCTCTTCCTTGATGGCCGACACGCGGCGGCCGCTGGCGGGCCGGTCGATGATCGCCTGGATGTGCTTCGCGGTCTCGTCGACCCGGGTGATCGGCGTGATCGGCATCGACATCTGCTTGGCCTGCGCGGCGGCGTGCTCGCCGGAGCGCCGGCCGAAGATCAAGGTGTCCAGCAGCGAGTTGGCGCCGAGGCGATTGCCGCCGTGGACCGATACGCAGGCGACCTCGCCGGCCGCGTAGAGCCCCGGGACCGTCGACTGACCATCGATGTCGGTCTTGATCCCGCCCATGATGTAGTGCTGGCCCGGACGGATGTGAATCGGCTCGCGGGTGATGTCGACGCCGGCGAAGTCGCGCCCGATGTTGACGATCTCGCGCAGCGCCTCCAGCGTGCGGCGCCGGGGGACCTTGGTGATGTCGAGCGCCACGGTGCCGTCGGGGAACCCGCGGCCCTCGTTGATCTCGGTCTGCTCGGCGCGCGAGACGACGTCACGGGAGGCGAGCTCGAGCTTGTTGGGGGCGTACTTCTCCATGAAGCGCTCGCCTTTGCCGTTGAGCAGCCAGGCGCCTTCGCCGCGGGCGGCCTCGGTGATCAGCAGCCCGTTGCCCGCCAGCGTCGTCGGGTGGTACTGGATCATCTCCATGTCCATCAGGCGGGCGCCGATCCGGTAGGCCTGGGCGATCCCGTCGCCGGTGACGATCAGGCCGTTGGTGGTCGGGCGGTAGGCCTGGCCGGCGCCGCCCGAGGCGTGAATGACCGCCTTGGCGTTGAACACCTCCAGGGTGCCGTCGCGCAGGTTGCGACAGACGGCGCCGGTGCAGCGCCCGTCGTCGTCCTGCAGCAGGTCGGTGGTGAACCACTCCTCGTAGCGGTCGACGGTCCCGGCGTGCTTCATCAGCTGCTCATAGAGAACGTGCAAGATCGCGTGGCCGGTGATGTCGGCGACGTAATAGGTACGGGCCGCGGAAGCGCCGCCGAACGCCCGGGTCCCCAGGTGGCCGCTCTCGCTGCGGTGGAAGGTGACGCCGGCATGCTCCAGCCAGAGGATCTCGTCGGGGGCCTCACGACACATGACCTCGATCGCGTCCTGGTCTCCGAGGTAGTCGGACCCCTTGACGGTGTCGTAGGCGTGAGACTCCCAGGAGTCCTCCGGGTTGAGCGCCGCATTGATGCCGCCGGCGGCGGCGACGGAGTGCGAGCGGACCGGATGGACCTTGGAGATGATGGCGACGGTGGCGCCGGCCTGCGCCGCCGCAAGCGCCGCTCGCTGACCTGCGAGTCCGGCGCCGATGATGACTACGTCATGGGAAGGCACATCCAGCAATATAAATGAGCGGGGTCCTACGACCGCGCCCGCCTCGTCGTCAGGCCGGGGTGCCGCCGAACGCCGACTGCAGCGCGCGCCGCACCTGCTCGACGGTCACCACCCCCTGCAGCACGCCCTCGGCGTCGACGGCCATCACCGCTCCGAGCGCCCGCAACGCGTCGGACGAGAGCAGCTCGGCGATCGGCCGATCCTCGGGGATGCGCCATCGCGACACGCCCTCCTCGTCGATCACCGAGCCGATCGTCAGCCATCCCTCGCCGGCGTCCAGCGAGGCCTGAGCGCGCTCCTGGCGGGCGATGCCCGCAAAGCGCCCGGACCCGTCGACGACGGGGAACCACGACCAGCCGTAGCGCAGGAAATACTCATCGAGCGCCTGGGGCAGTGGCGTCGCCGCGGGGATCGACACCGGGTGGGTGTCCATGATGTCCGACACCAGAACCCCCTCGATGCGCTGATCCAGCGACGACTGCACGAGCGCCGCTCGCGCCGACTGACCGAGCAGGTAGGCCAGCGCCAGCAGCCACAACCCCCCGAAGCTCGCCACCCCGATCAGCAGCCACAGCCCGAGGCCGGCGAGCAGGATCGCGAAGCCCTGCCCGAGCCGCGCCGCCACCTGGGTCCCGCGCCGCTTGGAGCCGGTCACGCGCCAGACGACGGAGCGGGCGACGCGGCCGCCGTCGAGCGGGAACGCCGGAACGCTGTTGAACGCCAGCAGCAGCGTGTTCATCGGCACCAGCCAGCTCAGCGACAGGAGCACCGGGGTGATCCGGATGTCGGAGTCGAGGATGATCGCGTGCCAGAGGCGGTGCGCCCCGACGATCGACACATCGACGCCGAGAAACACTAGGATCACCGCGAGCGTCGCGAGGGGGCCGGCTATCGAGATCTTGAAGTCCTCGCCCGGGGTAGCGGCATCGCGGCTCATCTGCGTCAGCCCACCGAACAGGAACAGATCGATCTGCTTGACCTCGATGCCCAGCCGTCTCGCCGTCAGCGCATGGCCCAGCTCGTGGGCGACCAGCGACGCGAACAGCAGCAGCACGCTGACCACCGTCGTCATGTAGGCGACGAGGTCGGAGCTGTGCAGCAACTGGCGGAACGGTCCCGACAGCAGATAGATCATCAGGAACAGGACCAGGAACCAGCTGTAATCCGCGCCGATCCGGAAGCCGAACACATTGGCGAGCTTGATCGAGCTTGACCGGCGGAACATGCTGCAATGGTCGCATAGGCGCTGAGTCGCGCACTGAAATTGAGGAGCAGACCATGAGTGAGCGTCTTTTCAAGCTGAAGCAGCGGATGGCGCAGTTGTCGGACATCGGCCACGCGACGTCGCTGGCTCACTGG
>JBELAG010000369.1:0-5490 GCA_049509055.1 Solirubrobacteraceae bacterium
CCTCCAACGTCGCTCCTTGCTCGCCTACCTCCGCGAGCTCCACGCCGCCCACCAGGCCGGCGGCGCGCTCCCCGCCCTCATCTGAGCCGAAGCCCCCGAAACCCGGGGAACTGAACGGCTACGGAAACCGGGGACCGCCGATGGCCCCGAGTCACCTACGATCATGCCAGGAGGCTCCAATTTACACGAGCTTCCCCGGAGGCTGGCGCTGCGCCCTTGCCACCGGGGGGGATTACGGCTGCGTGCGGGGCCGACGCATCGGGGCTTCCGGGTACACGGACGAGGTCGACGGCATCCAGCAGCTCTAACCTGGTTGACCGCCGACTCGTCGTTCACCGCGCGTTCAGCGACCGAACCGAGGGCAACGCACGATCCTGCGCGGTCGGGTCGAGGAGTGTGCGTCGCTTGACGAGTTGTGGCGGTCCGGCGTGGTGAGAGCCGGGTGCTGGTCGTGCGGGGTGAGGCCGGTATCGGCAATACCGCGCTGCTGGAGCACGTGATCGCGTCCGCGCCGGAGCTGACCATTGTGCGCGCGGTCGGCGTGGAGGCCGAGATGGAGCTGTCGAATGCAGGTCTGCACCAGTTGTGCGCACCGCTCTTGGATCGGCTCCAGCGGCTGCCGGAGCGTGACCGGTATCGGACACAACCGGCCACGTGAGTGCGCAACGAACGCGAGCTCGGCCCGAGCGGGATAGCGCCAGAGAAGCCGATGGCTCGGGCGGACGTACGAGGCTTCGAAAGCGGTTCGAGAACCTATGCGGTGCGTGCGCGTCGGCCATCGTCCGAGCTGGCACAGCTCGAACGGTCGCGCGCCGGGGCGGAGGCCACGGCGTCACGGGGCCGGGGTACGGGGACGGCCGCCGCGGCTGCGGCCGCGTGGTCAGTCAGATCAGGAGAAGGATCGCATCAGCGCCCGCTGGTGCGCGTCAGCGCGAGGGCGACCACGCCGATCCGGGTGGCGGTCATCGTTCCCGTCGCCGCCGCACAGTGCGGCCCGGGATGAATCGGGATCATCACCGTACGGCTGGTCGCCGACAGCGAGCCGGCCTGGCTTGCCCCGGTGATCGTGCAGTGGATCGTCGTCCCTTGATCGATCGTGCTCAGCCGGTAGGTCGAGGCGGTGACGCCGCCAGCAGCGTGCCGTCGCGATACCACGCGTAGGTGAACCCGGCGGGAGCCTCGGTCCACGGGCCGGGGGTGCAGGTCAGTGTCGAGCCGATCGACATCGAGCCGCTCAGACCGGCGCTTCCGGCCGGCGGCGTGAGCGCGGTGGTCGTCCCGCTCGGCGTCCCCGGACCGCCCGGCGCGACCGGGCTGGCCACGGTGACGGTCTCGCTGCCATAGGCCCTTTGTACCCGGTGTTCGCGCCGTCGCCGCTGTAGGTGGCCACCCAGTAGTACACGCCGGGCGCGCTCAGCGTCACCGGCGCCGAGTTCGGGACCGAGCCGTTGGCGACGGCCACCACCAACGATCCGACCTTCCGGGCGCACTGGGAGTCGGCGTAGACGCTGTAGGTGACCGTGCCGCCCGCGGTCGCGGTCTGCCCGGCGAGGGTGGCGGCGTCGGTCACCGCCGTCCGATGGTGGCGGCGATGCTCGCGCCTGTCTGACCGCCGCCGGGCCAGCGACGTTGTCGTCGTGGTTGGCGACGGGGCGGTGATCCCATTGCCCAGGCACGCCGGGTCGTAGACGCCCGTCCAGGTCAGCGTGGCGGTGGCCGATGTGAGGGGTGCGGCCTCGCCGGCCAGCGTGACGAGGAACTGGGGCAGGCCGGTGAGGCCCAGGCCGGCGAGGCCGACCGAACCCGAGGCGTCCAGCGTGGCCGCGGGCAGCCCGGAGATCGGGCTGCCGTCCTGCGCCGTGAACTGCACCGAACGGCTGGTGTAGGAGGCCGGTCCGGGCGAGACCAGCGCCAGCGAGTCATACGACGCCGGCGCACAGGCGGCGCCGGGGGCCACGAACGCATCAGCAGGGGCGACGAGCGTTCGTGCCGACAGGAAAGCAGGGTGGCGCGTTGGTTGGTCGGTGGGTCAATCGATGTCGCCGTGGCCGATTCGAGCCCAGCCGATGATGATCGGAATACCGATCCAGACGGCGAACGTGGCGAGCGGTGTCCCCATTGTGTGCTGCTGATCGGCTGCTCGGTGAGCGGACCGAGCGTCTTGGTGGAGTCGAGCCAGCGGGCGATGCCGGAGAGGCTGGTCATGCCGCCCACGACTGAACGCCGGGCCCATGATCATGCTCGAGCACACGCTCGATGGCTCTTCGCTCGCGGTCGCGGCCCACGAGCATCGCGCAATTCTCTTGCACCGGTTCCCTCAACGGGACAGACTAGGTGGCCCCCGGAAGCGAACTGCGGTCTCGGCGTCATACGGTCGCCCCGTCCAACCAATCCAGGAGGTCTGTCAGATGGGCGCAACCACTCAAAGCGTCGAGGTCGACGGCGACAAGCTGATGCAGTTCGTGTTCCGGGCCGTCGACGAGGTCGGCGCCACCCTCAATGCCGCGCTGGTCGTGATGGGCGACAAGCTCGGGTTCTACCGCGCGCTCGCCGGCAGTGGCGGGTTGTCCCCCGCGGAGCTCGCCGAGCGCACCGGGACCGCCGAGCGCTACGTGCGCGAATGGCTGAACGCGCAGGCGGCGGGTGGTTTCGTCGCCTATGAGCCCGACAGCGGGCATTACACGCTGCCGCCCGAGCAGGCGGTGGCGCTGACCGACGAGTCGAGTCCCGCCTACCTGCCGGGGTTCTTCCAGATCGCGCTCGGGTCGGTGATCGACTCGCCGAGGATCACGGAGAAGGCGCGCGGCGGTGACGGACTCGGCTGGCACGAGCACGTGCACGACGTGCACGAGGGCTGCGAGCGCTTCTTCCGGCCGGGCTATAACGCCCACCTGGTCGCCGAGTGGCTGCCGGCGCTCGACGGCGTCGTCGAGCGGCTCGAGCGGGGTGCGCTGGTCGCCGACGTCGGCTGCGGCCACGGCGCGTCGACGATCCTGATGGCGCAGGCGTTCCCGAACTCGACGTTCGTGGGCTCTGACTATCACGACGGCTCGATCGAGACCGCACGCGGGCGGGCGGTACAGGCGGGGGTCGCCGACCGGGTCAGCTTCCAGATCTCGCCGGCAGCGGGTTACAGTGGCTCGGGCTACGACGTGGTGACGATGTTCGACTGCCTGCACGACATGGGTGATCCGGTCAGCGCCGCGCGCCATGTGCGCTCGACGCTCAAGCCCGATGGCACATGGATGATCGTCGAGCCCAACGCCGGCGATCGCGTTGAGGACAACCTCAACCCGGTCGGCCGCGCCTACTACGGGTTCTCGACGCTGCTGTGCACACCAGCGTCACTGTCGCAGGAGGTCGGGCTGGCGCTCGGCGCCCAGGCCGGCGAGGCACGGATCCGCGACGTCGTCCAGGCCGGCGGTCTCACCCGGTTCCGCCGCGTGGCCGAGACACCGTTCAACCTGGTGTTCGAGGCGCGTCCGTGACGACGGCCTCGGACCAGACCGTGGCGCCCGCGAATGTCGCGGGCGCCCGGCGCCGGGAGCAGACTCGGGCCCGGTATCCGGGCGTCACCGGGTATGTCGAGCGCGACCGCGTGCGCGTCTTCTATGAGGTGTACGGGTCGGGCGAGCCGACCATCCTCCTGCTGCCGACGTGGTCGATCGTCCACTCTCGCCTGTGGAAGGCGCAGATTCCCTACCTGGCCCGCCACTTCCGGGTCGTGACGTTCGACGGCCGCGGCAACGGCCGCTCAGACCGGCCGGTCGGCGCAGCCGCGTACACCCCCGACGAGTTTGCGGCCGACGCGCTCGCCGTGATGGAAGCGACTGCCACCGAGCGCGCGGTGTTAGCGGCGATCTCCTGCGGCGCGCTGTGGGCCACGATCCTCGCCGCCGACCACCCGGACCGCATCGACAGCGTCATCTACATCGGGCCCGCGGTTGGCCTCGCGCCCAACCACCCGGAGCGGGATGCGCATCCGTTCGACATATCTCTGGCGGCCAGCGAGGAGTGGGCCAAGTACGACAGCCACTACTGGCAGCGCGACTACCTGGGTTTCCTCGAGTTCTTCTTCGCCCGATGCTTCACCGAGCCACACTCGAGCAAGCAGATCGAGGACTGCATCAACTGGGCGCTGGAGACCGATCCCGAGACGCTCGCTGACACCACCCGGGGGATCGGGCTGGTCTCCCGGACCGAGAGCTTCAGGAACACGTGCGCCCGCGTCCGCTGCCCGACGCTCGTGATCCACGGCGACGAGGACCTCGTCCGCCCGCACGCGCAGGGCGCGGAGCTCGCCAGGGAAACCGGCGGTGAGCTGATCACGCTGCACGGCGCCGGCCACATTCCATCCGCGCGCGATCCGGTCAGGATCAACCTGGTCCTGCGGGAGTTCGCCGAGCGGCGCAGGCGGCCGACCTCCGCCTGGACCCGCGCCCGCGGTCGCCGGCGGCGGGCGTTGTACATCTCCTCGCCGATCGGGCTGGGGCACGCGCAGCGCGACGTCGCGATCGCCGACGAACTGCGGAGGCTGCACCCCGACCTCGAGATCGACTGGCTCGCCCAGCACCCGGTCACGAAGGTGCTCGAGGCCCACGGCGAGCGGATCCACCCGGCGAGTGCGGAACTCGCGAGCGAGTCGGGGCACATCGAGTCCGAGTCGGCCGAGCACGACTTGCACGCCTTCCACGCGATCCGGCGGATGGACGAGATCCTGGTGGCGAACTTCATGGTCTTCCACGACGTCGTCACGGCCGAGCCGTACGACCTCTGGATCGGCGACGAAGCGTGGGAGCTCGACTACTTCCTGCACGAGAACCCGGAGCTGAAAACGGCCGCCTACGTGTGGCTGACCGACTTCGTCGGATGGTTGCCGATGCGCGAGGGCGGCGCGCGCGAGGAGTTCCTCACGGCCGATTACAACGCCGAGATGATCGAGCAGATCGCGCGCTCTCCGCGCGTTCGCGACCGGGCCATATTCGTCGGCGACCCCGACGACATCGTCCCGGAACGATTCGGGCCAGAGCTGCCCGATATCCGGGCTTGGACCGAACAGCACTACAGTTTCGCCGGCTACGTGACCGGCTTTGACCCACCGGGGTTCGCCGACCGCGACGCCCTGCGCGCCGAACTCGGCTACGGCGCTGATGAGCGCGTATGCATCGTGACGGTCGGCGGGTCGGGCGTCGGCGGCGACCTCCTGCGCCGGGTGATCGCGAGCTTCCCCGAGGCCAAGCGCCTCGTTCCCGCCCTGCGGATGATCGCCGTCGCCGGCCCGCGGATCGACCCGGAGACGCTCCCCGGGCACGACGGCCTCGAGGTCCGCGCGTACGTGCCCGACCTCTACCGGCACCTGGCGGCCTGCGACCTGGCCGTCGTCCAGGGCGGGCTCACCACCGCCATGGAGCTGACCGCCACGCGGCGACCGTTCATCTACTTTCCGCTCAAGCACCACTTCGAGCAGAACTTCCACGTCCACCACCGGCT
>JBELAG010000037.1:0-25089 GCA_049509055.1 Solirubrobacteraceae bacterium
GCGGGGATCTGGCGGAGCATGAAGCGGCGCACGAGCGCCGTCGACGAGCGGCCGGGGTCGCCGGCGCCGAGCACGTGGGTGGGGTTGACGATCACCAGTGGCAGCCCGCGGGCGATCAGCCGCAGCGCCATCGTCTCGGCCTCGTGCCTGGCATCGAGGTAGGGGATCGCGTAACGGCCTCCCTCCCATGGGTTGGTCTCGTCGGCCGTCTCCCCGCGCCGGGCCGGTCCGATCGCTGCCGCCGACGAGGTGTAGACGACGCGTTGCACGCCGGCGCGCAGGGCCTCCTCGAGCACGATCCGGCTCCCTTCCACGATCACCGAGAACACGCGACCGCGCGGCGCGCGCAGATCGCTCGTCCCGGCGAGGTGAAACACGCGCTCGATCCCCCCCATCGCGCTGCGGATCGCGCGGCGGTCGAGGATGTCGGCGGCGACCGGGCGGACGTCGAGCGCGCCGATCGCCTCCAGGCGCGACTGCGGTCGGACGGTGACGGCGACGTCGTCGCCGCGCGCGACGAGGAGCCGGGTGACGTGGGAGCCGATGAAGCCGGTTGCCCCTGTGACGAGCGTGTGAGCCATTATCGGCGGCGAGTGTAGAGCGAGCGCACCGCTGGTAGGGTGGCGCGCTCATGGGCGTCGCGATCGTGTCGGACACGTGCCACTACCTGCCGTCCGAGCTCGCCGACGAGCAGGAGATCGCGCGGGTGAGCCTGTACGTGCATTGGGCGCAGATCGCCCAGCGCGAGAGCGAGATCGTCGATTACGACGCCTACTATCGCCGGCTGGGCTCCGAGCCCGACCTGCCGACCACGTCGCAGCCGTCGATCGGCGACTTCCTGGCGGCGTACGAGCCGTTGCTGGCGGCGGGCCGGGAGATCGTCTCCATCCACCTCGCCGGCGGCATGTCGGGGACCGTGCGCGCGGCCGAGCAGGCCCGCGACCAGCTCGGCGACCGCGGCGCGATGGTGCACGTCGTGGACTCGGAGTCGGCGTGCGGCGGCGAGGGCCTCGTGCTGCTGGCCGCCGCGGCGGCCGCCCGCTCGGGCGCCGGCGGCGCCGCGGTCGCCGATCACGCCCGCCGGGCGCGGGCCCAGCTGAAGATGTGGTTCGCGGTGGACACGCTCGAGTACCTGCGCCGCGGCGGGCGGATCGCCGGCGCCCAGGCCTGGCTGGGCTCGGCCCTGAAGATCAAGCCGATCCTCACCGTCGAGTCCGAGATCACCCCGGTGGAGCGGGTGCGCACCTCCCGGCGGGCGTTCGAGCGAATGGTCGATCTCCTGCGCGAGCGCGCCGACGCCGGCGCCGACGCGTGGATGGTGCAGCACATCCAGGCGCCCGACGAGGCCCGCGAGCTGGCGCGGCGCGGGACGGAGGTATTCGGCGGCGTGCCGCCCCGGGTGATCTCCGAGATCGGGCCCGTGATCGGCACCCACGTCGGGCCGGGCCTGCTCGGGGTCGGCGGGCTGCCGAGCTCGTTCTTGAACTGAACCGCGGCTGTCGGGCGCGACGCGCCGGCGATGGTCAGCCGAGCAGCTTCTGGTTGCGACGGCGCCGGCGCCCGAAGGTGAGCGAGCCGATCGCGGCGATCCCGCCGGCGAGCACGAATCCGGCGACGCCGGCGGCGACCATCGCCTGCGGCTCATAGCCGCGCAGCTGAGCGCGCCAGTCGGTCAGTTTGACCACCTCGACGCGCAACTGCTCGACGGCGGTGCCGAGGTCCTGGCGGTTGCGCTCGATCGAGTCGCGGATCTCCTCCGGCGTGCGCGAGGCCATCAGCCGTCACCGCCCGGGCGGACGGTCGCGCGGATCTTCTTGGCCTCGTCGATCGCCATCTTCGGGGTCGGCGCTCCCACCTTGAGCTTGCGCAGCGCGAACATGAAAGCGCCGCCGGTGAGCGCCAGCAGCAGCACCATCACGATCGCGAAACCGAGCCAGACGTCGCCGGTGGCGTCGTTGATCGCCCAGGCGATCGTGAGCAGCACGAATACGAGCGCGAACACGCCGAACACGGCGCCCGCGGCGATCGCCGCGGCTCCGCGGGCGATGCTCGAGACCTTCTCGGTGACCTCGGCCTTGGCGAGCTCCACCTCCTCGCGGACGAGGAGCGTCAGCTTCTCGGAGACCGCGGTGACGGCAGCCGCGAGGCTGTCGCTCCGCTCTCCCGGGTCAGCGGGCAAGGCGCTTGAGGATCAGGGCCAGGAGCAGACCGCCGGCGAACGCAGCGGCGACCTTCACCTCGGGCCGGTCGGCGATCGAGGGCGACGTCGACGCGCCATCCTCGGACGGCGGCGGGCTCCAGGGAGGCGGCGCCGGAGACCCGGTCGCCGCAGCCGTGGGAGGCGGCACGGGCGGTGTGGGCGGCGCCGGCGGTGTGGGCGGCGCCGGCGGCGGTGCAGGCGTGACGGGCTCGACCGAGGCGACCACGGTCGGTTCCTCGGACGTGACCACCGTCGGCTCCTCGGGCACGACGACCGTCGGCTCCTCGGGCACGACGACCGTCGGCTCCTCGGGCGCGGGAGCCGGGGTGTCCGCGGCCTCCTGCTCCTGCGCGGCGTCCCCGCTCGGCGGCTGCTCGCTCACTCCGGAGGCTCTTCGTCGAACATGCGCTTCCAGATGACGGTCGCCACGCGGGTCGTCGCGATGCTGGCCAGCGCGCCGATCCCGGCGAGCATCCCCGACCACAGCAACCGTTTCACGAGTGGGCTCTCCGTCATCCGGATGGGCATTCAAGCAGACTCGCGGGACGGCAGGCGGTCCTGACGTTCCAGGCCGCGGCAGATCGTGTCGACGATCATCGTCGTGGCGCGGTCGAGCTCACCCTCGCCGACCGGCTCGGAGTCGAAGATCCAGCTGGTCAGGACCTGCTCGACGAGCCCCATGAACGCCTGCGCGGCGAACTCGGGGCTGACCTCGGCGCGGAAGCTCCCGTCGGCCTGGCCGTGGGCGACGATCGCCGCCACGCCCGCGTAGGCATCGCGGATCTTGGCCACGTGGGTGAGGCCGAAGGTGTTGGCCGCGCGGGTGACCTCGACGATGATCACCTTCATCAGCTCGGGGTCGTGGCGGTAGGACTCGATGATGAACGCGGCGATCGCCTGGAGCTTGTCCTGGGGCGGGATCGGCGACGCGTCGGCCTCGGCGATCGCCGCCAGCATCACGTCCCAGCGCTCGAGGAACAGCGTGTCGAGGATCTGCTCCTTGGAGGAGAAGTAGTGGTAGACGAGCCCGTAGGCGACCCCGGCCTCGTCGGCGATGTCCGACACCCGGCAGGTGTGGAACCCCTGACGGGCGAACACGCGGACGGCGGCATCGAGGATCACGCGGCGCTTGTCGGTCGCGGCCGTCGTCACGTCGCGTCCCACGCGTAGGCGCCGGGCCGGCGGCGCGCCAGCGACGGAAACCGCGCGCGGATCGCGCGCAGGCCGTCGAAGTCGAGGTCGGCGACGATCGCGGTCTCGCTGTCGGGCGCGCAGGCCAGCACCAGTCCCCACGGGTCGACGATCAGCGATCGCCCGCCGGAGCGCAGGCCGCCGGGATGGTCGCCGGTCTGGTTGGCCGCGATCACGAAGCACTGGTTCTCGATCGCGCGCGCCCGCACGAGCACCTCCCAGTGGTCGCGCGTGGTGGGCAGCGTGAACGCCGCGGGGACCGCCAGCACGTCGGCGCCGCGCAGCGCGAGGATCCGGTACAGCTCGGGGAAGCGCACGTCGAAGCAGACGCTCATGCCGAGCGTGGCGCCGGACTCCAGCCCGGCGACGACGATCTCATCACCGGGGTCCTCGGTCGCCGACTCCGCGTAGAGCGCCCCGTCGACCTCGACGTCGAACAGGTGGATCTTGCGATACACCGCCTTCACCGCCCCGTCGCGACCGACGAGGACGCTGGTGTTGGATCCCTTCTCGCGACCCGGGATCCGCTCGAAGATCGACCCCGCCAGCAGGTCGATCCCGAGCTCGGCGGCGGTGGCCCGCGCCCAGCTGATCGCGGGGCCGTCGAGCGTCTGGGCGCCGGCGTGCATCTGCTCCCGGGTGCCGAGGACCGTCCACTTCTCCGGCAGGACGACGAGCTCCGCACCGAGCGACGCCGCGCGGCGAACGAGCCGGTCGGCGTGCTCCAGGTTACGATCCATGTCGTCGGTGGCGTTGAGTTGAATGGCGGCTGCGCGCACGCGGGGACCTCCCGATTGACCAGTCAGTCAGTGTATCCGTCGGCGAACCGGAGATGATCTGCATGGCCGCCGTCCGGATCGGGCCGGCGCGCCAATCGTTCTGGGCGGTGTGGGACCGGCGCGCCGCGACCCTGCACGAGCGCACCGCGCTGGGCCGGGGCGACGTGCGGCTCGCCCGCGGAATCGCGGAGGTCGACGCCCGCCGCGTGACGCTGACGGTGGCGCTGGCGGGGATCGCCGGGATCGAGACGATCGCCCCGAGCGGGGCGAGCCACGCGTGGACGCGCAAGCAGGGCGGGATCCTCGCCCGCGCAACGATCGCGGTGCTCGGTGACGCGCCGCGGAGATTCGAGGCCCGCGCGGTGATCGACGACACCGCCGCCTATTACGAGCGCCACACCCGCTGGCGCTGGAGCGCCGGCGTCGGCGCCGCGCGCGACGGTCGCGAGCTCGCCTGGAACCTCGTGGAGGGGGTCAACGACCCGCCGGTCGCCAGCGAGCGGACGGTCTGGGTCGAGGGCGTCGCGCAGGAGGTCGGAGCGGTGCGATTCGCGCCGGACCTCGGCGGCGTCTCGGCGCCGGGCGCCGAGTTGCGCTTCTCCCCCGAGGCCGTGCGCGAGCGCCGACAGAACCTCGGGCTCGTGCGCAGCCGCTACCGCCGGCCGTTCGGCACGTTCTCCGGGCAGCTCCCGGGCGCCGGGATCGAGCTGGCCGAGGGCTATGGGGTGATGGAGGATCACGACGTCTGGTGGTAGGACGCCGCCCGGTCGGGATCGAGGTGGCGGGCGCCCGTCCGTCACTCCCGGGCGCCGCCCCGATGGCGGCGCAGCTCGGCCAGCAGGAGCTTGGAGTGCATCGCGCCGATCAGCTCGCGCAGCGGTTCGGCGCCCGATGAGATGATCTCCATCGCGCGCTCGACGTCGACCTCACCGGCCAGCCGCGCGAGCAGCGTCCTGACCTCCTCCTCCACGAGCGGCCCCAGCGCCTGGCGGTAGCGCAGCGTGTCGTAGACGGTGAACCCGAGCGCCTGCTCGTATCCGCCGGCGCGGAAGCGCGAGATCGCCTCGATGATCGCCACGTCGTCGGCGTCGTAGCCCCGCGGGTTGGGCGTGAGGACGTCGAGCTCCTCCAACCGCGCCAGGACGTTGCGCGGCAGGTCATAGGTGGCGCGGACCGCCGCGCGCGAGACGCGTCCCGCCTCGCCGGCCTCGATCGCGCGCTCGAGGATCCGGTCCTCGAGCTCGATCACCCGGGCGGCGCGATCGGGGTCGTCGGACATGATCTCGCGGATCACGCGCAGCGGCATGAAGCGCTCCTCCTGCAGGCGCTTGATCAGCCGCACCCGGTCGACGAACGCCTCCGGGTAATAGGCCATGTTGCGGCTCGTGCGCACGACGTCGGTCGCCGGACCGAGCAGGCCCTCGCGCAGGTAATGCTTGATCGTGCCGGCGCTCACGCCCGAGTGCTCGGCGAGCTCGGACATCTTGAGCATTCCGTCGGCGACCACGATCAGCTGCTCAGAAACGCGCCCTGCACGCTGTCGTCGGTCCCCTTCACCGCTCCCATGTCATGCAGCCGGGCGATCTCCTCGGGCCCGAAGCCCGCCGCCGCGAGGACGTCGTCGGTGTGCTCGCCGAGCGCCGGGCCCGGCGCTCGGGCGCCATCGCCCGGCGTCCGGCTCAACTTGATCGGAAGCCCCAGCAGGCGGACCGGCCGCTGTGCCCCGGGCTGGGCGAGCGCGACGACCATCTCGCGCGCGGCGACCAGCTCGGACTCCAGCACCTCGTCGAGGTCGAGCACCGGCTCCAGGCAGCAGTCGTGCTCGGAGGCGAACGCGCGCCACTGCTCGCGCGTGCGCGCGGCGAAGATCTCGCTGACGGCGGCGTGCGACTCCGAGCCGGGCTGGTCGTAGGCGTGCTCGACGAGGTCGGCGCGCCCCACCCCGTCGCAGAACGCCTGCCAGAACTTCGGCTCCAGCGCGCCGAGGGTCACGTGGCCGTCGGCGCAGGCGTAGGGCCGGTAGCAGTTGTAGCGCCCGGCGAGCCCCAGCTCGCCGCGCCGGGGCGCGTGGCCGGTGGCGAACGCCTCGGCGGCGAGCATCCCCAGCCACGACAGCGCGCCGTCGAACATCGAGCAGTCGACGAGCTGGCCCTCGCCCGAGCGGTCGCGCTCGCGCAGCGCGATCAGGATCCCGGCCACCGCCATCAGCGCCCCGCCGCCGAGGTCGGCGATCTGCGCGGCCGCCTGCACCGGCGGCCCGTCGCGCTCGCCGGTGAGGCCGAGCACCCCGTTGAGGCCGAGGTAGTTCATGTCATGCCCGGCGCGGTCGCGGTTGGGCCCGTCCTGGCCATAGCCGGTGATCGCGCAGTAGACGAGGCGCGGGTTCTCGGCCCGCAGCCGCTCGTAGCCGACCCCGAGGCGGTCGAGCACGCCGGGGCGGAAGGACTCGAGCAGGACGTCGGCGCCGCGCACCAGCCGGAGCAGGACCTCGCGGCCGGCGTCGGTCTTGAGGTCGATGCGGATCGAGCGCTTGCCCCGGTTGAGCGACAGGAACAGCGCGCTGCTCGCCGAGGGCTGCGCCCCCTCATAGTGCGGCGGCGCCCAGCGGACGTAGTCGCCCATCCCGGTGTCCTCGACCTTGATCACGTCGGAGCCGAAGTCGGCGAGCAGCAGCGAGCAGAAGCCACCCGGCAGCAGCCGGCTGAGGTCCAGGACGGTGAGGCCGGCCAGCGGCAGCGCGGTCACGCCGGCGTCCCGGCGCTCGATCGCTCGCCGGCCGGCTGCGGCGCGATTCCCAGCAGCGCGCGCGCCTGCTCGACGGTCGCCGGGCGCCGGCCGCAATCCTCGGTGAGCCGGCGCGCGCGGGCGACCAGGTCGCCGTTGGAGCGGGCCATCCGGCCGTCGGGCAGGTAGAAGTTGTCCTCCAGACCGACGCGGATCGACCCCCCGAGCGTGAGCGCGGCGGCGACCATCGCCCACTGCTCGCGCCCGATGCCGATGACCCCCCAGTGGTGGCGACCCTCGGGCAGGTTGTCGGCCATCGCCGCGAGGTTGCGGGCGGTCGCCGGCACCCCGCCGACGACGCCCATCACGAAGTCGGCGTGCAACGGGGCATCGAGCAGGCCCATGTCGACCAGCGGCGCCAGCGAGCCGACGTGCCCGACGTCGAAGCACTCGTGCTCGGGCTTGATCTGCAGCGCGCGCATCGCCTCCAGCAGCTCGATGATCTCGTCGAACGGGTTGGTGAAGACGAACTTGAACACGAAGTCCTTGCGCGACCGCGAGTACTTGGCGTAGTTGAGCGAACCCATGTTGAGCGCGGCCACCGCCGGCCGGCACGCGTCGAGGTAGGCGATCCGCTTGGCCACCGGGACGCCGACGGTGCCGGTCGAGAAGTTGATGATCGCCGCGTCGCCGATCGCGCCCCGGATCGCATCGCGGATCGCCATGAAGTCCTGCACCTCATAGCTCGGCGTACCGTCGGGCCGGCGGGCGTGGATGTGGATGTGGACGCCGCCCTCGTCGACGATCCGCCGGGCCTCGGCCGCGTACTCGGCCGGCGTGTAGGGGATCGCAGGGCACTGCTCGCGGTTGGCGATCGCGCCGGAGATCGCGCACGTGATGATCGCCGGATCGCCGACGCTCATACCGGCACGACCCCGGACCGCTTCCACGGCCGCTCCACCCGCTTGCCGGCCGACATCGCCAGCGCCCGGCAGATCGTGGCCCGCGTCTCACGCGGGTCGATCACGTCGTCGATCATGTCGTTGCCGGCGGCGACGTAGACGTCGATGATCCTGCGGTATGCGTCGATCAGCTCCCGGCGCTTGGCGACGGGATCGTCGGCCTCCTGGACCTGCTTTCTGAACACGATCTCGACCGCGCCCTCCGCGCCCATGACGCTGATCTCCGCGCTCGGCCACGCGACGATCAGGTCGGGCTCGTACGCGCGCCCGCACATCACGTAGTAGCCGGCGCCGTAGGCCTTGCGCAGCACGACGGTGATCTTGGGCACCGTGGCGTTGGCGGTCGCGTACAGCATCTTGGCGCCGTGGCGGATGATCCCGGCCTCCTCGACCTTGGTGCCGACCATGAACCCGGGGACGTCCATCAGGTAGACGAGCGGGATGCCGTAGGCGTTGCAGAGGTTGATGAAGCGGGCCGCCTTGTCGGCGGAGTCGTTGTCGAGGATGCCGCCGAGATGCTTGGGCTGGTTGGCGACGATCCCGGCCGGGCGGCCGCCGAAGCGGGCCAGGCAGGTGATGATCGTCTTGGCGAACTGCGGCTTGAGGTCGAAGTGGTCGCCGTCGTCGACGATGCGGCGGATGACCTCGTACATGTCGTACGGCTTGCGGTTGGACGCCGGCAGCACGTCGAGCAGCTCGTCGTCGGCGCGGTCGATCGGATCGTCGGTGGGACGCACCGGCGCAGGCTCCTCGCAGTTCTGCGGGAAGAAGCTCAGATAGCGCTTGATCTGCTCGATGCAGTCGGGATCGTCGGCCACCTCCAGGTCGCCGACGCCGGACTTGCGGCAGTGCACGCGCGAGCCGCCGAGCTGCTCCTGGGTGACGTCCTCGCCGACCGCGGCCCGCACCAGGTGCGGCCCGGCCAGCGCCATCGAGCCGCGACCCTTCACCATCGGCACGAAGTCGGCGAGCCCGGGGATGTACGCGGTGCCCGCCGCGCACGGTCCCATCAGCGCCGCGATCTGCGGGATCACGCCGGAGTTGACGACCTCCTCCCGGAACAGGTGGCCGCTGCCGGCGAACAGCGAGCCGACCGCCTCCTGGATCCGCGCCCCGGCCGAGTCCAGCAGCCACACCAGCGGGATCCGCTTGGTGAGCGCCAGCTCACGCAGCCGCGTGACCTTCAGCTCGCCGGTCATCCCCATCGAGCCGGCCATCACCGTGAAGTCATACGCGGCGACCGCGGTCCAGCGGCCGTCGACCTTCCCGTAGCCGGTGATCACCCCGTCGGCCGGAGCGTCCCTGCCCTCCATCGCCCGCTGGGAGAAGTGCGGCCGCGCGTGCAGGCCCATCTCCACGAACGTCCCGGCGTCGATCAGCAGGTCCAGCCGCTCGCGCGCGGTCAGCTTCTCGCTCGCGTGCTGGCCGGCGATCTTCTCGGCGCCGCCGCCGAGCGCGATCTGCGCCCGCCGCGCACGCAGGTCCTCGACGAGCGGGCGCAGCAGGCTGGCGGCGGGGGCGTCGGCGGACATGGTGGGCGTCGTCGTGGTTGTGGAGCGGGCGGACAGTGAGACGTGCTACTTACTACTCTGGCATGCGGCCGGGCCGGCCGTCAAGCGATGCCCACGCTCCCGGTGCTCCCGGTGCTCCCGGTGCTCCCGGTACTCCCGGTGCTCCCGGTGCTCCCGGTGCTCCCGGTGCTCCCGGTGCTCCCGGTGCTCCCGGTGCTCCCGGTGCTCCCGGTGCTCCCGATGGTCCCGGCGCGATCGGCTGGACGAGCGATCCCACCGCGGTGGCTCGCGCGCCGCGCGACGCGGGCGTCCGCGCGCTGATCGGCGCCCGTCGCGAGCTCGGCCGGGGTCTCGTCCGGGCGCGGTCGCAGGGGCGGCGCGGAGAGGGGGTCCGGGGAGAGGGCCGGTGACGGGGCCCGGTCAGACCCGGGCCGATCGCCGGCGTTGTGGTGGGCGTTTGCCGGCGGGGTGACTCCCGCGGCGGGTGGGCGCCGGAGGGCGCGTGGCCCCCCGGCGGATGCGGTTGACGCCCGCGCGGGGGCTCAACGTGCTGCATCGCGGGCTCAACGTCCGCGGGCGGTCTCGTTCCGACCCGCGTCACGGCCGGGGTTCCCGGCTGTGGGTGATCGCGACCTGCACCGCCGTCGGCGAACCGGCGGCGGTCCCGCGACCGGCGCCGCTGCGACCGTGGGTCTGGGTCGCGGCCGGTCGGCAGGGCGCCAAGCCGCCGGCGGGCCGCGAATCGCAGACGTCCATCGGTCCCCGATCACAGCCCACCGATGGACTGTGCCGACGAGCGGACGCCCGCCGCGGATCGACCATCGCGGTCAACGCCCATACCTCGCCGATCACCGCGCACCGATGGACGTTTGCCGACCGACCGACCGCCGCCCGCTCGCGCCCCGCCGCACGTCGACCACCCGACGACCGACGGAGCCGACGACGCCCGAGCGCCGCTACGCTGCGCGGAGTGAGGCGGCGCAGATACGCGGGGTGGGTGCCGGCTGCGGCGGCGGCCGTGGCGCTGACCGGCTGCGGCGCCGGCCAGGCGGTCAGCGCGATCGTCGACCCGGTCGCACGGGCGGCCGACGACACCGCCCGGGTGTCCGGCTATCGGATCAACGCGACGGTCAACGTGACGTCGGCGGCGGGAACGTTCACCGCGAGCATCGCCGGCACGCTGGACACCGCCTCCCACACGGGCTCGCTGACCACCCACGAGGTGGTGGCCGGGCGGACGATCGCGCTCACCGAGAAGATCACGGGAACCGTCGTCTACATCAGCACCGCCGGCGAGCCGGCGTTCGCGCCGCTGTCCGGCGGCAAGCCCTGGCTGATGCTCAACGAGGCCCGCGAGGTGAGCGCCTTCGGGCCGCTGCCCGGCGAGGGCTCGGATCCGTCGCAGTTCGTCGACTACCTGCGCGCCGTCGGCGCCCGGCCGACCCGCGTCGGGACCGCGACGGTGGGCGGCGTGGCGACCACGCATTACCGGGCGGTGATCGACCTCACCCGCTATCCCGCCCTGGTGCCCGCCGCGCGGCATGCCGCGGCCGCGCGGGCCGTGTCGGCGATCGAGCGACTGCTCGGGGCCCACACGCTGCCGGTCGACGTGTGGATCGGCGCCGACCGGCTCGTGCGCCGGATCAGCATCGCCATCCCCGAGTGCGTCGACCAGCAGCACCTGACGATGAGCATGACGATGGACCTGTCGGACTACGGCCCCCAGCCGCCGGTGCAGGCGCCGCCGGCCGCGCAGATCAGGGACGTCACGCAGCTCGTCGCGTCCTCGCTGAAGAACGCCGCGCCGGGCTGCACCGCATCCGGCTGACGCCGGTCGCCGTCAGCGGCCCCGCCACTCCGGCTCGCGCTTCTCGAAGAAGGCCCGCACGCCCTCCTGGATGTCCTCGGTCGAGAAGGCGATCGTCAGCTGGGAGCGCAGGAAGTCGATCGCGTCGTCGTAGGGCATGTCCTGCTGGCGCAGCATCGCGTCCTTGCCGAGCTTCATCAGCACCGGGGACTTGCGCGCCAGCTGCTGGGCCCAGTCGTCGACCGCCGCCGCGAACTCGTCGGCCGCGACGACCCGGTTGACGATCCCGATCCGCTGGGCTTCGGCCGCGGAGATCTGCTCGCCGAGCAGCATCAGCTCGGCGGTCTTCTTGCGCCCGACGTTGCGGTAGATGAGGGCCATGATCATGAACGGGAACAGGCCGATGTTGATCTCCGGCGTCCCGAAGCGCGCGCCGTCCTTGGCGATCACCAGATCGCAGGCCAGGGTCAGTCCGAGCGCCCCCGCCAGCACGTGTCCGTTGGCGGCGCAGATCGACGGCTTGCCCAGCTCGGCCAGCAGCCGGAACACCCGTGGGAAGCGCTCGGTCGCGAAGTGCTTGTGGACGAGCGCGACGTCGGCGGCGAACCCGCCGAGGTTGCCGCCGCTGGAGAACACGCTGTCATGGGTGGAGGTGAGGACGAGCACGCGCACCGCGTCGTCCTCACGTGCGGACTCCAGGGCGGTGATCAGCTCGGCCAGCAGCTCGTCGGACAGCGCGTTGCGGGTCTCCGGCTCGTTGAGAGCGAGCGTCGCGACGCCGGTGGACGCCACCTCGTAGGTGATCTTTTCGTAGGCCATCGGCGAAGCCTACTTCCGCGCCCGCCCGCGGTCCGGCCGCGCCGCGATCGCCCACCCGGCCCGCGGGCCGGCCCGGCAATCGCCGGGGCGAGTAGAGAGTAAGAAGCTCTACTGTTTACTTTTCCCCGGGCCGCCGCTACCGTCCGCGCTTCCCACGCACCAGGAGGAGACACCCGCGATGGCCACCGCCGCCGATGTCGTCAAGCCGGACTTCGCCCACCAGCGCAAGCACTTCATCTTCACCGACGAGCACGAGCAGCTGCGCGAGACGATCCGGCGGTTCGTGATCAAGGAGCTGGCGCCCCACGCCGACGAGTGGGAGGAGACGACATTCCCCGACTCGGTGTTGGCGCGCATGGGCGAGCTCGGCTTCCTCGGGCTCGACAAGCCCGAGGCGTACGGGGGCCAGGGCGGCGACTACTACACCTCGCTGGTGCTGGCCGAGGAGATGGCGCACTCGCACTCCGGCGGCCTGGCGATGGGGGTGGCCGTCCAGACCGACATGGCGATGCCGCCGATCCTCGCGTTCGGGACCGAGGACCAGAAGCAGGAGTGGGTCGTGCCGGCGATCAGGGGCACGGCGATCCTCTGCCTGGGCATCACCGAGCCCGACGCCGGATCAGACGTGTCGGGGATCAAGACGCGCGCGGTGCGCGACGGCGACGAGTACGTGATCAACGGCGCCAAGACCTACATCACCAACGGCCACCGCGCCCACGCGATCGTGCTCGTGACCAGGACCGACGCGAACCCGACCCCACCCAGCCATGACGGCTTCACCCTGTTCCTGGTGCCGATGAATGCCCCGGGGGTGATCCGGGAGAAGCGGCTGCAGAAGCTCGGCATGCACGCCTCCGACACCGCGCTGCTCGCCTTCCAGGACGTCCGCGTCCCGGCGTCGGCCGTGCTCGGCCAGGTCGGCAAGGGCTTCTACCACATCATGTGGGAGCTGCAGGGCGAGCGGCTGATCGGCGCCGCCGGGGCGGTCGCCGGCGCGCAGAGCGTGTTCGACCGCACGCTCGCCTACGCCAAGGAGCGCCAGGCGTTCGGGCGCTCGATCGGCCACTTCCAGGTGATCCGCCACAAGTTCGCCGAGATGGCGACCAAGATCGAGACCGCGCGCCAGATGGTCTACACCACCGCCTGGCGCTTCCAGCACGGCGAGTACCCGGTCCGCGAGATCACGATGGCGAAGCTGTACTCGGCGCGGATCGCCGTCGAGGTCGCCGACGAGTGCATCCAGATCCACGGCGGCGCGGGCTACATGCGCGAGTACGGCATCGAGCGGGCCTGGCGCGATCTGCGGCTCAACCGGATCGGGGCGGGCACCGACGAGATCATGCTCGACGTGATCGGGCGCTCCTACGGGCTGTAGGCGCGCGGTCAGGCCGCGTACCGGATGCTGGGTGGTCTGTAACGACTGTCACGTGCGCGGGTATAAGGCGCGGTGCCGCCGTTTCGCCGCCAGCCTTCGTGGAAGCGCCGGGTCGCCGACGCGGCGCGTCAAGCGCCGCGCCGGGGCCGCGAGCTGCGCGAGGCCGCGGCGCAGCTCGACATCCCGTGGGCGCGCTGGAAGATCGTCGGCCTGGGCCGCGAGAACTTCATGCGGTTCATCCTCAATCCGGTCATGGACGTCTATGCGTCGCGGCGAGCCACAGGGCGTGAGAAGCTCTCCGCGCTCAAGGGGCCGGTGATCCTCGTGGCCAACCACGCCAGCCACATGGACACGCCGGTGATCCTCTCGGCGCTGCCCCGCCGGCTGCGCAAGAAGACCGTGGTGGCGGCGGCCGCGGACTACTTCTACCGCCGCCGCTCGGTGGCGTGGCTGGTCTCGTTCATCTTCAACACGACGCCGATCGACCGCGACGGCGGCGGCCTGTCGAAGAACGGCAGCCATCTCGACCACCTGCTCGACGAGGGCTGGAACCTGCTGCTCTACCCGGAGGGCACCCGGTCGCGCAACGGCACGCAGGGTCGCATCCGCCGCGGCGCGGCCGTCCTGGCCGCCGCCCACGACCTCAAGATCGTGCCGATCCGGGTCACGGGCACGCGCGAGGCGATGCCCCCGGGCCGCCTGTGGCCCAAGCGCCTGCAGACCAAGACCAACGCCTTCTCCCGGCGCCACCGGATCACGGTCTCCTTCGGCGAGCCGATCGCGCCGATGGGCGACACCGCCCAGCTGATCGAGCGAGTCCAGGCGTTCTTCGACAACGCCAGCGGCGGTAGCATCTCCCCGTACCGGTCGCCCTACACCAAGCTGGGCGCCAAGCACGGCAGCGGCGGGGCGGGCACCAACGGCCACGGGACGGGCAACGGCGCCAACTGACGCCCGGCGCCCCCCCGTCGCGCCTCACGGCGCGTCAGACCTCGTCGTCCTCGTCGAGCCAGTCCATCGACATCGCCACCGCCTTGCGCCACTTGCGGTATCCGCGCGCCCGGTGCTCGGGATCCATGCTCGGCAGCCACTCGGCCGCCTTGTGCCAGTTGGAGCGCAGCGCGTCGGTGTCGGGCCAGAAGCCGACCGCCAGACCGGCGGCGTAGGCCGCGCCGACGGAGACCGTCTCGGCGACCAGCGGTCGCATCACGGGCACGTCGAGCACGTCGGCGAGGAACTGCATCAGCAGGTTGTTGGCCGTCATCCCGCCGTCGACGCGCAGGTGACTCAGCGCCATCTGCGCGTCGCCGTTGATCGCGTCGAGCACCTCCCGCGTCTGCCACGCCGTCGCCTCGAGCACGGCGCGCGCGAGGTGGCCCTTGCGGATGTAGCCGGTGAGGCCGGCGATCACCCCGCGGGCGTCACTGCGCCAGTGCGGCGCGAACAGCCCGGAGAACGCCGGCACGAAGTAACAGCCGCCGTTGTCGGCGACGGTCCGCGCGAGCGTCTCGATCTCGGGCGCCGAGGCGATCAGCGTGAGGCTGTCGCGGAACCACTGCACGAGCGCGCCGGTGACGGCGATCGAGCCCTCCAGCGCGTAGGTCGGCGGCTCGTCGCCGATCCGGCAGGCGAGCGTGGTCAACAGGCCGCTGCGCGACATCACCGGGCGGGGACCGGTGTTGAACAGCAGGAAGCTCCCGGTGCCGTAGGTGCACTTCGCGTCCCCCGGTGAGAAGCACGTCTGGCCGAACAGCGCCGCCTGCTGGTCGCCGAGCGCGGCGGCGACCGGCACGCCCCGCAGCGGGCCGCCGGTCGCCTCGCCGTAGATCTCCGACGACGAGCGGATCTCGGGCAGCATCGCGCGCGGCACGCCGATCGCGTCGAGCAGCGTCTCGTCCCAGTCGAGCGTGTGGAGGTTCATCAGCAACGTCCGGCTGGCGTTGGTGACATCGGTGAGATGGCGCCCGGTCAGCCGCCAGATCAGCCACGAGTCCATCGTCCCGAACAGCACCTCGCCCGCCTCGGCCCGCTCCAGCAGACCCGGGATGCGGTCCAGCAGCCACCGGATCTTGGGCCCGGCGAAGTACGTCGCCAGCGGCAGGCCGCAGCGCTCGCGGAAGCGATCGGGGCCCATGCCGCCGGCGAGCTCGCGGACGAGCTGGTCGGTCCGCGTGTCCTGCCAGCTGATCGTGTTGTGCAGCGGACGCCCGGTACGGCGATCCCAGACCAGCGTCGACTCGCGCTGGTTGGCGATCCCGAGCGCGACGAGGTCGGAGACCCGCAGGCGCGCGTCGTCGAGCGCGCCCTGGACGACGCGCTCGACGTTGGCCCAGATCTCCTCGGGGTCGAGCTCGACCCAGCCGGGGCGAGGGAAGATCTGGCGGTGCTCCATCTGCGCCATCGAGACCAGGCGCGACGAGCGGTCGAAGATCAGGCAGCGCGAGGAGCTCGTGCCCTGGTCGACCGCCGCCACGTATCTCTCTCCCATCGTCGGCATGGTGTCTACCAGGGAATGGCTCCGAGTTCACGGGAGACCGCACGGGCGCCCTCGCGGACGCTGACCAGCAGCTCGCCGCGCGGCTGGCGGGCGGCGAGCAGGCGTTCCGGCGGGCCGAAGATGCCCATCGCGCCGACCGTCGATCCGCGCCGGTCGATGATCGGCGCCGCGTACGCGACCTGGCCGGGAACGAGCTCGCCGATGTCCGACGCCCAGCCCTGGGAGCGCACCCGGGCGAGCTCGCGCTCGAGCCGCTCGGGGTCGGTGATCGTGGCGTCGGTGTAGGCGTGCAGGCCGTCCTTGACCAGCTCGGCGGTCAGATACGGATGGTGGGCGAGCAGGACCTTGCCGACCGCCGTGGCGTGGGCCGGCAGCAGGGTGCCGACCTCCAGGGTCTGGAGGCTGTCGTCGGGACGGAAGACGTGATGGACGACGAGCACCTGGTGCTCGTGCAGGATCCCGATCCTGACCGCCTCGCGGGTCCGCGTCGCCAGCGAGTCCGACCAGTTGAGCGCGCGCGTGCGCAGCTCGTTGCCGTCCAGATAGCTGGAGCCCATGTGCAGCAGCGCGGCCCCGAGCTGGTACTTGCCGGTCTCGGCGTCCTGCTCGACGAAGCCGACGTGCTGGAGCGTGCGCAGCAGGCCGTGCACCGTCCCCTTGGGGAGCCCGAGCTCGCCGGCGATGTCGACGACGCCGAGCCGCCGCGCGCGGCCTGAGAGCAGGCGCAGGATCCCGGCGGCGCGCTCGATCGACTGGATGTTCCCGGGCACGCCGACTACCTACCCGCCGACGCTCGATCGAGCCCGCGTGCCATGAAACTGAATTCCGGAAAATTGAAACACGGTGAAGGTCATTGCCGAACCCTGGTCACATAGTGTCAACTACGTTTGACATTGTCGAACCGCTGTGCATAGGATCCGCGCATCCACTCAAAGTCTTAGTTCAGGAGGGAACGGAATTGGGCGCAATAGCAGCAGTGGCACCAACGCTGCCCACGCTGGGCATCATTCCGTCGGAGATAATCGGGTGTGCGATCCTGATTCTGCTCGGCGATGGCGTAGTGGCAGCGGTGCTGCTGACCAAGTCGAAGGCGGAGAACTCAGGATGGATCGTCGTCACCTTCGGGTGGGGCATGGCGGTGATGGTCGCTGTGTACGCCGTCGGTCATTTCGACGGCGCGCATCTGAACGCGGCAGTCACCCTGGGTCTGTGGGTCCACGGCTCGATCACCGGCTCTCAGGCGTGGAAGTACTTCGTTGGGGAGATGGTCGGCTCGATGCTCGGCGCGGCGCTGGTGTATCTCACGTATTACCTGCACTGGAGCGAGACCGAGGATCCGGGCTTGAAGTTGGCGGTGTTCTCGACCGGCCCGGCGATCCGCAACTACGCGTGGAACTTCGTCACGGAGGTCATCGGCACGATCGTGCTGGTGTTCGGAGTCCTGACCATCACGGGTCCGTGGAACGTGTTCACATCGGACCTGACCCCGCTGCTGATCGGCCTGCTGGTGCTCGCCATCGGCCTGTCGCTCGGTGGGCCGACGGGGTACGCGATCAACCCGAACCGTGACCTCGGGCCGCGGATCATGCATGCCATCCTGCCGATCCCCGGCAAGGGGTCGTCGGACTGGTCGTACGCGTGGGTCCCGGTGCTCGGGCCGCTGGTCGGCGGCGCGATCGCAGCGATCCTGTTCGACATCATCTTCGGCAGCGCGCCGTTGTGAGGCGAGAGCGATGAAGAAACTGATCAACACGCCAGAAGGGGTCGTGCAGGACGCGCTGCATGGCATCGAGGCGGCCCACGGTGACCGCGTGCGGGTGTCCTTCGACCCGGCCTACGTGGTCCGGATCGACGCCCCCGTCCAGGGGAAGGTCGGACTGGTCTCCGGCGGTGGCTCGGGCCACGAGCCGATGCACGGAGGCTTCGTCGGGCCGGGAATGCTGGACGCGGCGTGCCCGGGCGAGGTGTTCACCTCGCCCACGCCCGACCAGATGCTGGCGGCCACCAAGGCCGTCAGCGGCGGCGCCGGAGTCATTCACATCGTCAAGAACTACACCGGCGACGTGATGAACTTCGACATGGCGTCGGAGATGGGCAAGAGCGACGACATCGAGGTGGAGACGATCCTCACCAACGACGACGTCGCCGTCGAGGACTCGCTGTACACCGCCGGGCGCCGCGGCGTCGGGGTGACGGTGCTCGTCGAGAAGATCTGCGGCGGCGCCGCCGAGGACCACAAGTCGCTGCATGACGTGGCCGAGCTCGGACGCCGGGTCAACGCGAACGGCCGGTCGATGGGGATGGCGCTGACGCCGTGCATCACCCCCGCCTCGGGCAACCCGAGCTTCGAGCTCGCCGAGGACGAGGTCGAGATCGGGATCGGCATCCACGGCGAGCCGGGGCGCTTCCGCGAGAAGGTCGGCCCCGCCTCGCAGGTCGCCGAGCGGCTGATGACGCCGATCCTCGAGGACCTGCCGTTCTCCTCAGGCGATCGCGTGCTCGCGTTCGTCAACGGGATGGGCGGAACGCCGCTGATCGAGCTGTACGTGGTCTACGCCGAGGTGGCGAAGATCGCGGCGGCGCACGGTCTCACGATCGAGCGCAACCTGATCGGCAACTACATCACCTCACTGGAGATGCAGGGCTGCTCGATCACGCTGCTCAAGCTCGACGATGAGATGCTCCATTACTGGGATGCTCCGGTCAACACGCCGGGGATGCGCTGGGGCGTGTAGATCAGTGACGGTCACCCGAGACGGCGTCCTGGACTGGATGAACCGGTTCGCGGCCGAGATGAGCGAGCACCGCGAGGAGCTCGTCGCGCTCGACACGGCGATCGGCGACGGCGATCACGGGACCAACATGGACCGCGGCATGCGCAAGGCGGTCGAGAAGCTGTCGGCGTCGGAGCAACCCGACGCCGGCACCGCGCTCAAGACCGTCGCGATGGCGCTCATCTCGAGCGTCGGCGGGGCGGCGGGCCCGCTGTACGGCACGCTGTTCCTGCAGATCGGGACCGCGTTGGCCGGCCACACCGAGATCCAGGTCTCCGACTACGCGCAGGCCTGGCGTCAGGGACTGGAGGGAGTGGTGGCGCGCGGCAAGGCGCAGCTGGGCGACAAGACGATGGTGGACGCGCTGACTCCGGGTGTCGAGGCGCTCGAAGCGGCGTCGGACCTGGACGGCGGCCTGCGCGCAGCAGCGCAGGCCGCCGAGCAGGGGATGACGTCCACGATTGCGCTGATCGCCCGCAAGGGCCGGGCCAGCTACCTGGGTGAGCGCAGCCAGGACCATCAGGATCCGGGCGCCACCTCCACGTACTACTTGTTCAAGAGTGCCGCCGAGGCGCTCGCAGGCTGAGAAAAAGGAGAGAAGATGCCGAAGTATTCCGCAGCACTTGATCAGGGCACGACCAGCTCGCGAGCGATGATCTTCGATCACAGCGGCCGGGTCGTGGCGGTCTCACAGAAGGAGCACGAGCAGATCTATCCCCAGCCGGGCTGGGTCGAGCACGATCCCAAGGAGATCATCGCTCGCTGCAACGAGGTGCTCGACGAGGCACTGCAGAAGGCCGGCGCGAGCGCCGACGACATCGCCGCGCTGGGGATCACCAACCAGCGTGAGACCGCGGTGGTCTGGGACAAGACGACCGGCGAGCCGATCCACAACGCGCTCGTCTGGCAGGACACCCGCACCGACAAGCTCGTCGACGAGCTGTCGGCCGACGGCGGTCAGGATCGCTTCCGTGAGAAGGTCGGCCTGCCGCTGGCGACCTACTTCTCCGGCCCGAAGGTCCGCTGGCTGCTCGACAACGTCCCCGGCGCCCGCGAGAAGGCCGAGGCCGGCGACCTGGCGTTCGGCAACATCGACACGTGGTGCATCTGGAACCTCACCGGCGGCACCAACGGCGGCCTGCACATCACCGATGTGACCAACGCCAGCCGCACGATGCTGATGGATCTCGCGACGCTTTCCTGGGATCCGGAGATCGCGGCGACGATCGGGGTGCCGCTGGCGATGCTTCCCGAGATCCGCTCCTCCAGCGAGGTCTACGGCGAGGTCACGTCCGGCGGCTTCACCGGCGTCAAGATCGCCGGGATCCTGGGCGACCAGCAGGCGGCGACCTTCGGGCAGGCCTGCTTCTCCCCCGGCGAGGCCAAGAACACGTACGGCACGGGCAACTTCATGCTGCTCAACACCGGACATGAGGCCGTCCAGTCCAAGAACGGCCTGCTGACCACCGTCTGCTACAAGGTCGGCGACCAGAAGGCGGTCTACGCGCTGGAGGGTTCGATCGCGATCACCGGAGCGCTCGTGCAGTGGCTGCGCGACAACCTCAAGCTGATCAAGGCGGCCCCCGAGGTGGAGGAGCTCGCCGCGTCGGTCGAGGACAACGGCGGGCTGTACATCGTGCCGGCGTTCTCGGGCCTGTTCGCGCCGTACTGGAAGTCCAACGCCCGCGGCGTGTTCGCCGGTCTGACGCGGTATGTCACCGCCGGCCACATCGCGCGCGCGACGCTGGAGGCGACCGCCTTCCAGACGCGCGAGGTGATGGACGCGATGGCCAGCGACTCGGGGGTGACCCTGGAGTCGCTGAAGGTCGACGGCGGCATGGTCGCCAACGACCTGCTGATGCAGTTCCAGGCCGACATCCTCGGCGTGCCGGTGATTCGCCCGGAGGTCGCCGAGACGACCGCCCTGGGCGCCTCCTACGCCGCGGGCATGGCGGTCGGCTTCTGGTCGACCGAGCAGGAGGTCCGCGACAACTGGGCCGAGGACAAGCACTGGGATCCGAAGATGGATGCCGCCAAGCGCGACGAGTACTACAAGTACTGGAAGCGCGCGGTCACCCGGACGTTCGACTGGTTCGACAAGTAGGAACCGGAGCAAGGATTACGTGATCCGCACCGGGGCGGCCGGCCCAAGCGCCGGCCGCCCCGGACCGGCATCCCGACCCGCGGCGACAGATAGGCTGCAGCGATGGTCACATTGAGCACCGACGTTCTCGTCATCGGCGGCGGCGCCACCGGCACCGGCGTCACCTGGGACGCGTCGCTGCGCGGCCTCGACGTGATCCTCGTCGACCGCGCCGACCTCGCGCAGGGCACCAGCGGGCGCTTCCACGGCCTGCTGCACTCCGGTGGGCGCTATGCGGTCAAGGATCCGCGCGCCGCCGAGGAGTGCATCGCGGAGAACCGGATCCTGCGCCACGTCGCCGCCGACTGCATCGAGGACACCGGCGGCCTGTTCGTCACCACCCCGTGGGACGACCCCGAGTTCGCCGACCGCTTCGCCACCGGCTGCGAGCGGACCGGCATCGAATGTGAGGAGATCACCCCGCGCGACGCGCTGCGCGACGAGCCTCGCCTCAACCCCCGGATCTCGCGCGCGTTCCGGGTGCCCGACGGCAACATCGAGGTCTGGAAGATGGTGTGGGCGCTCAGCCACGGCGCTCAGCAACGCGGCGCCCGGATCCTCCCCTACCACGCCGTGATCGCCGTCCAGCGCGACGGCGACGAGGTGACCGGCGCGCGGGTGCGCGACGTCCGCAGCGGCGAGGAGACCGAGATCCAGGCTCGCGTCACGGTCAACGCCGCCGGCGCCTGGGCGCAGCACATCGCCGACATGGCCGGAATCGAGGGCGTCCGAGTCCTGCCGGGCCGGGGAATCATGATCGCGATGAACCACCGGCTCGTGAACACCGTGATCAACCGGTGCACGATGCCCTCCGACGGCGACATCATCGTCCCGATCCGCACGGTCAGCGTGATCGGCACGACCGATCAGCACACCGACGATCCCGACGACCACACCGTCATGCAGTCCGAGGTCGACCTGATGCTCGACGAGGGAGAGAAGCTCGTGCCGGGCTTCCGCCAGGCGCGCGCGCTGCGGGTGTGGACCGGCGTGCGCCCGCTGTTCGAGGACGCCAAGGCCGCCGACGCCGACTCCCGGGACGTGACGCGGGCCCATGCCCTGCTCGACCATGCCCAGCGCGACGGCGTCGGGCGCTTCGTGACGATCACCGGAGGCAAGCTCACCACCTTCCGCCTGATGGCCGAGGAGACCGTCGACGCCGTCTGCCGCGCGCTCGGCGAGACGCGGCCGTGCCTGACCAGGACCGAGCCGCTGCCGGGCTCCGAGAGCGGCGAGCACTACCGGCTCGGCGAGCGCCTCGCCCGCAAGGAGGCCAAGCTCGTCGACGAGCAGCTGATCTGCGAATGCGAGATGATCCCGCGGTCCTCGCTCGAGGAGGCGATGACGCGGACGCAGAGCACGAACCTCGATGACATCCGCCGGCAGCTGCGGCTCGGCATGGGCCCCTGCCAGGGCGGATTCTGCATCTACCGCGCCACCGGCATCCTGCACGAGCTCGACGGCCTCACCGCCGAGCAGGCCGACGCCGCGCTGCTGGACTTCCTGCAGGAGCGCTGGAAGGGCGTGTGGCCGGTCCTCTATGGCGACCAGCTTCGTCAGGCCCGGCTCGACGACTGGATCTTCCAGGGCGTGCTCGACGTGGAGCATCTGCCGGCATGAGAGGCGAGCTGCACTTCGACGCGGTCGTGATCGGCGCCGGCACCGCCGGGCTGGTGGCCGCCACCCGCCTGGCCCAGGGCGGCGCGAAGGTGTGTGTGCTGGCGAAGGGCATCGGCTCCACCCACCTCGCACCCGGCACGATCGACGTGCTCGGCTACGCGCCCGACCGGGTGGAGGAGGTCGGCCCCGCGATCGACGAGCTGATCGCCGCGCGCGGCGCTCACCCCTACGCGCTGCTCGGCCGCCCGGTGATCGAGGAGTCGATCGGCTGGCTGCGCGACGCCGTCGCCGCCGGGCCGCTGCCCGGCTACCGCTACGTCGGCAGCCTGGAGCGCAACCTGCGGATCCCGACCGCGGTCGGAGCGCTGCGCCCGTCCGCGCTCGTGCCCGAGACGATGGCCGCCGGCGACTACCCGGCGCTGAAGCAGGTGTGCGTCGTCGGCACCCGGTCGCTGCGCGACTTCCATCCCAGCCTGTGCGCCGGCAACCTCCGCAAGGCGGGGGTGCAGGCCCGGGCGGTCAGCATCCCGCTCACGCTCGAGCGAGCCGACATGAGCACGCTCGGGATCGCCCGGCACATCGACGACGCCGCCTGGCGAGCGCACTTCTGCGCCCAGCTGTCGCCGCTGCTGCACGCCGATGAACACGTCGGGCTCCCCGCCATGCTCGGCCTGCGCGACCCGCACGCCGCCTGGTGCGACATCGAGTCCCGGCTCGGCCGGCACGTGTTCGAGATCCCGTCGCTGCCGCCCTCGGTCCCCGGGATGCGGCTGTTCGAGATCCTGCGCTCGACGCTGCGCGCCGCCGGCGCCCGTCTCGTGCTGGGCGGCGAGGTGGTGACCTGCGACCGCGACGGGCGCCGCGTCACGGCGGTGAGCGCCCGCTCCGCCGGTCACGACACGCGCTACATCGCCCCGTGGTACGTGCTCGCCACCGGCGGGTTCGCGTCGGGCGGGATCGAGCTCGATTCGAGCTGGACGACCCACGAGCGGGTGCTCGGGCTGGGGCTGCAGGGCGTCCCCGGGCCCGGCGAGCCGCGCTTCCAGGCCGCCTATCTCAGCGACCAGCCGATGGCGCGCATCGGCGTCGCCGTCGACTCCGAGCTGCGGTCCCACGACGCCGAGAACGTCGTCGTCGCCGGCGCCGCGCTGCCGGGAGCGATTCCGTGGCGCGAGGGCTCGGGCGACGGGATCGCGCTGGCCAGCGGATACCGAGCCGCCCAGACGATCGCCGGGCAACGCAGCCGGCCGGAGGAGGCCACGGTATGAGCGACGGACCGCTGCACGAGCTGCTGCGCGGATCGCTGGATCACTGCGTGAAGTGCACGATCTGCGAAACCGCCTGCCCGGTGTCCAACGTGACACCGCTGTTTCCGGGCCCCAAGTACGCCGGTCCGCAGTCCGAGCGCTACCGGGTCGCCGGCGATCCGTCGGTCGACGCGTCGGTCGACTACTGCTCGGGCTGCGGGATCTGCTCGCAGTCCTGCCCGCAGGGGGTCAAGATCGCCGAGATCAACGCCCAGGCGCGCGACAAGCTCAAGCGCCAGAAGGGCATCCCGCTGCGCGACCGGATCATCACCCGGCCGACCGTGCTCGGCCGCCTCGGGACGCCGGTCGCGCCGCTGGCCAACTTCTCGCTGACCTCGCGCCCGCTGCGGATCCTCGGAGAGCGCGCGCTCGGAGTACACCGCGACGCGCCCGCTCCGAAGTTCGCCGGACGGCGGTTCTCGCGGTGGATGCGCGACCACCAGACGCCGCACACCGGACGGCGGGTCGTCTACTTCCACGGCTGCGGCACCGAGTACTACGAGCCGTGGGAGGGCGAGAAGGTGGTCGCGATCCTCGAGCACAACGGCTTTGAGGTCGACGTCCCCAAGCAGGACTGCTGCGGCCTGCCGCTGCAGTCCAGCGGCCTGTTCGACGACGCGCGCAAGACGGTGCTGGCGCTCGCCGACGCCCTCGCCTCGCACCTGCGCGACGAGCAGACGATCATCGTCGGCAACGCCACCAGCTGCACGCTGATGCTCAAGCGCGAGGCGCGCGAGATCCTCGGCCTCGAGGACGATCCGACGCTCAAGCTCGTCTCCGAGCGCACCTACGACATCTGCGAGCTGCTGCTCGAGCTCCACGACGGCGGCGAGCTGCGCACCGACTTCCGGCCGGTGCACGAGACGATCGCCTATCACGCGCCCTGCCAGCAGCAGGGCCACTGGATGGGCAAGCCGGCGCTCGATCTGCTCGCCCTGATCCCGGGGCTGGAGGTCCGCGAGATGAACGCCCGCTGCTGCGGGATCGCCGGCACCTACGGGCTCAAGGCCGAGAAGTACGACATCGCGATGGCCGTCGGCCGGGACCTGTTCGACCAGGTCTCGTCCTCGGGGGCGTCGACGGTCGCCTGCGACAGCGAGACCTGCCGCTGGCAGATCGCCCACGGCACCAAGCTGCCGTCGGTCCACCCGATCGACTATCTCCACCGGGCCTACGGGCTCGACGGCGACGCCGGCTAGCGCCACCGCACCGGGGGAGCGACGGCACAGTGGTGGGGATCGTGATCGTGTCCCACTCGGACACGCTGGCCCAGGGTGCCGTCGCCCTCGCGCGTGAGATGGCCGGCCCCGCGCTCGCGATCGAGGCGGCCGGCGGGATGGATGAGCCCGGCGTGCTCGGCACCGACGCGCAGCGGGTCCG
>JBELAG010000370.1:0-5468 GCA_049509055.1 Solirubrobacteraceae bacterium
CGGACGGTGAGGATGAAGCGCGGCTTCTCGGGCTCGGGCTCGAGCTTCTCGCGGAGATGGCGAATGTGGACGTCGATCGCCCGCGGGTCGCGGTAGGCGCTGTCGCCCCAGATCGCGCGCAGCAGCTCCTGGCGGTTGAGCAGCCGCCCCGGATCGGCCATGAGCGCATCGAGCAGCTCGAACTCCGAGAAGGTGAGCTTGACCGGCGCGCCGTCGATCATCACCTCGCGCTGGGCGCGATCCAGCGAGATCGGACCGACCACCAGCACCTCGTCCCCCATCGCGCGGGTGCCGGCGCGGCGCAGCACCGCCCGGATCCGGCTGCGCAGCTCGGCGAGGCCGAACGGCTTGGTCACGTAGTCGTCGGCCCCCGCCTCGAGGCCGAGCACGGCGTCCGCCTCGGAGTCCAGCGCGGTGAGCATGATGATCGGCACGACGTTGCGCCGGCTGCGCAGCGTGCGACAGACCTCGTAGCCGTCGGGCCCGTGGCCGAGCGCGACGTCGAGCAGGACGATGTCGAAGCTGTCGGTGCTCGCCCGGTCGATCGCGGCGCGACCATCGGCCACCGCCAGCACCCGGTGCCCCTCCCTCGAGAACGACCGGGTGAGCATCTCGCGCAGGTCGGATTCGTCATCGACGACGAGAATGCTGAGCGACGCGTCCGCGGCCCGGCTGACGGCGGCGGTCGGGGACGTTGCGGGAGATTCTCCGCTCATCGTGGCCGACTGATCCTACCGGTCATCCTCGCGCCGTTCTCGGTCACGCCGCGCCCGGCGACCGCGTCATGCGCCCTGCAGCGAGCCGACGGTGCGCTCGGGCGCGGCGTCGGACACCGGAACGCGCGCCGAGCGGGGCAGGAGGCGACCTTCCGCGGCGATCGCCCAGAGCACGCACACCCAGTTGGCCGTCGCCAGCACGACGTGGACCCAGACGATCTCGCCCGGTAGCTTGAGCTCGTACTGCACGCTGCCGACCAGGCCCTGGGCGGCGAGCAGGAGGGCGAGCACGGTGAGCGGATCGAACGCGGCCAGCGGAAAGCCGCGCTGGCGCTTGAGCACCCACGCCCCGAGCGTCACCACGCCGAGCACGACCGCGAGCGTCGCATGCTGGTGGACCACCCACTCCAGCGTGTCCGCACCTTTGAAGGTGAGCCGCTTGACGTGCTGGCCGACGACTCCGCCGGAATGCGGTCCGGCAGCGGTGGCCGCGGTCCCGGCGAAGATCGTGATCGCCGCCAGCGGCCCCAGCGCGCGAACCGTCCAGACGACGGTGCGGTCGGCCGAGCGCGGCCGTGAGCCGGGCTCGTAGGTCGCGCGCCAGGCCAGCGCGAACGCCGGAATCAACAGGATGTCCGACAGTCCGAAGTGGGCCATCACGAAGCCCGGCGCGAGGTTCTCGCGCACGGTGAAGCCGCCGAGCACAGCCTGGGCCACCACGCCGAGCGGCAGCATGGTCGCGAGGATCGCCAGGTCACGCCGGAACGGCCGGCGCGTGAACGACAGCACCGCCGTGACCAGCACCCCGATCCCGATCAACCCGGAGATGGCGCGGTTGCCGAACTCGATCAGCGCGTGAATCTGCAGCGGCGGGTACACCTTGCCGTAGCACTTGGGCCACGTCGGGCAGCCCAGGCCCGAGCTCGTCAGACGCACCGCGGCGCCGGTGAACACGATCAGGCTGAGGACGAACAGCGCGCGGTAGGTGAGCTTCCGGTACTGGTCGGGCGTGACGGCGAGGCGGTCCGCGAGACGGGCGATCATCGAACCAGTCATCGTAAAGCGCGGCGCCCCGGTGCTACGCCGGATAGCTCGCCCGGAGGTGCTCGACGAGCGCGGCCAGAGGCTCCGCGGTGCGATCGCGCGCCGAGGCCGAGAGCTCGGATTGGTCGGGCCAATCGATCCCGACCGCCGGATCGTCGAACGCGAACCCTCCCTCGCGCGCCGGGTCGTAATAGGACGAGATCCTGTAGGTCACGTCGGCCAGTTCCGAGAGCACGCAGAACCCGTGGGCGAAGCCGTTCGGGCAGTAGACCTGGCGGTGCTCGACGTCGTCGAGACGGTAAGCCTCCCACCGGCCGAACTGGGGCGAATGCGGGCGGATGTCGGCGACGACATCGAGGATCGCCCCGCGCGCGCAGCGCACGAGCTTGGCCTGACCGGGCTGGAAGTGCATGCCGCGCACGACCCGGTGCGCCGACCGGGAGTGGTTGTCCTGCACGAATCCGTGCGCGACGCCGAGCCCGGCGAGCAGGCTGTCGCGATAGGTCTCGACGAAGAAGCCGCGCGCGTCACCGTGGACGGCCGGCGCCAGCAGCAGGGGTCCGTCGAGCGTGGTGGGCAGGGTCTGCATGACACGATGGCCGGCCCCGACGATACCGAGCCGCCCCGGTCGGTGCCCCTGCGGGCCTTACGGCAGCGCCCAGGCGCCGTCGATCAGCACCGGCACCTCGCGCCCGTCCCCGGTGACGGCGGTGACCGTCACCTCGGGCCCGCCGATCATGAAGTCGGTGTGCACCGCGCTGGAGTTGATCCGCGCGGCGGTCGAGGGATCACGCGCCAGGTGGCCGAAGCCCGCGCCGAACGCGATGTGGCTGGCCGCGTTCTCGTCGAGCAGCGTGTCCTGGAAGACGATCCCGCTGGGCCCCACCCGCCCGCTGGCGTCGACCAGCGCCACCTCGCCGAGCCGGTTGCCGTCCGCGTCGCGGCGCACGAGCTCGCGCAGCAGCGACACACCATCGTCGGCGTCGATCTGCACGGCGCGGCCGGCCTCGAAGCGCACCCGCAGCCCGTCGATCGCGCGCCCTGACACCAGCAGCGGCTTGGTGGCGGTCACCACGCCCTCGGTGCGCTCCGGGTCGGGGCTGGTGAACACCTCCTCGGTGGGCAGGTTGGGGACGTGTTCGCGACCCCAGGCGGTCGACAATCCGCCGCCCGCCCAGCGCACGCCGGAGATCAGCCCGACGGTCAGATCGGTCCCCGGGCCGACGAAGCGCAGCGAGTCCAGTCCGGCGCGATCGAGCCGCGCGGCGGCCGTGGTCAGCTGCGCCGAGCGCTCCCGCCAGGCGGCCACAGGGTCGGGCTCGTCGAGGCGCAGGATCCGCTCCAGCGCCTCCCACAGCCGTTCCAGGGCCGCGTCGGCCGGCAGGTCGGGGAAGACGAGCCCCGCCCACGCAGCGCTCGGGCCGGGCACGATCGTCCAGGCGACGGTGCGCTCGTCGATCACCCGGTTCCACTCCACCAGCGCCACGCTGTCGCGGCCGATCCGTGCCGGGTCGATCTGGTCGAGCAGGCCCGGCGCCGCCGGTCCGCTGAGGGCGATCCACGCGCACCGCAGCTCGGCCATCTCCTCCGGGCGTCGCCGCACCCAGGGAAGCACTGAGCCGAGCGCCTCGTCGGGCGCCAGCCGCAGGCGTGCGAGGTTGACGTACGGGTCGCCATAGCGGACCTCCACCTGATGCGCGCCCCGCCGGTAGCACTCGGCGGCGATCGCACGGGCGACGTCCTCCTGGCCGAGCTTGGCGTCGAGCACGACGACCTGCCCGGGCGCGACATTCGCGCCGGCACCGGCGGTGAGCGCCGCGTGGGCTGAGAGGCGGGATTCGATCAGGGGAGCCTAGCGGCGACCGTGAATCCGGACTCCTGGACGGTCACCGACCACAGCGGCAGGAAGCGGCCGAACACGCGCGGGGTCGGGCCGGGATCGGCGCTCAGCAGCAGACGAGCCTGCCCGTCCAGGACGGTGACGCCCGGGACCCGCACGGTCACCGCCCGCCCGGCCGGGATCGCCACCCGGGCCAGAACCCGGCCGGTCCCCTCCTCGTCGACGGTGAGCGTGCGCGCCACGCCGTTGCTGGTGCTCGCGAACGTCACCGTCCCGGTGCAGCGCGCGCAGCCGCGGGCCTGGACGCCGAGCACGGCGGAGGCCTCCATCCAGCGATACTCGTGGTCCGGGCGTCCGAGCACCATCGCAAAGCCGTCGAGCCCGTCGACGCGGGTCGGCGCCGGCGGCGCCGTCACCTGCCAGACGCTGCCGGTCCGCGCCGCGAAGCGCAGGACGTAGCCGCGGTGAGCGAGATCGGCGGCGCCGGCGACGCCGGGATGGACGACGACGTAGCGGACGCCGAGCGCAGCCAGGTCAGACGCCGTCCGTTGACCGCGCAGGTCGGCGAGCTCCAGCTTCATCGACTCGCTCTCTGACCCCTCCGCGTAGCCCTGCAGCAGCGGGTGGCCGTCGTCGACCTGCCAGAACAGGGCGCTGTACTGCGGGTCGTCGGCGGGCTCGATCGGGTAGTCGGCCACCGTCCCGCCAGGGTGGTCGCGCAGCCACACGTACTCCGGGGGCGGCGTCGCCGACACCGCCCGCACCGGTGGCCGCGCCCATAAGTCGATCACCAGGACCAGGGCCAGCCCGGCGACGACGATGCCGGACGGCACGCGCCGGCGGCCGGCCAGCAGGCGCGAGACGGCGAACGCCAGCGGGAGGCACAGCCCGAGCTCCAGCAGCTCGGCGAAGCGGCTGTAGTCGCGCCAGGTGCTGGTCAGCTCGTACACCATGCCCGAGGGCATCAGCAGCGGCTGGCCGAGCGGCCTGATCACCGGCGGCGCCGAGAACAGCGCCGCCGCGACGGCCAGCGCCGCTCCGGCGACCGCCGCCACCACACGGGGATCTCGGGCCGCCTCGCCGCGGCGCCGCCGGATCGCGCGCGCCGCGCCGATCGTGCCCGCCGCCGCGAGCGCGAGCACGCTGATCCCCAGGTAGACCGAGCTCTCCCCGAAGTTGGAGCCGTGCAGGTGGGAGACGAGGTAGTGGTCCGTGAGACCGCCGAACAGGAGGTTGTGCCGGTCGGGCAGCAGCCACTCGGCCCAGCGCGCGCTGTAGGTGTAGAGCTGGTCGATGTCCTGGGTCTGGACCCCGCCCGCCGTCGCCGAGCCCGCCGCCGCCGCGAGCGCGCCGAGCGCGCCGGTCAAGGTCAGGATCGGCAGGCCGGCCACCGCGACCGCCCGGCACGCCGGGCCGACGCGGCCGCGAGCGGCGCCGGTCCCGATCACGACCGCCGCCATGACGGCGAACGCAACCCCGCCGATGAGGATGAAATACGGGGTCCACCACATCGACAGAGCGGTCGCCGCCCCCGCCAGCAGCGCATTGCGAACGCCGGGCCGGCCGGCCAGCTCGAGCATCCTCCAGACCGCCAGGACGAGCACGAAGCCGTCCATGTAGACGTCGTGAGCGGCGATCTGGGCAACCGCGAACGGGGAGAAGGCGAACACGAAGCCGGCCAGGAACGCGGCCGGCACGCTCGCGTACAGCCGGCGGGCGAGCAGGAACATCGACAGTCCGCTCGCCACGAAGCTCAGCCACAGGTAGACGCCGCTCCCGGCGACCGCCCCGAACAGATAGCCGAGGGCATACAGCAGGCCGGTCGACGGCAGGCTGGCCCAGTTGCTGACCCAGGGCAGCGACGCGCC
>JBELAG010000371.1:0-5437 GCA_049509055.1 Solirubrobacteraceae bacterium
GCATCCCATATAGCGGAAAGTGACCAACCGTAGGGGGAGTCGATACGAGCCACCGTCACGACGCCGGCTCGCGGGGGTCATGCGCTCAGAGGAATGGTCAATTCTGGCGATGGTCGTCGCCCGCCCGATCTACTGGAGCCGGCGTTGGAATCGCGGACAGGAAGCCCGCGAGGCCCGCCGCCCCCCTCAGCGATTCTCGAGGCCGACAATGGCGTGGCGCAGCGCGTACGCGGTGGCTTCGGAGCGGTTGTGCAGACCGGTCTTGGCGTACACGTTGGTGACATGACGCTCGACCGTGTGGACGCTGAGGGTGAGCACCTCGGCGATGCGTCGGTTCGTCAGGCCGGAGGCGAGCAGTCGCAGCACCTCAACCTCGCGCGCGCTCAGATGATCGGGGCGGAGCGCCAACTTCGGCGCGGCAGCGGCCGTGCGCCGGGACCACACTTCCATCCCGAGCTCCGCGAATGCCACGGGCGTCGTTTGGAGCATCGCCAGCTTCCCCGGGTCCATCGCAGTCAGTTGGGCGTGCTCGAAGTCGACGATCGCGCGCAGCGGCCGCTCGCCGGCAGTGTCGAGCGCACGCTGGGCGCGCGCGAGAGCGGCGTCGGCGTCGGCGCACTTTCCTTGGGTAGCCGCGAGCCGGGCGAGCGTCAGATCGGGCTGCGACATGAAGAAGGCGCCGGCGCCGGCGGTGATCAGCCGCTCTGCGATCGGCGCGAGACGAGCCGCCAGGTCGGCGTCGTGGAGGACCTCGATCGCTTCTGCCGCGAGACCGAGCGCACAGTTTGCGAAGCCTTCATAGGCCTGCGAGCGCTCGAGCGCCGGTATCACATGGGCGAGCCGGCGCCTGGCGAGACGCTCGTGCCCGAGGCGGGCGTGGCCGAGCCCGGCAAGCGCCGCGAAGCTGAGCCCGTAATACTGGACTGGCTCCATTTCGGCGGCGATCCTCCATGCGCCGGTCGCGATCGCCTCCCAATCGGGATCCACGTGCTGCTCGATCAACCACTCGAGAAGAGTGGGGGTGGTGGAGAAGCTCTGCGGCGGCCGACGCTCGGAGCGTTCGGACGCATCGCTCAGGAGCTTCGAAGCACTCCTGAGGTCCCCCCCGCGCGCGAGCACAATCGCTCGGATGTCCTTCCCTATCCGGCCGACCCTGCCCAGCCTGAGCTCGCGCGTGAGAGTCTCGATCTCCGTGGCGACGCGCTCGCCGAGCGCCAACGGCATCAAGGTTCCGATGACGCGGTTGCCGATGCCGATCAGCGCGGCGAGGCGCGCACGTGGATCCACGAGATGCTGCGCTCGTTCAAGGCGCCGGCGCAGCTCTCCCTCAGACCACAGGCCCATCGTCCACGTTGAGAGCGCGTAGTCCATCTCGGGCCCCTCGGCCTCGAGAATGCGCAGCGCCTCCTGATCGGCCAACGGCCGGCGCACGACCCGCAGCGGCCCGCACACCTCGATCGTCACCGGGCGTTGCGCCGTCTTCAGGCGGGCCCAGCGCCAGTCGCGCCGGTCATCGAGGAGAGCCAGGGCACGCCTGATCGGCTCAGCACCGGGATACCCGAAGGTGACCGTCAGTCCCGAGGCCACGCAATACACGAGATCGGCGATCGCCTCAGGTGACGCGCCGCTCGCCTCCAAGACGTCGAGCGCGCGGGAGAGCGTCGCGGCAGACTCGGCATGCATGACCGCTTCGGCCTGCGCGACCGCCAGCTCGCCGAGCACCCGGCCACGACGCTCGACATCGGCGGGAGCAATCATGTCAAGCGCCATCTCGAGGAACTTCACGACCGAATCCTGCGCCGCCGACGCGCGCGCGTCGATCACGCAGGCGAGCGCGTACTCGACCCCCCGCTCAGCCCCGGCGAGGGCGGCCGATGCGTGATACTGGCGCGCCAGCTCCAGCGCAAACCCAGGCCGATCCCTGTCCACGGCGGCTTCGAGAGCATGCGCCGCATGCCGATGCAAGCGCACCCGCCGACCCGATCCGAGCTGCTCATAGAGCGCCTGCTGGATCAGACCATGGGCGAAGCCCACATGGCCATCGGGCAGCACACGCAGCAACCCGGCGCGCTCGGTCTCGTCGAGACACTCGGCAAGCGCTGAATCCTCCAACCCGGTCAACGCGCGCAGCGTCCCGAACGCCAGACCATCGGTGAACACACAGGCCCGATACAGTAATTCGATCGCATCCTGCGAGATCGATTCCAGCCGCAGCGCGACGGCGCCCCGGATCGTCTCCGGCAGATCACGCGTGACGAGCCCCGCACCCGCCTGCAGGTCACGAGCCAGCTCGGCGATGAAGAAGGGGTTGCCCGACGAGTCGTCATACAGAGCGTCAACAATGTCCGAGGCGACACGGCGGCCCGCGATCTCCTCGATGAGAGCGCCGGCGTGATCACGGGACAGGCTCTCGAGACGGACATACCTACAGCCCCTAATGCGCTGGATCTCGGCCAGCCTGCGGGCAAGCGGCCCCTCAAGCTCCAGCCGCGTCCCGCGGAAGACAACGATCATGTCTGCGCGGGCGGAGAAGCGGGCGACATGCACGAGCAGCTCAAGCGTGGACGCATCCGCCCATTGGGCGTCGTCGACGACCACAATCGAGCCTTCGCCGATCCGATCGAGCAGGGCGACGACGGTGTCGAACAGCCGCAAGCGCGCTTCCTGGCGATCAGGCAGAGGCGCGGCGCTCAGACCACTTGGGGAATCCCCTAACTCGGGAACCAACATCGCCAGATCGGCCCCGTGCGCGGCACGCAGCTCACCAAGCTCGGCTGCCGATACTCCGCGAACATATCCGCGCACAGCCTCGACCCACGGACCGAGAGGCCACGGCACCTCTGCGTCACGACACGTGCCCCAGAGAACCGCTGCCCCCGAACCACCGAATGCGTCGACGAACCGTGACACGAGCGAAGTCTTCCCGATCCCCGCCTCTCCGTAGACAATCACTGCCGGGCAGGAGCTCGACCCAGAGCGGACCAGCGCCGATTTGATCGCGTCCAGCTCATCGACGCGATTCACGAACACGCCCGCGCGGCCCCCATCGCCCGACATCACAGTGCCAGCGTACACCGGCGGGAGTGGCCTTGGAATTGCGTGGGCATGAGTGAAAGAGATCGCCATGCCTTCAACAAAGAACAGAAATGTTGTTCCAGCGAGGGTCTTTGACCCGTACGGCGCCGGCGGCGAGCCGTCGGCGCCGCCCGCAGATGCATCAGCATGTCGCGGGTGAAGTGCACGGTGCACCGCTGCCACGCACAGCCCAGCACCTGGGCGCTGGCGGTCTTCAGCCCCATGTGCGCATCTGAGATCGCCAGGCGCACCCCGTCGAGCCCGCGCTGCTTGAGCGAGCGCAGGAATTCTGTCCAAGACGCGCCCGACTCGACCTCGCCGACGTCCAGGCCGATTACCTCGCGCACCCCGGTGGCGTGGACCGCATAGGCCACGACCACTGCCTTTGAGAGGACCCGGCCATGGTCTCTGACCTTGACGTGCTTGGCGTCGAGCCACAGGTAGGGGTAGGCGCCCTCCAGCGGCCGCTGGCGAAACAGGTCGACCTTGTTCATCGAGCGCGCGGCAGATCGCCGACACCCGGTCCTTGGTCATCCCGTCGATCCCCAACTGCTCGACCAGGCGATCGACCTTGCGTGTCGAGACGCCGTTGACACAGGCCTCCAGCACGACCGCGATGATCGCCTGCTCAGACCGCCGGCGCGGCTCCAAGAAGCTCGGGAAGTACGAGCTTCCCGACCGCTTGCGGGGGATCGGCAACTGGAGCTCACCCACCCGCGTCTCCCACGCCCGCGGCCGATACCCATTGCGATGCGTCAACCTGCCCTCCGGCGCGACCTCCCCCCGCTCAGCACCAATCTCACCCGAAATCTCGGCCTCCATCAACTGCACGGCGACCAGCGCCACCGCCTCCTTCGGAGATCGCCGTGCTCCTCCAACAGCGTCCGGCGCACCAGCTCGCTAGTGGGAGGCGAGATGATGTAGAGCGAGATGGACTCCAAGGCGCAGCGCGCGGCCCTGCGGGCGGCGGTCTACCGTGGCGAGGGACCGGCGGTCGTTGACCTTCTCGATGCTGTCGGTGCCGGCGATGACCAGTTGCAGCTGGCGGGCGACGGTCTGATCGCGGCCGTCGGCCAGGGCGTGGGCGGGGCCCGCGAGCTGGCTGGCGATCTGGTGGTGGCGCTGCGGCAGCGACGCTGGGACGGGGATGCGGAGCTAGCCAACCAGATCGAGGCTCAGCTCGGCAGCGGCTCCGCGGCGCTGCTGCGGGGCCTGCCCGTCGATCTGGAGGAGCTGGCCGACATCCTGGAGGGCGATCCGGTCACTACTGGCGGTCGCATCGATCTGGCAACTGGTGAGGTCTGGCCCCGGGCAGCGATCGACTACGCCCTGGAGGTCGGGGAGGAGGACCCGGACCGCGCCGATGATCCCGACCGCTGGCTGGCGGTCTGGGGTGAGGGCTCACGCGAGGGCTACCGGGACATGGAACTGTTCATCGCCTCAGTCGGGGACCCCGGCCGCGCCGAGCGCCTGGCGATCGCGATCGGCGGCCGCGGCGCGTTTCGCCGGTTTATGGACGAGCTGGCTCGCTGGCCCGGCGAGCTCGATCGCTGGCACGCCCTGTCAGAGGAGCGCCAGCGCGGCCGCGCCCGATCATGGCTGGCCGCGGCCGGTTACCACGCGGTGCCCGCCGAGCGCCCCACGGCCTGACGCCAGCCACCGGCCGCCCGACCGGTCCCCTTCTGGGCTGGGACACGGCTGCAGCCCGCCAGCGCGCTCCAGCCGCGCTGGGGTCCCGGACGACGGCGTCGTCGCCGAAGCCATCGCCGGAGCCGATCGACCACGTCGAGGGAAGCGCTCGTCGGGCTCGCGCGGATCGCCGCCGCGGTCGACTCGAGAGGCACCATCGCATTCACGCGAAAGACATCGCGCGGATCCGACGACGAATGCTCATGCCGACCGCGGCTGCGGCCAACTGGTCGCGTGACCCCCGCTTTACCGCTCGATCCGACACGACGGGGATGATCGGAAAAAGTCGAGAGCGCGCTGGCTCCGTCAGGCGGCAGCACAAGCGACGCGACCGGGTCTTGCATGAGCGACGCCGAGGTCCCGCACAGCTTCGTTTCCGCCCCGGAATCGGCGACCTCCAGGGCTGAGCTGCCGGCGTTCGCTGCGCCCTGCTCTCCGACGGAGGTCCGAGGAGATCGCTTGCTGACCGTCTTCGGGTTAGCAAGCGCAGGCCGGCGAGGTCACGATGGCTTCGCCCGCCCGGACGACTGGTCCGATGAGCGCTTCGCCATGAAAGGCATGGCAAGCTCGGAAGCGCGCTGCGCGAGGGCAATGGCCCGACGTAGGGATCGCCAGGCCGGTCGACGCCACTCGCGTGGAGGCGGGACCCCTACGAAGCCCGGGCTCGGCCTCG
>JBELAG010000372.1:0-5416 GCA_049509055.1 Solirubrobacteraceae bacterium
GGTGGTCCGGGCGGTGGTCGCGGGCCGGGTGGTCCGGGCGGCGGTGGCGGTGGTCGCGGGCCTGGTGGTCCGGGCGGCGGTGGCGGTGGTCGCGGGCCTGGTGGTCCGGGCGGCGGTGGCGGTGGTCGCGGGCCTGGTGGTCCGGGCGGCGGCGGCGGTGGTCGCGGGCCTGGTGGTCCGGGCGGCGGTGGTCGCGGTCCGGGCGGCGGTGGCCGTGGTCCGCGCCCCGGCGGCTCGGGCGGCTCCGGCGGCGGCTCCGGCTCCGGCGGCGGAGCCGGTGCAGGCGGCGGTCGCTGATGCTCTCCCCCAAGCGCGTCAAGCACCGCAAGCAGCACCGCGGCCGCAGGGCCGGGCTGTCACGCGGGCAGGTCAAGGTCCAGTTCGGCGAGTACGGCCTCAAGTCGATCGACGCCGGCTGGCTGACCAACCGCCAGATCGAGGCCGCCCGTATCGCGATGACCCGCAAGATCAAGCGCGGCGGCAAGGTGTGGATCAATGTGTACCCCGACAAGCCGTTCACCAAGAAGCCGGCCGAGACCCGGATGGGGTCCGGCAAGGGCTCCCCGGAGGGCTGGGTGGCGGTCGTCAAGCCCGGACGCGTGATGTTCGAGCTCGCCGGCGTCGACGAGGCCCTTGCCCGTGAGGCGATGCGCCTGGCCGGCCACAAGCTCCCCGTCCGGACGAAGTTCGTCATGCGCGAGGAGGTGTGACCGTGCGGGCGATCGATCTGCGGGACCTCTCGGATCTTGAACTGGGCGAGCACATCGCCACGGCGAGACGAGAGCTGTTCGGCTTGCGCTTCCAGCACGCCACCGGCGAGCTGGACAACACCGCGGGCCTGCGCCGGGCCAAGCGCGAGGTGGCGCGAGCGCTGACCGTGGCGCATGAACGACAGGTGAGAAGCGGACAGGACAATGGCTGACGAGCAGACACCAGAGACCGAGCCGGACACCGCCGTCGCGGAGGCGCCGAGCGCTCCCGCCGCGCCGCAGCCCGTGCTGGCGCCCAAGGAGCGCCGCCAGCGCGCCCGCGCCGCCAAGGCGTCCAAGATCAAGGCGCGCGCGGCGCGCACGCCCGAGGAACGCCACGCCGAGCGCGTCGCGGAGCGGGTGGCCAAGGCACGGGCCCGCCGTGCCGAGCGCGCGCAGGCCAAGGCGAAGACGACGCACAGCGCCGCCGAGCCGACTCCCCCGCGCGAGCACGTCGCCGGCACCCAGAAGACCCGGCAGGGGATCGTCGTCTCCGACAAGGCCGACAAGACGATCACCGTGCGGATCGACACCGCCCGGCGCCACCGGCGCTACGAGAAGATCGTGCGCACCTCGCAGACGCTGCACGCCCACGACGAGTCAAACGACGCCCACATCGGCGACACGGTGACCGTCCGCGAGGCCCGTCCGCTGTCGCGGACGAAGCGGTGGCGGCTGGTCGACGTGATCGAGAGGGCCAAGTAAGCGATGATCCAGAACGAGACACGGCTGCGCGTGGCCGACAACAGCGGCGCCAGGGAGATCCTGGTGATCCGCGTGCGTGGCGGCTCGCGGCGGCGCTATGCCGGCGTCGGCGACACGATCACCGCGACCGTCAAGACCGCCAGCCCGCAGGGCTCGGTCAAGAAGGGCGAGGTCGTCACCGCGGTGGTCGTGCGGACCAAGAAGTCCTACGGCCGCGAGGACGGGACCTACATCGCCTTCGACGAGAACGCCGCGGTCCTGATCGACGCGCAGAACAACCCGCGAGGCACCCGGATCTTCGGCCCGGTCGCGCGCGAGCTGCGCGACCGCAACTTCATGAAGATCGTCTCGCTCGCCCCGGAGGTGCTCTAGCCATGCCGGCGCGGATCAGGCGAGACGACGAGGTGATGGTGATCACCGGCAAGGACCGCGGCAAGCGCGGCAAGGTCCTGCGCGTGGAGCCCAAGAAGGAGCGGGTGTTCGTCGAGGGGCTGAACATCGTCAAGCGCCACCAGCGACCGACGCAGACCGCGAGCGGCCAGCAGGCCGGCGGCGTGATCGAGCGCGAGGGGCCGATCCACGTGTCCAACGTGATGCTGATCGACCCCAAGGACGGCAAGCCGACGCGGGTCGGCATCGTGATCGAGGACGGCAAGCGACTGCGCGTTGCCAAGCGCAGCGGGCAGAGACTGGATTCGCACTAGAGATGGCGGCACGACTGAAGACGAGATACCTGGAGGAGATCCGGCCGGCGCTCGTCGAGCGCTTCGGTTACTCCAGCGTGATGCAGGCGCCCAAGATCGAGAAGATCACCGTCAACATGGGCTGTGGCGACGCCAAGCAGGACTCCAAGCTGCTGGACGCCGCCACCGAGCAGCTGGCGACGATCACCGGGCAGCGCCCGAGCGTGCGCCGAGCGCGCAAGTCGATCGCGCAGTTCAAGGTGCGCGAGGGGATGCCGGTGGGCGTCGCGGTGACGCTGCGCGGCGAGCGCTGCTACGAGTTCCTGGACCGCCTGATGTCGGTCGCGATCCCGCGGATCCGGGACTTCCGCGGGCTGAACCCGCGCGCGTTCGACGGGCGCGGCAACTACTCGATGGGCGTGCGCGAGCAGATCATCTTTCCCGAGGTCGACTACGACGAGATCGATCAGGTCCGCGGGCTCGACATCACGATCACGACCAACGGCGCCACCGATGAGGAGTCCTTCGCGTTGCTGGAGGCGCTCGGGATGCCGTTTTCGAAGGAGGGCCGGGCACCCGCCGCGCGAGCGGTGGAGCTGGCGGCCTCAACCCAGGCTTAAAGGAGCAGAGTGGCGAAGCTTTCCCAGCGCGTCCGCCAGCAGCGGACGCCCAAGTTCAAGACCAGGGGCTACAGCCGGTGCCGGCGCTGTGGCCGCTCCCGCGCGGTCTATCGCAAGTTCGGCCTGTGCCGGATCTGCCTGCGCGAGCTGGCCCACAACGGCTACATCCCCGGCATGACGAAGTCGAGCTGGTGAGGCGCGCGCGATGTCGATGACCGACCCCATCGCCGACTTCCTCACGCGCCTGCGCAACGCCGCCCGCGCGCAGCACCAGGATGTCGCGATCCCGTCCTCCAAGCTCAAGCGGGAGCTGGCGCGGATCCTCAAAGAGCAGGGCTACATCGAGGGCTGGCAGGTCGATCCGCCGGTCGCCGGGCGCCCGGGCGAGCAGATCACGATCACGCTCAAGTACACCGACGACCGCAAGCCGGTGATCTCGGGGCTGCAGCGCGTCTCGCGCCCCGGCCAGCGCACCTACGTCGACCATACGCACATCCCCCGGATCCAGGGGGGGATGGGCACCGCCATCGTCTCGACCTCCAAGGGTGTCATGACCGGCCACGAAGCCCGTGCACAGGGCATCGGCGGCGAGGTCGTGGCGCGGGTCTGGTAATCCTTAGGCGACCATGTCCAGGATCGGCAGACAACCCATTCCCGTGCCCGCCGGCGTCACGATCGCGATCGAACCCGAGCGCGTGACCGTCAACGGTCCCAAGGGCGAGCTGTTCGAGCGCGTGCACCGCGACATCTCAGTCGAGCACGTCGGCGACGAGCTGCGCGTGACGCGGCCCACCGACCGCGGCGAGCACCGGGCGTTGCACGGGCTCACCCGCACGCTCGTGGCCAACATGGTCCAGGGCGTCACCGCCGGCTTCGAGAAGCGCCTCGAGATCCAGGGCGTCGGCTACCGCGCCCAGCTGCGCGGCCGCGACCTCGAGCTCGCGCTGGGCTATTCGCACCCGGTGTCGGTGAAGGCGCCCGAGGGAATCGAGTTCGAGGTGCCCCAGCCGACCCGGATCGTCGTCCGCGGCGCGTCCAAGCAGCAGGTCGGCGAGATCGCGGCGATCATCCGCAAGCAGCGCAAGCCCGAGCCCTACAAGGGCAAGGGGATCCGCTACGAGGGCGAGTACGTGGCCAGGAAGGTCGGGAAGCGGGCATGAGCGTGATGACCAAGCCGGCCGCCCGGCTCAGGCGCCGACGGCGGGTGCGCGCGAAGGTGACCGGCACCGCGGAGCGCCCCCGCATCTCGGTGTTCCGCTCCAACAAGGGCATCTTCGCCCAGCTGATCGACGACGACGCCGGCCGCACGCTGGCCTCCGTCAGCTGGACCGAGGATGCGCTGCGGACGCTCAAGCCGACCGAGCAGGCCCGCCGCGCCGGCGAGCTGCTCGCCGAGCGCGCGACGGCCGCGGGGATCGACTCGGCGGTGTTCGATCGGGGCGGCTATCAGTACCACGGTCGTGTCCAGGCGCTCGCCGAGGGAGCGCGCGAGGGCGGGCTGCGCTTCTAGCGCGCAGCCGAGCCGCTACTCTCAGACAACCCATGGCCGATCGCACAGTGTCAGCAGCAGGACTGGACCTTCAGGAGCGCGTGGTGGAGATCAACCGCGTCGCCAAGGTCGTCAAGGGCGGGCGCCGGTTCTCGTTCACCGCGCTCGTCGTCGTCGGTGACGAGCGCGATGTCGTTGGGATCGGCTACGGCAAGGCCAACGAGGTGCCGGTCGCGATTCAGAAGGGCGTCGAGCGCGCCAAGAAGAACCTCTACCGCGTGCCCAAGCACGGCTCCACGATCACCCATCAGACGACGGGGATCTTCGGCGCCGGCCGCGTCTTCCTCAAGCCGGCCGCTCCCGGTACCGGCGTGATCGCGGGCGGTGGCGTGCGCGCCGTGCTCGAGCTCGCGGGGATCCACGACATCCTCTCCAAGAGCCTCGGCTCCCAGAACCCGATCAACCTCGTCAAGGCGACGATGGCCGGGCTGGAGTCGCTGCGCACCCCCGACGAGGTGGCCCGCCTGCGCGGCCTCTCGATCAACCAGGTCCTCGGCCTGACCGGCGCGCCCGGCGACGGCGGGGAGGAGGCGCTCGCCGCCGCCGCTGCCGCACCCGCGCCGCGGGTGGCCGACTCCGATGCGTCGCGCGCCGCCGACGCCGCTGCGTCGGCCGCCGCCGCCGCGGCCGCTGTTCCCGCCGCGCCCGTCGTTTCGGAGCCGCCCGCCGCGTCCGTCGTTCCTGAGGCGCCGGCCGCGCCTGCCGCGTCCGCCGCCCCGGAGCCCGCCGCGCCCGCCGCGCCTGCCGCGTCCGTCGCCCCGGAGCCCGCCGCGCCTGCCGCGTCCGTCGCCCCGGAGCCGGCCGCGCCTGCCGCGTCCGTCGCCCCGGAGCCGGCCGCGCCTGTCGCCCCGGAGCCCGCTGCCGCCGCGCCCGCCGCCGACGTCGAGGCGCCGTCGGCGTGAGCACCGTCCACGTCACCCAACTCAAGTCGCGCAACGGCGCCGACAAGAGCCAGCTGGCGACGCTGCGCTCGCTCGGCCTGCGCCGCATCGGGCACACCGTCGAGGTGTCGGACTCGCCGCAGATCCGCGGGATGCTCCACAAGGTCCGCCACCTGATCGAGGTCAGGGAATCATGACCGCCGTCGACGACGCGCGCGCCCCCGACCAG
>JBELAG010000373.1:0-5411 GCA_049509055.1 Solirubrobacteraceae bacterium
ACGTCGTTGACGATCGACGCGCCGGCGGCGATCGCCGCCCGCGCGACGTCGGGCTTGTAGGTGTCGATCGAGACGCGTGCGCCGAGCTCCCCGGCCACCCGCTCGATGACCGGCACGACGCGCGCGATCTCCTGCGCGGGCGAGACCGGCGCCCGGTTGGTCACGCCCGACTCGCCGCCGATGTCGATCACCTCGGCGCCGGCCGCCAGCAGCTGCGCGGCCAGCGCCACGCGCTCGTCGAGCGTCCGGTGCAGGCCGGCGTCGGAGAAGGAGTCCGGCGTGGCGTTGACGATGCCCATCAGCATCGCCTCGCCGCCGAGCTCGAGCACGCCGGCGGACGTGGCCAGCGCCAGCCGCGGGCTCGTCACCGCCACGCCCGGTAGCAGGCGGACGCCTCGAGCATCGCCGCGTGGGCCCGCCCGCACTCGGCGCAGTGGCCGAGGTGCTCCATCAGCCAGTCGTCGTCGGCAGCGGCGACCGGCTGACCGTCGTGACGCAGGGCGCACGTGCGCAGCGTGCGCTCGTATTCAGGACACTCGCCGGGCCGGTCGACGTCGCCGCGCAGCGCGCAGCGCAGCCGCAGGCGCGCGCCGGCCACCAGCGGCGCGACGTCGGCCGGCGCGACCCCGATCACCCGCGCGACGTCCGCGTACGGGAGGTCGAGCAGTTCGCGCAGCGCGAGCGCCTCGCGCTCGCGCCCGTCGAGCCCGGCCGTCGCCACGGTCAGCTCGCCGGCCACGGCCTGCGCGAGCGCGAGGCCCCGATCGGGCCCCGGCGCAAGCGCCGGAGTGGCGGGGACGGGATCGGCGGCGCGGCGCTCCCGGCAGGCGCTCGCGGCCACGGCGAGCTCGGCGACCCGGTCGCCCGCTCCGCTCGCCCGCGCGGCCTGCTCGACGGCCCGGGCGTCGGCGCCGTCGCCGAGCAGGCGCACGCAGAAGGTGTGAAGCTCATCCATCGCCGGCCGAGCTTAGCCCCTGAGGCGGGCGCGTCTCCTACGAACTTCCTACGCGCACGCGCCGCGCGCCGCCGATGACTCAGATGAGTACCGCCAAGCCCAACCGGAGCCGACACGCCATGAACATCAGCTCGATCACGTCACAGTCCGCACTCGCCGCCAGCTCGTCGTCGACGCGGCCGGCTCCGCCGGCGATGACCCAGACCGCGCAGCTGCTGGGCCTCAGCAGCAGCCAGCTCTCCACCGACCTGCAGTCGGGCTCGACCCTCAGCTCGCTGGCCGGCGCCAAGGGCGTCTCCTCCAGCGACCTGCTGAGCAGCGTCGAGGCCGACCTCACCGCCAACGCCCCCCAGGGCGCCCCCTCCCTGTCGAGCAGCCAGCTCGCGCAGATGGCCACCGGCGTCATCAACGGCACCGGGCCGGGCGGGGCCGGGGGTCCGGGCGGCGTCGGCGGCCCGGGCGGCGCCGGCGGCCCGGGCAGCGTCGGCGGCCCGGGCGGACCCGGCGGGCCCGGCAGGCCGGGGTCGGCGCCGGCTGACAGCACGGCGTCGAGCGCCGGCACGACGTCGAGCTCCCCCACGACGTCGGGCAACCTGAACACGCTGGCCGGCGCCGCCGGGATCGATCCCAGCGAGCTGCTCGCCAAGATCAGCTCGGGCGAGGACCTCTCGTCGCTGCTCGGGGCCTCGTCGCAGACCAACTACGGCTCGACGGTCGCCGGCTCGGTGACCGGCGGCGTCGTCTTCGATCAGTACGCCTGAGCCGCGGTCGGGCGGGGCGGGCGCTCGTCGTCCCCGCCGAGGCGGCCCGCGAGGTCGAGCCCCTCGGCCGTCGCCTCCGCCTGAAAGCGCGCGACCTCGTCGCGGATCCGCAGCTCGTCCCAGCGCAGCTCGGCGCCGAGCGCCGCCGCGACCCGCAGCGGCGCCTGCGCGCCCGGGCGGCACAGCTCGGGCGCGGCGAGCAGGCCGAGGCGGGTGCGGCGCAGCAGGACGTCACCGACGCTGCGCGCCTGCTCGTGGCGGGCGGAGAACGTCGCCTCGGCGAGGATGTCGGGTTGGCCGCCGACGATCGGCGCGGCCAGCGGCCGCTGCGCGGCGGCGACCTCCAGGACCTTCGTGGCGGCATGGCCGTAGCGTCCGGCGAGCGTCGCGTAGGCGGCGCTCGGCACGCCGTCGACGCGCCCCAGCAGCGCCGCGTCGACCGGCGCGCCGAGCGGAATCTCGTGCGTGCGGCACGGGGCCTGGCGACCGTCGCGCTCGATCAACCGGTCGACGGCCAGCTTCGCCATCCGTCGCCATGTGGTCAGCTTCCCACCGGTGATCGTGATCAGACCGCTGGAGGTCTCATACAGCTCGGCCTTGCGCGAGATGTCGACCGACCTGCGGTTGTCGCCGCTGGAGATCAGCGGCCGCACGCCGGCGTAGGCTCCGGTGACGTCCCGGCGCCCGACGGCGACGCCGAAGAAGTCCGAGACCGCACGCAGGAGGTAGTCGATGTCGTTCCCGGCAGGGAGCACGTGGTCGATCTCGCCCTCGTAGGTGGCGTCGGTGGTTCCGATCAGGCTCCGTCCCAGCCAGGGCACGGCGAAGATCGACCGCCCATCGCTCACCGGGACGACGACGCCCGCGCGGAGCGCGAGGCGATCGTCGGAGAGCGTGATGTGGGTGCCCCGGCTCGGCGTGATCCGGGGAAGCTCGGCCTCGGAGTGCAACTCCTCGGGACGGATCCGATCGGCCCACACGCCGGTGGCGTTGACGACGTTGTCGGCGCGGATCTCCCATCGCGCGCCCGACTCGCGGTCGAGCACGGTGACGCCGGCGGCGAGATCATCGCCGCAGCCGAGCTGCGTGACCTGCAGGCGATTGGCGCAGATCGCGCCGAATCGCTCGGCCTCCCCGAGCACCGTGAGCACGAGCCGCGCATCGTCGGTCTGGCAGTCGTAGAACAGGTAGCCGCCGGTCGGCGCGCGCCCGGCGATCGCCGGCACCAGCCGCGCGACCTCGTCGCCGGCGATCACCCGGTGCCGGGCCGGGCTCCAGTCGGCGTCGCCGCCGTCGCCGGGAACCCGGCGGGCCCGGCGACGCGCGCGCAGGGACGGCGCCGCCATCACGTCGTACATGTTCAGGCCGATGCCGAGCAGGCGATCGGGGCGCGCGCCCTCGAAGGCGGGGACGACCATCGCCAACGGCCGCACGAGGTGGGGTGCCAGGCGAACCATCAGCTGGCGTTCGAGCAGCGCCTCGCGCACGAGGCCGAGATCGAAGTTCTGCAGATAGCGCAGCCCGCCGTGGACGAGCTTGGAGGAGCGGCTGCTCGTGCCCGAGGCGAAGTCGGCCTGCTCGACGAGCGCGACGCTGTAGCCGCGTGACGCCGCGTCGAGCGCGACGCCAGCCCCGGTGATCCCGCCGCCGATCACGACGACGTCGAAGTGCTCCTGCGACATCGCCCGCACTGCAGCCTCACGACTGAGCATCACGCCGCCCGCGTAGTGACGTCCCGGTCAGGTCCACAGCGCGCTGGGGTGCAGCGGTCAGCCGTCGTGCTCGGCGCGACCGGCGGTGCCGCTGGCGCGGCGCTGCGCGATGATCGCCTCGATCCGCCTGAGGGTGTCGTCGGACATCCGCCGGATCTCCCAATGCGTGAGCTTGAGCAGGCGCATCGGCGAGCTGGCGATCACGTCGGCGTTGCGGGGGCGGTGCTCGAGCAGCCCCATCTCGCCGATCAGATCGCCCGGCCCGAGCGACGCGATCGTGCGCCCGCCCTGGAGCACATCGGCGGTCCCCTCCTCGATGGCGATCAGCTCGACCGAGTAGTCCCCCTCTTTCATCAGCGCCTGACCTTCGGCGACGCTCGTCTCGGTCGCGAACGCGGCCAGCCGCTTGGCCTCATCGGGCGCGAGTTCGGAGAAGATCGGGATCGCGGTCAGCCGGGCGGGGTCCATCGTCGAGCAGTATGGCTACAGCGCCTGGACCTCGGCTGTGACCTCGCTCACAGAAGTCTTGGCGTCGCCGAACAGCATCGCGGTCTTGGGCTCGTAGAACAGGGGGTTGTCGATCCCGGCGAAGCCGGAGGCCATCGAGCGCTTGAGCACGATCACCGAGCCCGACCGGTCGACCTCGAGGATCGGCATCCCGTAGATCGGGCTGCCGGGCTCGTTCTTGGCGGCGGGGTTGGTGACGTCGTTGGCGCCGATCACCAGCGTGACGTCGGTGCGCGAGAACTCGGGGTTGATGTCGTCCATCTCGCGCAGCAGGTCATACGGCACGTCGGCCTCGGCGAGCAGCACGTTCATGTGGCCGGGCATCCGCCCGGCGACCGGGTGGATCGCGTACTTGACGACGACGCCCTTGGCCTCCAGCGCGCGCTCGAGCTCGCGCACGGCGTGCTGGGCCTGGGCGACCGCCATGCCGTAGCCGGGGGCGATCACCACCTGGCGGGCGAACGACAGCTGGATCGCCACGTCCTGGGGCGAGGTGGAGCGCACCGTGCCGCCGTGCTCGGCCCCGCCGGCGGGCGCCGCGACGGCGCCACCGAAGCCGCCGGCGACGATCGCCGGGACCGAGCGGTTCATCGCGTTGGCCATCAGGTTGGTGAGGATCGTGCCCGACGCGCCGACGATCATCCCGGCCACGATCAGCGCGGTGTTCTGCAGGGCGATGCCGGTGGCCGCCGCCGACAGGCCGGTGAACGCGTTGAGCAGCGAGATCACGACCGGCATGTCGGCCCCGCCGATCGGCAGCACGACCATGTTGCCGAGCACCGCGGCGGCGACGAGGATGCCGAGGATGAACAGCGCCTGCGAATGCGTGCCCGCGGCCAGCGCGACCGCGGCGGCGACGGCGATCAGAAACAGCACGCCGTTGATGATCGACTGCCCCGGCAGCTTGATCGGCTTGCCGGGCAGGATCTCCTGCAGCTTTCCGAACGCGATGTTGGACCCCCAGAAGGAGACCGAGCCGACGATCGCGGCGAACAGCGACGGGATCTCGACCTTCAGCGCCCACACCGCCCCGTGATCGACGACGAAGTGATGGCGGTATTCGATCCAGGCGATCAGCGCGACCGCGCCGCCGCCGACGCCGTTGAACAGCGCCACCATCTGCGGCATCGCCGTCATCTTGACCCGCAGCGCCGCGGGGATCCCGATCGCCAGCCCGATGGCCAGGCCGAGCGCCATCAGCCACGGCGTGCTGGAGCCGTGCAGCACCCCCTTCTGCAGCAGCGTCGCCACGAACGCGATCGACATCCCGGCGGCGGCGATCTTGTTGCCGCGGACCGCGGTCCGCGGTCCGGTCAGCCCGCTCATCCCGTAGATGAACATCGCGAACGCAACGATGTAGAGGACGTCGATGAAGTTGATGTTCTGCAGGAAGACGGCGGGCTCGAGGATCACGGGCCGTCCTTGGGCGCCTCGGGCTCGTCCTCGGGCGCCCGCGCCGGCTTGGGCTTGAACATC
>JBELAG010000374.1:0-5398 GCA_049509055.1 Solirubrobacteraceae bacterium
CGGCACGCCGAGATCCCGCTGCTGCTCGACGCCGACGGGCTCAACGCCCACGCCGGCCGGCTCGCGTCGCTCGCCGGGCGTCCGGCCGGCACCGTGCTCACTCCGCACGCCGGGGAGCTGGCCCGGCTGCTGGACGGCGACAGCACCGAGATCGAGCGCCACCGCCTCGCGTCGGTCCGTCGCGCGGCCGCCGAGTCGCAGGCGATCGTCGTGCTCAAGGGCGACGACACGATCGTCGCGGCTCCCGACGGCCGCGCCGCGGTCAGCCGCGGCGGCGCGCCCGCGCTGGCCACCGCCGGCACCGGCGACGTGCTGTCGGGCGTGATCGGGGCGTTTCTCTCCAAGCGGATGGATCCGTTTGACGCCGCCTGCGCCGGCGTGTTCGTGCATGCCCGCGCCGGCCGTCTGGCGGCACGCGCGATCGCCACCGAGGGCGTGATCGCCCGTGACGTGATCGAATTCCTGCCGCGGGCTCGGGCCTCCGAGGGTTAGCGTTGGCGCTGCGGGCGCTGGCGAGCGTGAACCTGGCCGCGGCCGCGCGCAACGTGACGCGCCTGCGCTCCGGGCTGGCCGGCAACGCGCAGCTGTGCGCGGTCGTCAAGGCCGACGCCTCCGGACACGGCGCGGTGTCGATCGCCCGGACCGCGCTGCACGCCGGCGCGACCCGCCTGGCGGTGGCCACGGTCGGCGAGGCGGTGCAGTTGCGCGAGGCCGCGATCGCCGCGCCGGTGCTGATCATGGGCGCGATCAGCGCCGAGGAGCTTCCCGACGCGCTGTCGGCGCGCGCCGAGGTCGTGGCATGGAGCGAGAGCTTCGTCCGGTCGCTGGCCGCGCGTCGCCCGGCGCGGCCGATCGCGGTCCACGTCAAGCTCGACACGGGATTGGGACGGCTCGGAACGCGCGCCCTCGATGAGGCCGTGGCGGTCGCCGACGCGGTCTGCGCCGCGGCCCCGGCGCTGGCGCTGACCGGGGCGATGACGCACTTCGCCACCGCCGACGACGACCTGGCCTTCATGCACGCCCAGCTCGCCGCGTTCAGGCCGTTCGCCGACGAGCTGCGGCGTCGCGCGCCCGCGGTGATCGTCCACGCCGCCAACAGCGCCGCCACCGTCCGCGAGCCCGCCACCCACTTCGACATGGTCCGCTGCGGGATCGCCCTGCACGGGTGCGACCCGATGAACTCAGATCCCGACAGCGCCGGGCTGGAGCCGGTCATGCAGCTGAGCTCCTACGTCGCCGCGGTCAAGCCGATCCGCCCGGGGGAGAGCGCCGGCTACGGGCGCCGGTTCATCGCCGAGCGCGAGACGGTGATCGCCACGATGCCGATCGGCTACGCCGACGGGATCCGGCGCGGGCTGTCGAACAACTGCGACGTGCTGATCGCGGGGCGCCGCCATCCGCTCGTCGGGACCGTGAGCATGGACAACGTCACCGTCGACCTCGGGGAGTCGGGGGCGTGGGTGCCGGTCGGGACCGAGGCGATCCTGATCGGGCGCTCGGGCGGCGAGCGTCAGACCGTCGAGGATCTCGCCAACCGGCTGGGCACGGTGGCCCACGAGGTCCTGTGCGGGATCGGCCCGCGCGTGCCCCGCCGCTATCACTGGGACGGAGAGCCGGTCCGGTGAGCGACCCGCTGGCCGCGCTGGCGCAGATCACCGATCACGCCTGGCTGGTCGGCGGCGCGGTCCGCGACCGCCTGCTGGGACGCCCGACGTCGGACTACGACGTCGCCCTGCCGGGACCGGCCGAGGGCCCGGCGCGGGCGCTGGGCCGCGCCGCCGGGGGCTTCGCCTTCGAGCTCTCACACGCCTACGGCGCGTGGCGCGTCGTCGCTCACGACCACAGCTGGCAGCTCGACCTGCTCCCGCTCGACGGCGAGCGGATCGAGGACGATCTCGCCCGCCGGGATCTGACCGTCAACGCGATCGCGGCGCCATTGGCCGGCGAGGGTCACGTCGACCCGTTCGGCGGGCTGGAGGACCTGCGCCGCCGGCGGCTGCGGATGGTCCGCGGCGACGCCTTCGCGCGTGATCCCCTGCGCACGCTGCGGATGGCCCGCCTGGCGTGCGAGCTGGAGTTCGACGTCGACCCCGTGACGGCGGACGCCGCGCGGCGCAGCGCCCCGCAGCTCGCGTCGGTCGCCCCGGAGCGCAGCTTCGTCGAGCTCACGCGGGTGCTGTCGGCGCCCCGGGCGCTCGCCGGTCTGGCGATGATGGACGACACCGGCGTCACCGCGGTGATCCTGCCCGAGCTGTGGGCCCTGCGCGGAGTGCAGCAGAGCCGCTTTCACCATCTCGACGTGTTCGACCACACCCGCGCGGTGCTCGCCGAGACGATCGCGCTGGAGGGCGACCCGTCCCCGGTGTGCGCGGGCGACACCGAGGTCGCCGACGTCTGCACCTGGCTGGCGGCGCCGCTGGCCAACGATCTCACCCGGGGACAGGCGCTGCGCTTCGGGGCACTGCTGCACGACATCGCCAAGCCCCAGACGCGTGACGTCACCGCCCAGGGCCGGATCACGTTCATGGGCCACGACCGGGCCGGGGCCGAGCTCGCCGCCGCGATCCTCGGACGGCTGCGGGCGGCGGAGCGCCTCTGCGCCCACGTCGCGGCGCTGACCCGCCATCACCTCCGGCTCGGCTTCCTCGTGCACGAGATGCCGCTCAGCCGCCGAGCGGTCTATGACTACCTGCACGCCTGCGCGCCGGTGGAGGTCGACGTGACGCTGCTGAGCGTCGCCGACCGGCTCGCCACCCGTGGCGACAACGCCGACCTCGCGATCGCCCGGCACCTGGAGCTGGCGCGCCAGCTGTTGGGGGAGGCGCTGCGCTGGGCGGCGCACCCGCCGCGTCCGCCGCTGCGCGGCGACGAGCTCGCCTCGGCGCTGGGGATCACGCCCGGACCGCTGCTCGGCGGCCTGCTGGCCGAGCTGCAGGCGGCGAGCTTCAGCGGCGAGCTCGCCACCCGCGAGGAGGCGATCGAGCGTGCCCGGCAGCTGATCGACGATCGCGGGTAAGCTGCGGGCCATGCCCGACCCCAATTGCCTGTTCTGCAAGATCGTCGCCGGGGAGCTGCCCTCCCAGCGCGTCGACGAGGACGAGCGGACTGTGACCTTCCTGGACATCAGCCCCGCCACCGCCGGCCACGCGCTCGTCGTGCCGCGCGCCCATAGCGCCGACCTGCTGGAGATCGAGGCCGGTGACCTGCACGCGTCCGCCGTCGCGGCCCAGCGCCACGCGCAGCGGGCGATGGAGCGTCTCGAGGCCGACGGCGTGAACCTCTTCAACTCCTCCCGGTCGGCGGCCTGGCAGGAGGTCTTTCACTTCCACATCCACGTGATCCCGCGCTATTCCGGGGACCCGTTGCGGCTGCCGTGGAGATCGCGGCCCGGGGACCCCGAGGAGATCGCGGCCGTCGCGGAGCGGCTGCGATGACCCCGGTCCTGGTGGATCGATCGGTCGCCGAGGGCCTGATCGTCGTGACCTTCGACTCACCGCCGCTGAACCTGTTCGATGCGGCGATGGCGGACGGCCTCGTCGCGGCGATCGATGCGCTCGAGGCCGACGGGCCGCGCGCCGTCCTGTTCCGCGCCCGCGGCCGGGTGGTCAGCGGCGGCGTCGACGTCTCGCTGTTCGCGGCGCTCGACGGCCCGGCGGAGGCCGAGCGCACGTTCGCCGAGCTCGTCGAGATCGCGCGTCGCGTCGACCGTCTGCCGTGCCCGACGGTGTTCGCCGCCCACGCCATGTGCCTGACGTGGGCGTTCGAGCTGGCGCTGGCCTGCGATCTGATCGTCGCCGCCCAGTCGGCGAGCTTCGGCCTCGTCGAGCGCGTGATCGGCTTGACCCCCGCGATGGGCGGCACGCAGCGCCTCGCCGAGCGCGCGGGCAGCGGCCGCGCGGCGGAGTTCGTGATGGCCGGGCGGCCGTTCCCCGCCGCCGATCTCGAACGCTGGAACGTCGTCAACCGGGTACTGCCCGACGAAGGCTTCGAGCAGGCGGCGGTGACGCTCGCGCGCGAGTTGGCCGACGGCCCGACCCGCGCCCACGCCGCCACCAAGCAGGTCATCCGCGACTACCGCGAGGGGGGCGTGGAACTCGCCAACGAGCGGGTGGCGGCGGTGGCCGGAGCGCTGTTCGACACCGAGGATCTACAGGGCGCGGTGCGCTCGTTCCTGGCCGAGGGCCCCGGCAAGGCGCGCTTCAGCGGGCGCTGATTTTCGCCCTACTACCGGGATCGCGCCGTCCCTGCTAGGTTTTCCGCGTCTCATCGGGGCCGTCCGGCGCCGATCCTGTCCTCCAGCAGTTGCGCCGAAGGGAAGTACATGGCAACGGGTACGGTCAAGTGGTTCAGCGACGACAAGGGCTTCGGCTTCATTACGCCCGACGACGGTGGTCGCGACCTGTTTGTTCATTTCACGGGGATCAGCGGCGACGGATACCGATCACTGCCTGAGGGCTCCAAGGTCTCCTACGAGGAGGAGGCCGGTCCAAAAGGACCGAAAGCGGTCAGCGTCACTAAGATCTAGCGCTCGGACGCCACCATCCCGGGCCGAGATGTGCCCGGTCCGCGGGTGAAGCCCATCCGCAGTCGAGTGCCGGCCGCGGTCGGTCCGCAACTTGACGGTCGCGGGCGGTGTTCACTGAAGATGACCAAACGCGTCTCACTCGTAATCTCAAGCCTGGTGATGGCCATCGGGGCCATCTCGGCGCTGCCGGCGGCGGCGTCGGCGACGATCGTCGAGCTCGGTCAGACCAAGACGCCGGTCGCCGCTCCGACGTGCCCGTCCGGGGTGTCGCCGGCGAACTGCTTCATCATCCTCACCCGCACGACCGCGGTCCAGTCGATCAGCGACGCGGTCGTCAACCCCACCCGGGTCAAGAGCGCGGGCTGGATCGTCGCGTTCACCGTCGGCCTGTCCCAGCTCTCGACCGTGGCCAAGACCGAGATCAGCTTCCTCCACGAGCTCGACACCGCCTACGGGGGCACGCCCCAACTCGAGCTCACCGTGCTCAAGCCGGGCCTCAACAACCAGTACACGGTCGAGGCCCAGAGCGGCACCTATCACCTGATCCCCTTCCTGGGATCCATCCTCCAGGAGCCGCTGGCCCTGCCGCCGTCCTTCACCGCGCTCACCGCCCTGCCGGTCAAGCCCGGCGACGTGATCGGGCTCACCGTCCCCACCTGGGCGCCCGTGCTGTCCTACAACCTCGACGCGACCCAGTTCGCCTACCGCCAGAGCCGGTCGACGAGCTGTAAGAGCGCCGCGGCCACTCAGACCGCCCAGCTGACCGTCGGCGAGACGCAGAGCTACCTCTGCAGCTACACCGGCACGCGAGTGGAGTACAGCGCCACCGAGGTGGTCAACGCGCCGTACCCCAAGACCTACGTGCACTGAGGG
>JBELAG010000375.1:0-5362 GCA_049509055.1 Solirubrobacteraceae bacterium
TGCTGTTGTTCGACGTGCTCGTCGGCGTGCTGGTGTTCGTCGTGCTCGTCCAGTACCTCGCGGTCGCGCGCACGGCCGTGCGCACCGACGTCCTCAACCGGCTGACCGGATGACCTGGGCGCTGCTCGCAATCCTCGCCGTTCCGCTCGCCGCCGTGGTGGCGAGCGCGCTCGCCCCATGGCGCGCTGCGCGCGCCGCGACGCTGGTGGCCGGGCTCATCTGCCTCGGGCTGACGATCGCGCTGGCAGCGTCGGTGGAGCACGGCGGGTCGGAGCGGACCGCGCACGGCTGGCTGGCGCTCGATTCGCTGGGCGCGGTGTTCCTGGTCACGATCGGCTTCCTGTACGCGATCGCCGGCGTGTTCTCGATCGGCTACCTGCGCTCCGGCGAGCGTGGTCCGGACTTTGCCGGCTTCGCACGGCGCTACTTCGCGCTGCTGAACCTGTTCGGCTGGACGATGCTGCTCGTCCCTCTCGCCAGCGACTTCGGAACGCTGTGGGTGGCGGTCGAGCTGACCACGATCGTCTCCGCGCTGCTGGTCGCGATCGACCGCACCGACGCGGCGCTCGAGGCATCCTGGAAGTACGTGCTGATCGCCTCCTGCGGCCTGGGGATCGCGCTGCTGTCGATCATCGTGCTCTACGCCGCCGGCACCCACGCACTCGGTGACTCCTACCTGCCGCGATTCTCGCGCCTGATCGCGCACGGCCACAGCCTCTCGACCGACGCGGTCCGGCTGTCGTTCGTGCTGGCGGCTGTCGGGTTCGGCACCAAGGTCGGTTTCGTCCCCACCCACACGTGGCTGCCCGACGCGCACTCCGAGGCGCCGGCACCGGTATCGGCGCTGCTGTCCGGAGCGCTGCTGGCGAGCGCGTTCTACGCGATCCTGCGCGTCATGCAGGTGACAGTGGCGGCCGGCCAGCGGTCGTTTGCCGAGCACGTGCTGATCGTGTTCGGGTCGATATCGCTGATCGCCGCCAGCCTGTTCGTGCTGCGCCAGCGCAACTTCAAGCGGCTGCTGGCCTACTCCTCGATCGAGCACATGGGGGTGATCGCGATCGGTGTCGGCTTCGGCGCGCCCCTGGCCGTCGCCGGAGCGCTGCTGCACGTGATGACCCACGCCTCGGCCAAGGGCCTGGCGTTCTTCGGGTCCGGGTCGCTGCTGCGCGGCTATGACACCAAGGAGGTCGACGCGGTCACCGGCGCCGGCCGGGCGATGCCATGGACCGGCCCGATGTTCCTCGCCGCTGCGCTGGCGCTGTGCGGACTGCCGCTCTCGGGCGTGTTCCGCTCGGAGTTTCAGATCGTCGCCGGCGGCTTCGCGCAACCCCAGTACGTCGGGGTCAGCCTGCTGCTGGTGTTCGTCAACCTCGCCTTCTTTGGCGTGCTCTGGCACGCCGGGCGGATGGTCCTGACCGCGCCCGCCGAGCGCCCCGCCGGCGGCCCGTCGCCGGCCACGCCGCCCCGGGAGCAGAGCGCGTGGATGATTGCGGCGATGCTCGGCTGCCTGGTGGTCGTCGTCGCCCTCGGGGTCCATCTCCCGACCGCGCTCTCCAGCCTGATCGCCCACGCCCGCCACGTCCTCCTCACCCCGACCGCATGAGCCTCGCCGCCAACCAGTCAGAGCTTCCCGGCTATCTCCCCGAGCATCTCGGCGCCGTCCGGGAACTCGGGCCTGCCGACGAGGTTCGCCTACGCGTCAGCCCGCTGGGTCTCGGTCGCGCCAGCCAGATGCTGCACCGCGCCGGCGCCCGGTTCGTGACCCTGCTGATCGCCGCCGCCCCCGAGCCCTCGATCGTCGGCGCGTTTGCGATGCGCGGCGACCTCGTCGTCCTGCGCGCGCCAACCGCTGCGGCCGAGCAGCCGACCTACACGGCGCTGGGACCGTGGTGGCCGGCCGCGCAATGGACCGAGCAGGCGCTCGTCGACCGCGACGGCGCGCGCCCGGTCGGCCTGGTCGAGCTGCCCGCGCTGACCCGCCCGGACGCTGACGCGCTGGAGCGCTCCGTGCACGGCCTGGACGTGTTCTCGCTCCCGTTCGGCCCCGTGCGCTCCGGGGTGTTCGAGGCGATCCAGTTCCTGATCGAGACCGGCGGCGAGGACGTGACGCGGATCCGGACACGTCCGTTCTTCAAGCACCGCGGTCTGGAGCAGCGCGTCGTCGGCATGGCGCCGCGGGAGGCGGTGCACGTCGCCGAGCGGATCGCGGGAATCTCGAGCGTCGCCTACAGCCTGGCATTCTCCCAGGCCATCGAGCGCGCGCTCGCCGTCACGCCGCCCGCCCGCGCGGAGCGCTGGCGCGCCGTGCACGCCGAGCTCGAACGGATCGCCTGCCATCTCGACGTGATCGCCAAGCAGGCCGAAACGACCGCGCTGGCGGTCGGACACGCGCGCTTTGCGATCCTCAAAGAGCAGATCATGCGCCTGCGCGCACGGCTGACCGGCAGCCGCTTCGGGCGCGGCGCGGTCCTGCCCGGAGGGGTCCGCGAGGAGGGTCGCGTGGCGCCCGACGAGCTGCTGTCCGAGCTCGACGCGTTCGAGCGCGACCTGGCACGCGACCGCCGACTATTCCTCAGTACAGCGTCGATGACCGACCGGCTGATCGGCACCGGCCGGCTGCCGCGGTCGCTGGTGGAGGAATACTCCGCAGTCGGCCCGGTCGCGCGCGGCTCGGGGCTCTCCACCGACGCCCGCCACGAGCGACCGTACGGCGAGTATCGCCGGCTCGGGCTGCAGGTCGTCACCCACCGCGAGGAGGACGCGATGTCCCGCGTCCTGGTCCGCTTCAGCGAGCTGACCGAGTCGCTGCGGATCCTGCGCCAGGCCTGCGAGCACCTCCGGCGCGTCAACGGCGAGCTCGCCGCCGCTCTTCCCGTCGATGGCAGCGGCTGCGCGTTTGGATGGGTCGAGGCCGCTCAGGGCGAGCTCGTCATCTGGGTTGAGGTCACCGACGGCCTGGTCAGCCGCATGCGGGTGGCGTCGCCGTCGTTTCGCAACTGGGCGCTGTTTGATCACGCCTTCCCGAAGGACGTGCTCACCGACTTCGCGTTCATCGAGCACAGCTTCGGGCTCACCGCCGCGGGAGCTGACCGCTGATGCTCGCCTGGATCCCACGCGGCCTGACCAAGGGCCGGATCACCACCCGCTACCCCCGCATCCGTGAGGAGCCGCCTGACCATTACCACGGACCGGTCGCGGTGCTCGACTTCCTCAACGCCGACCGCGAGCTGGAACGGTGCTGCCCGACCGGCGCGATCGCCGTCGACGACCAACGACGCCTGAGCCTCGACCGCGGACGGTGCATCGCCTGCGGTGAATGCACGCGGACCGCTCCGCACCGCTTCGCGTTCACCCACCGCTACGAAACCGCCGCCCGCACCCGGCAGGCGCTCGTCGTCGGAGGCGTTGACCGCGACGATCCCGGGCCCGTACGCCGCACCCTGGCCGAGCAGGCCCGGGCGCTGGGACGGTCGATCCACGTGCGCCACATCGACACCGGTTCTGACGGCGCCGAGGAATGGGAGATCCAGGCGCTCTGGAACCCCTACTACGACATCCAACGCCTCGGGTTCTTCCTCACCGCGGCCCCGCGCCACGCTGACATTCTGATGGCCACCGGCGTCGTCACCGCACCGATGCGCGCGCCCCTGCAGCGCACCTGGGCCGTGATGCCCGAGCCCAAAGCGCTGATCGCCGTCGGCACCGACGCCTGCTCCGGCGGACTGACAGCCGACGGCGAGGTGACCGGCGCTGGCATCGACGCCGTCCTGCCCGTCGACGTCTACGTCCCCGGGTCACCACCACCGCCGATCGCGATCCTCCACGGACTCCTGCTCGCCGTCGGCCTCCTGCGCGAGGGCAGCGACCGATGACCGCCGTCTTCGGCGCGGCGATGGCCGCTCTGGCGCTCGCTCCGCTGCTGGCCACCGTCCACGGCCGCGCGGCGGCCGGCGTCAGCATCACCGGCGGCGTGCTGCTCGTCGTCGTCGGTCTCACCGCCGCGCTCGGCGGTGCGCATCCGAGCATCGACCTCGGCGACTGGCTCGGCTTCGGGTTCTCCGCGCTGCGCGCCGACGGGCTCTCGGGCATCTTCCTCGCCGTCACCGGCGTCACCGCCGCTGCCGTGTCGCTGGCGGCGATCGAGCTCCCGCCCGGACGCTGGCTGACCGGGCTCGGCACGACGCTCGTGCTCGGCGTCGCGGTGGCCATCACTGCCGACAACGCCTTCCTGTTCTTCATGGCCTGGGAGTCGCTGACCGTCTGCATCTACCTGATCGCCAGCGCCGACCGCGACCGCCCCGACCACCTCCTCCAGGGCTACATCACCGCCGGCTTGACGAAGCTGGGCGGCGCCGCGCTGCTGGCCGCGTTCGCGCTGCTCTACGGACACACCCACAGCTTCTCGCTCGCCGTCTGGGCACACGCCGGCTTTTCGCCGGGCACCCGTGGTGTCGTGTTCGCGCTGCTGGTGGTCGCGTTCGGCACCAAGGTCGGGATGCTCCCGGTGCAGGGGGCCCTGCCCGCCGGGTACGGCGCCGCCCCCCGGCTCGGTCCTGCGTGGTTGTCGGTCGCGCTCGGCGCCGGCTATTACGGTCTGTGGCGGTTCGCGTTCGCGACCCTCGGACCGCTGCCGACCTGGTGCGGCGATGCGCTCCTGATCGTCGGAGGGCTCACCGCCGTGACCGGGATCGCCTACGCGATCACCCAGGACGATCTGCGGCGCTTCCTGGGCTACTCAACCGTCGAGCAGGCCGGCATCGTCCTGCTCGGCTTCGGCGTCGCGCTGCTCGGCCAGAGCGCGCACAAGCCGTACCTCGCTGCCGCCGGCCTGCTCGCCGCCAGCCTCCAGGTCTGCGCCGGGAATCTCGCCAAGACACTGGCCCTGATCGGCATCGACCGCGTCGAGCAGGCCACCGGCCGGCGCACCCTCGACCCGCTCGGCGGGCTGGGCCGAGCGCTGCCGCTGAGTGCCGCCAGCGTCGGCGTCGCCTCCATCACCCTCGCCGCAGTCCCGCCACTCGGCGGCTTTGTCAGCGAATGGTTCACCTTCGAGGCCCTGCTGCAGGGCTTCCGGATGCCAACCCTGCTCTCCCAACTGCTGTGCGCCCTCGCCGCCGCGGCGCTCGCGTTCACCGCCGGACTCGGGCTGCTCGCCTTCGCCAAATACTGGGGATTCATCTTCCTCGGCCGCGCCCGCGAACAACTCCCCGAGATCACCGGCCGATTCGGCTTCTCAGCCAGCCTCGCCGGACTCGGCACGATCATCCTCTTCCTCGGCACCGTCGCGCCCTGGGAGATCCACGCAATCGGCTCCGGACTGCAACGACTGCTGGGCTTCAACCCGGCGAGCGTCGTGATCAGC
>JBELAG010000376.1:0-5359 GCA_049509055.1 Solirubrobacteraceae bacterium
TCGCCTTGTGGTGCAGACTCGCCCGGACCGCCCCGCCTTATACGCGCAGCCCACCGACGCCAACAAGGCCCCGATGCGCCATGTGTTCCTAGGGTCGCGACTTCGCACTCCGGCTTCCTCCCACCCAGCCTCACGACTGAGCAGTTGCCATCGGCTTGTGGTTGGTGCCATCAACCTCCACAGGGGACTCGCACCCCCGAGCTGCTGGTCATGTCGCGCGCACACCCTGCTTGACCGGACCCGGTCAATCGAGCTGCTCCTCGGCGAGATTCACAGCAATATCGAGGTGCTACTTGAGGGGCCGTGGCGCACCGCGCTTTTACACATCGAGGACGCCGCGACGCATCCGGAGAAGGCCGCGTACACGCTCGAACTCGCGCGGCAATTTCTCTACCAGGCCTATGGTTTGGCGCCAATCAGCGCGAGGCGGGCGATCATCGCGCAGGAACTGAGCGCTGTCTACGCGCTGCTCGGAGAGCACGCGGATAGCCTGCACTGGCTCTTTCGCGCCTATCCGGATGCAGAAGGTGGGGTAGGCGAAGCGCTCGCCGACGTTATTGCGTCGTTCTCCGACCTTTCCCCGGTCAAGGCTCACGTCAAGACTGAGGCCGGCTTTCCGGTCAAGGCACCGCCCGGAGTGCTCGTCGTCGTGCGCCCGGCAGACGACAAGCCCATGCTGTGCGTGCAACACGAGCCGCTCGCGACCGCCCTCGCTGCGCTCGCCCTGAGCTGCCGCGAGCTCGCGGAACTGCGGCTCTATTGCGCGACGGTCGGCATGCCCCAGCATTGGAAGGACCCGCCGTGGCGCGTGGAGGGCGGTGAGGAGGAGGAAGGGTTTCACGTCATCGAACTACAGCAGCCTGGCGGCCCCCCGTACATGGTGTTCGGCCCGCCGCTAATTGGGTGGCGACCTTCTCCCAAGCAGAGGCTCTTTCAAGCATCAATAACCCTGCAGGAGCTTGACATATGGTCCTTCCGGGTCACCGGAGTGCCGGTTCCGTCTTCGGACCCACCCGGCGACGCTGGCTGCGGGGTGTTCGTCAGCGGCCCCTGCCCCGAGTTAGGCGCCTGGTGCGAGGAGCTGGCAATGCCTCTCGCGCGTGGCGAGTCTTTCTGGCGCCCCTGCATGTTCCGTGGGTGAGGTGAACGCGGTCGCGGGTAGCGCGGTCGTCGTCGTCTGATCAAGCAGCGCTCCTGGGTTTGGTGTTGTTCGCGGGGTCGTTTGTGCTGCTCAGGCGTGGGTTCGCGCTGCTTGACAGCCGCCGCCGTCCGCGCTGTTGGGCAATGAGGTCGGGGCGCTGGGAGCGCCCGACCTCCGGGCAGGAGGGTGCGCACGCCGCGCCGCTTCTACGGTTCCGGCTTCTCAGGACTGGAACCAACCTTGGAAGGCGGGGTGGCGGCGTGCGCCCACTCAGACTATGGAAGACGCTCCTCAGACTGCGACGGACGGTGATCGAGGCGGTCGAGCTTGAGCCCGGCGGGGCGTTGGTGGTGTCGGTCCGCCCGCGCGCCGGGGAGCGTGATCGCTGCCCGCACTGCCAGCGTCGGTGCCCAGGCTATGACCAGGGTGAGGGGCGCCGGCGGTGGCGGGCGTTGGATCTCGGCACCAGCTTCTGCTTCCTGGAGGCGTGGGCGCCGCGCGTGCGCTGCAAGCGTCACGGCGTCGTCGTCGCAGCGGTGCCGTGGGCGCGGCATGACGCTGGTTTTACCCGCTCGTTCGAAGATCAGGTCGCGTGGCTGGCGGTCAACACCAGCAAGACGGCGGTGTCGGAGCTGATGCGGATTGCGTGGCGATCGGTCGGTTGGATCTGCACGCGAGTGACGGCCGAGGAGAGCGCCAAGCGTGACCTGTTCGCCGGTCTCTCGCGCCTGGGATTCGATGAGATCGCGGTTCGCAAGGGTCAGAGATACCTCACGGTCGTGGTCGACCACGACACCGGCCGCCTGGTCTGGGCGCACCCCGGCCGCGATCGAAAGACTGTCGAGAAGTTCCTGGATCTGCTCGGCGAACAGCGATGCGAGCTGATCAAGCTGGTGTCCTGCGACGACGCCGACTGGATCACCCGGCCGGTCGCCGAGCGGTGCGAGAACGCCGTCATCTGCCTGGACCCGTTCCATATCGTCAAAGCCGCCACCGACGCGCTGGACAAGGTCCGCCGCGAGGTCTGGAACGACGCCCGCCGTCAAGGTCAGCACCAACTCGCCCGCGAGCTCAAGGGCGCCCGGTTCGCGCTCTGGAAGAACGCCGAGAACCTGACCGAGCGCCAGCAGCTGAAGCTATCGCGCATCCAGCACCTCAACCACCGGCTGTACCGCGCCTACCTGCTCTGCCAACAGCTGCGCCAGATCTACCGGGTCCCGGCCGAGGACGCACTCGTGCTGCTTGACGCGTGGCTGAAGTGGGCTCGACGCTGCCGGCTCGAGCCGTTCGTCAAGGTCGCCCGCCGGATCACCGAACAGCGCGAAAGGGTCGAGGCAGCGATCACGAACAAGCTCTCGAACGCAGCGGTCGAGCAAGTCAACACCCAGATCCGGCTGATCACCCACCGCGGGTTCGGCTACCACTCACCCTGGGCCGTCATCGCCCTCGCGATGCTCTCCCTCGGTGGGCTCTGCCCACCCCTACCCGACCGGTGACACCACCCACGGAACCTGCAGGAGATTCGTCTTTCTGGCACGCCGACCGGCAGGTGCTCCACTCCGTGGCGGGCCGATCGCGGGAATACAAGTACTTCTATGTGGCGGAGCCCGGAGGCCCCGCCGTCTGGGAGCGGGGGGCGAATCGGACTGTTCCGAGTATCTTCACACGGAAGAGGAGGATGGCCGCAGCGATCGCGGTTGCGGAGGACAGCTGGGGCCGGGTAGTGGAACGATACTGATGACTCAGCGGCGCTGCTGTGTTGAGTGCTACTCAGGAAAGAAGGCAATAGATCGCCGCTGCGATGGACTTGGACTTCGTGCTCGAACTCGACTGAGGAACGCCTCATGATGGTCAGCCCAGCGGGCATCCGGGAAGAGCACTCGGGGTAGCTGCTCGCGGCCGCGAGTGTGCTCGCAGACTACCGAGCCTGCCGCTCCCCCCCTCTTCGCGCTAGTTGCGACAGTCAGGAGCCCTTCCAAGAAGACCGCGGCAGCCACCCAAAACCAGCCACGGCGGCGGGCTCTCGCCCCGGCGATTTCACTTCTGCTGTCGGACAGCAGCACGCGCCGTCGGTCGCTCGACGCTGACGACTGCTCTGGTCCTCCGACGGTCGTCGTACTGCGCTTGAGCTTTGGCGACGATCCGCAAGTCCGGCTCGAGGCCGGTCGGCGTTCCGGCTGACGATCGCATCCGCCCAAACTCAGCAGCCCGCTCCAACGGACGGGCACCCGTGGCGGGGCGATCGCATTCTGCGAGAGGAGTCGTCCGGCCGGTCCCAGACCGCACGATCGGAACGGCGACATTCCAGCGGCGACGGATCAGGCGACGCGGCCGGCCCCTGAGACCTCGACACCGGTGCGGTCGGCGAGGTCGTGCATAGGCAAATCCAAGGACCGGCGAGCTCGATCGTCGGCCCGCTATCGGCGATGACCAACGCTCCCTGAAGCGCGTTTCGTCCAGTTCTAAGCGCTCGGGCGCCTCAGCCCTGCAGGTCGCCGAAAGCGCGGCTCGCCTGACGGCGTGCAGGATCCATCCGATACCTATGCAACGGCCGGCGAGCCCAGCCCTGATCCCACAAGAGCTTCGTCGCCAAAGCGCCGGCTGACCGGGCCACCGAAGCATGGGCGACTGCACTGGCCAACTCGGCGCCGATTTCAGGGGCGATTGAGCACGCTGCCGGTTGTCGTGGCGATCGTCAGCGGCGCTGGGAAACGAGGGGTCAAAGCGATGGAGATTGGGGGTCGGGGTCGCCGGAGATCTCTCTTGGCCGCAACCGGACGCCGGCTCGGCGCCGATCGGGGCGTGGTCTGCGGCTGCTTGACTGTGAATGCAGCAGGCGAATGTCCGGCACGTGTGACCCGGGCCCTGAGATCGGTCCGACCCGAGCAGTCGATACGTACACCCGTCGTCCGGCGAGTCGGCGGGCGATCATCCACTCGGTCTTCGTGATCGACCCTTGCCGGTTGGGACTAGAAAGTCTTGTAGCGTCCGCCTCCGATCGTGAAGCCGTGATGATCGGTATTGGTGCAGGTCACGTAGGGCTGGCCGATCGTGCACTCAATCCCCGACCTCTCCCACTTGCTACCAGGCTTCAGCTCGACCGCGCTGTAGCCGTTGCCATTATCGAACACGCTCGCACGACCGGTCGGCTTCAGGCTGACGTTGGCCGCACCGATCTGATATTTGAGTTTGGGGCGCGGGATGCCTGCCGCCGCGCACGCAAGGTCGGGCGATACGGACTCGAAGTAGCACGAGACATCCTGCGTCTTGAAGGCAGTAACGTGCGACGTCGCGGCGAGCGCCTCGGCAGAGCCAATGAGCACCAAGCATAGCGCCAGACACGATGATCTCAACGGTCTGCGGAACGACCTGTCTAGCTTCACGAAGACATCCCCGATCCTAAGTTGAATCCCAATCGTACAGATGGAGCATCGGATCACCCCACTGCCGAATCGACTCGTCAGGCACTTGCCAAGCTTAGCCTCGGAGCACGTGCCGCCGAAACTGTTCCGCATCGTCGCCCGACCGGGGGCGACGGTCGCGGCTTCCGCTCTGGTCTGACCGCGCGGTGAATGAAGCCCGGGCCAAGGGGGTCCGCGGACCGCCTCGGCGGTTGAAACCAGGCTCCCTCGGCTGGTCGCTGCGCTCCCCGTCGAACGTCGCGGCAGGCGACCGTGGAGTCGATAGCCGAACTCGAGCGCACTGCTGAGCCGACGGCGCAGCGCGGCCAGCTTCCCGTATCGCTTCGTACTCCATTTTCAGGGCGGCGACGATCAGCACGTCGACCGGTTCGTTCTGATGCGCCTCGCGATTCATGTGTTCCTCCCTGAGTCGAGACTACGTCGGTCACACCCCGGGTGTGCCCATCGACCTCGCCGTAGTCCAGGCGTGTGTCCTGTAGTCGCAGGGTTCTGGAAAGCTGCTGATGGGACTAGGAGTTTGGTGTTTTTCTCGACCGCCCCGAGCGCCCAGGACCGTCAGACTCCCGATCCGGAGCCCGAGCTTGCGGGCGAGCGTCGGGTCGAGCTCGGACAGGCGCTTGACCGCGCCCGCGCGGCGCTCGGCAGCGATCAGGAGCTGGCGCACGCGCTGCGGGCGCTGGCCGACGCCGCCCACCGCCTCGCCGACGCCCTCAAACCGCCGACCGGATGACCAGCACCGGCCGACCGACAGCACGCCGCACTGACCGGGGCTCGACACGCCGCCGTCGCCGAGCGC
>JBELAG010000377.1:0-5321 GCA_049509055.1 Solirubrobacteraceae bacterium
GCGTTTCGCATCCACTTCGGCGACCGCATCCCCGACACCGCAATCTAACTGTCACACCTTGACGCCACAGGAGTAACTGTTAACCTACCCATCAGCGCTTACACAGAAAGCGTGACGCCCTCGCAGACGCTGGCCGACGGTTCGTATCTGACCAGCATCTACGCGCTTGAGAACCGCAAAGCGAAACGCGACGGACAGCCAGCGAGGGTCGTCGAGTACCGACTCGACGACCCGGCGCTGGCAGACGAGGACCAGCGCTACCGGCTGATCACGACGCTCCTTGACCACGAGCAGGCGCCCGCGAGCGAGCTCGCCGGGCTCTACCCCGAGCGCTGGGAGCTCGAGTCAGCCCTCGATGAGCTGAAACTCACCACCGCGGCGCCAGGGTGGTGTTGCGCTCAAAGACTCCAGACGGCGTCTACCACGAAGCGTATGGGCACCTCGCCACCCACTACGCGATCCGCCGAGTGATGCCCGACGCCGCGCTCAGCGCCGACATCGTCCCCCACCGATTGTCGTTCATCAGCAGCCTCCGCGCCGCCCGCCGCACCGCCCGCACCCAGCCCGGGCTTTCCCCCCTCACGGTTGCCACCGCCCACCAGCAAGCGATCACCGAGATCCTCGCCCAGCCACTCCCGCAACGCCGAGCGCGCCGGAACCCGCGGGTCATCAAACGCAAGATGAGCAACTCGGGGGTCAAACGCCCCGAGCACCGCAGCTGGCCCCAACCCGCCACACCCGCCGAGGACCGCATCACCATCCTAGCCGCTTAAGTTCACGGTATTGCGGCTAGAACGAAGCCCGCCAAAGCGGCCGAAGCTCCAGCGAAGAAACGCTTCTCGCTCAGGCGTGTCCTCAGCATCGCACGACCTCCTCGCCGTTGAGATTCGGACTTTGCGGTTGATAGTAGTACTGGTAGCGCTCGTAGGGGCGTCGCGGGGAACGGGCTATTCCCCGCGACATCGGACGGCGGGCACCCAGACGGTTGCTGGCCGCCGTCGGCTTCGGATAGGAGCGCTACGCCCGCCCCGGCGCGGAGGCGGTCGCGGCAATGACCGCTGCGCACGATCCCGACCGCCGTCGGCGCTGAGCCCTGAGATTGGTGACGCGGCGTGCCGGTCGATTTTCTCAGCGCTGCTCAGATCGCCAGCTACGGCCGTTACGGCGAGGCGCCGTCGGCGCGGCAGCTGGAGCGGTTCTTTCATTTGATGACCGCGACCGTGAGCGGATCGCCGCCCGCCGCGGGGATCACAACCGGCTGGGGTTCGCCGTGCAGCTCGCGACGGTCAGGTTCCTCGGCACGTTCCTCGCCCATCCGGCGGACGTTCCGCCGATCGTCGCGAAGACGCTCGCCAAAGAGCTCGCCGTCGACCCGGATCAGCCCGCCAACTACGCGCGGCGGGGGCAGACGCATCGAGAGCATGCCGGCGAGATCCAGCGCGTCTACGGCTACCGCGACTTCTCCGACCGAAGCGCGCAGGCTGAGCTGACAATCTGGCTCCACGCGCGGGCGTGGACCACAGCGGAGCGCCCGAGCGTGCTGTTCGATCTCGCCACGGCGCGCCTGATCGAGGCGACGGTGCTGCTGCCCGGCGCGAGCGTCCTCGCGAGGCTCATCGCCGCCGCTCGCGACCAGGCCAGCGAGCATCTATATGCGACGCTCGCGGGTGCGCTCACCGCTGGCGAGCGCAAGCGCCTGCGGGCGTTGCTGGAGGTCATCCCGGGCGAGCTGCTGTCAGATCTTGAGCGGCTGCGGTCCGGACCGCGGAAGCTACCGCGACCGAGCTGCTGGAGGCGCTGCTGCGCCTCCAGGCCGTCCGCGACGTCGGTGTCGGCGGGATCGTCGCCGATGTCCCGGCCGGCCGAGAGCGTGCGCTGGCCCGCTACGGGCTGTTCGCGAAAGCGCAGACGCTGCGGCGGATGAGCCCCAGGCGACGCGACGCGACATTGCTGGCAGCGTCGTGGCAGCTCGAGCTCGACGCGACCGACGACGCGCTGATTCTGCTCGATGTGGTCGTTGACCAGCTGCTCTCCCAGGCCGCGCGCGAGCACAAGGACGTGCGCTTCAAGACGCTTCCTGAGCTCGACCGCGCCGCGCGGCGCCTGCGTGCCGCGGTGCTCGTGTTGCTCGACCCTCCATTCGACCGCCGCCGGCCGACCGGTTCTCGACGCGTTGGACGCGGTGCGCGGGATCGAAGGCCGCCCTGGGCGCGTGAGCGCTGCGTCGGTTCCGTTGGAACTGGTCGGCGGCCAGTGGAAACGGCTCGTGCTCGAGAACCCGCACCTCGGCGACGGTGAGCTCGATCGCCGCGCCTACAGCTTCTGCGTGCTCGAAGCACTCCAACACGCCCTGGATCGGCGTGATGTATTCGTGCCGCGCTCCGGGCGCTACAACGACCCACGCGCGAAGCTGCTCAGCGGCGCGGCGTGGGAGGCCGCGAGGCCCGAGATCTGCGCGAGCCTCAACCACCACCCCGACCCCAAGCACGCGCTCGATCGCCTCGGCGGGGAGCTCGACGGCGCGTACCGCCACAACTCAAACGCTGGCTCGGTCAGCGGCTCACGTCCGCTCAGCGCCGCGAAGTGATCCGCCTCCAAGACGTCCAGCGCGACCAGCTTCGCGTCCTCAACGAGATCCTCGCGCTCCTCGAAGAGCTCGCCGCGAACACGATGGACCGCCAGCTCGCGAAGTCCGACGGCCGACTCGGCCTCGAATACCTGCTCGGCTTCGGCCCACCGCCGCCTCCGCGGCACCCGAAGACCTAATTCCTAATCTCCTCCGCTCGCGGGGTCTGAATCTGCCAACCCGGCGGGCTTAGCGTGCGTTTCTGTTCCATTACCACCGGAGGGCCGGTTCGGCCCCGCGGATCGCGACGGCATGAGACCGGGGCGCCGGAGCGCCCCGGCTGATCGCAAGCTCGGTGATGCTCGGCACCAGGCAGACGATCCTGACGTCGTTACCGGCCCGCTCGCGGACCACGCCGCCCGCATCAGCCGGCATTGATAGTGGAAGAGTGCGGCCCGCGGAATCGCCGCTGACGCTACATGTTGCGTCAGCACTCGCCGCTGACGACGTTGATCACGTCGAGCAGCGAGGCGGCGATCGCGTCGCCGTCACCAGCCCGGCCGATCAGCGCGTGGTCGCTGACGTAGGCGTTATCAGTCACCAGCTGATAGATGGGCTTGCTCCCAGACACCTGCCGCAGTGGTCGACCGCAGCTAGGCGGCCCCGGACCAGCGCCACTGGACATCACCTGGCCGCCGGGGCCGGCTCGGGGTCAGTCGTCCTTGTCGGGAGTCTGTGGGGCGCGCTGGGTGACGCGCTCGATCAGTCGGGTACGGACCGCGTCGAGCTCGGAGAGCTCGCTGAGGTCAGCGGGGATGCCCTCGGTGATCTCGACTGCGGGCAGCTCCGGCCGGGGCGTGCCAGCCGTCCAGGCGCCGTAGCTGCTCGTCGACGGCGTTGAGGTAGAAGTTCATCTTGGACACGAACTCGGGCTCGAACTTGCCGATCTTCAGCTCGATGACCACGAACCGGCGCAGCGCGTGGTGGTAGAAGAGCAGGTCGAGGAAGGTCGCTTTTCTGGGCCTCAGCACCCCAACGACCTTGAACGAGCGCAGCAATGCGCCGGTGCAGTCCTGCACCGACGCCACGCAGGTCCGTGGAGAGCAGACGCCAACACGTGGTACGAAACAAACGATCGAAGTCGTTGGGTCAGGTTGGGTGTTCGACCCTGTTGTGTAAGGGGTGTCAAGGCGGGTCGAAGAGGTTCGGCCCCTCGTGGTCTCTCGCGACGGCCTCGAACCAACCGCTGCCGGGCCCGGTGCGGCGCCGGGCCGCCTATCTATGTGGGTCGGTTCGTGGTCGCTACGAACGCGGCGTCATCTGCTGATGGTGATTTTCCCGCTTCCCGAATACATGCCGACGACACCGATCGGCATCGCATTTTGGGACGCATTGCACTTCCCGCTTTGCAGACGGGGAACGACCGCGTAGACATCACCACCGATCGAGATGTTCCCGGAGATGCCCTTGTAGGCGCCCGTTCCTCTCTGAAGGCTGATGTACCCAGTGGTGTTGAGGGTGACGAGGCACGTGCTGGGGTTGAGGCTGTAGCGGGGGTGGGCCTTGTGCCACTTGTTCGCGAGGATGGTGCCTTTGGAGAGATCGATATCGAAGATCGCGCCCTTGTCTTTCGGGCCCTTCCCGACGAGTTTGCCGGCGTCGGTGAAGAGCCCGCTCGCGACAATCGCGGTCGGGGTATTCACGCTATTGAGGTTGAAGTCCGACACCCAGATGTGCTCAATGCCCGACCTCGCCTGGCTCGTCTGTCGTGTGGTGGACGCCACCGCGAGGGTGGTGGCCAACCCTGTCGCCACAAGGAGTGCGACGATGATTTTGACGCGCGTTGGTCTGCGCATTGATCAGCCCTCGCGGCGGGTCGGCCGGTGCAGTTCCATGTTGAACGGTCGCACGGTCGCGAACCCCATGTCCCCGGGACAGCTGAGCACGATCTCGCGCTGATCGGGTTCGTCATCCGGCGAGAGTCCGAGCGCCGCGACCAGCACGAGTTGAACGCCTCCCGGATCGTTGGGGTCAGAGCCGCGCTGCACAACGTGGCCTTCGAGCTTCACGATCTGACCGGGCTCCAAGCCTTCGGCGCTGACAACTTTGTCGAACCGCAGACCGCGTGGTTCTCGACGCGTGGCTGTTGCCAGCTCAATGTCAGCCGGGCAGACGACAACAATGTCGCTCTCCTTCGGGTCCCCAAGCACGAGACGCACCTGTGTCGCGTCATCAGGGCCAGGCCCACACGCTAGGAGGTTGGTGCCAAACGGGTGACGGTAGGCCCGCCCGGCTGGTCTGAGACTCGTCGGAGGCCGGCCTGGGGTGTAGGCCGGTGTGGCTGGCGGCGGCCGTGAGGCTGCTGTGGGCGCGGACGGGCTGGTGAGCCGCGGTTCGGGGCGGTTTTAGGCGGTGGTGGCCTGCCATCCGCCGCCGTGCCCGGTGAGTCCGAGCACGGCGAGTCGGGCGAGGTTCACAGCGGCGGCGAGGAGGGCGAAGTCGGCGGTGACCTTTGGTTTGCCGCGGACGCGCGCGCGGCGGCCGCCGTGGCGGCGGCGCATCAGGTGTGAGATCTTGCGCTCGACTTTGGGGCGAGTGGCGGTGTAGTCGGCCTTCCACGCGGGGTCTTTCTGACGCTCACGCGCGTGGGTGAGCTGTTGCTCGTAAGGGCCGATCTGGATCGTCCGTCCGCTCTTGGAGGTGGTGCACTTGGCGGCCAGCGGGCAGCCTGTGCACGCGGTCGCGAACTGGGCGA
>JBELAG010000378.1:0-5312 GCA_049509055.1 Solirubrobacteraceae bacterium
AGCGCTTACACAGAAAGCGTGACGCCCTCCCTCCATCACGAACGCAGCGTCGCCCGTGTGGATCCGGGCGGACGGGTGATCGCGATGGGACGCGCTCTACTCGTGTGCCGGTTGGTACGCGGCGACGTCCGACGGCGGTGGGTCCAATCGCTCCTGCTGATCGTGATGGTGCTGACGACGACCACCACGCTGGCGCTGGCGCTGCACCACTCCAATGAAAGCCCGTTTGCGCGAACGAAGGCGGCGACCAAGGGGCCGGACTTCGTCGCGGAGAACGGTCCTGCCCCGGGCTCGGGACGCCCATCGGCGAGCCAGTTCGCTCCCCTGCTCCAGGTGCACGGGGTCGCGGCGACCGCCGGGCCGTTCCCGGTCGCGTTCACGCGACTGACCGCCCCGGGGATCAACGTCCCGATCGACGCCGAGGGACGCAACCCCGGCCCGTCCGCGATCGACCGACCACTGCTGACCGCCGGACACTGGGTGAGCTCGGGCGGCGCCGTGATCGAGCAGGGCCTGGCGACATCGCTAGGGCTACACGTCGGGGACACGATCTCGCTCGGCGGCCACAAGTTCCGCGTCGTCGGGATCGCGCTCAGCACGGCGCAACCGTTCTACCCCGCATCCTCCCCCGGCTTGGTGTGGCTGACACGTTCTGACGCCGTCGCGCTGGCGACCTCACGCGAACCGCTCGGGTACGTGCTCGACATCAAAATGGCCCCCCACGCTCCGCTGCACGCTCTCGACGCAGCCTCCAAAGCCTTCGCCACCGCAGGCAATGTGCCGGCCAACGTCGAGCCCGCTTCGGCGATCCGAGCGGCGGACTACCGGGTGATCGCAATCGAGCAGAAGGTACTGCTCGTCGGCACATGGCTGATCGCGCTGCTGTCGATCGCGAGCATCGCCGTCGTGGTTGGCGGTCGCATGGCCGAGCAAAACCGACGCGTCGGACTGCTGAAGGCAGTCGGCGACACGCCGGCCTTCGTCGCCATCGTCCTGCTCGCCGAGAACGTGCTGCTCGCGCTCGCGGCGGCGATCGGTGGACTGATCCTCGGGACACTGATCGTGCCGGCGCTCGCGAGCCCAGGCGACGGACTGCTCGGTACCACCGCTACCCCGCAGCTGACGATCGGCTCCGGCGTGCTTGTGATCGGCGTGGCACTGCTCGTCGCGATGGGTTCAACCCTGGCGCCGACAATCCGCGGAGCCCGAACGAGCACTCTGCGGGCTCTCAACGACCCGGCTCACACCCCACGCCGGCGCCCACGGCTGATGGCGCCGTCGGCCGCGCTTCCAGTTCCGATGCTGCTCGCGTTGCGCCTCGTCGCCCGTCGTCCGCGCCGGACCGTGCTGACCGCTGCGAGCCTGCTGCTCGCCGTCACGATGGTCGTGACCGCGCTCACCGTGGAGCGCCAACTCCAGATCCACCAGGACCACACGGCAGCCGGGTTCCTGTCCAGCTCGGCGATCTACCAGAGCGCGAACCATGTCCTGCTCGTCTTGAGTTTGGCTCTGGTCTGTCTCGCAGCGGTCAGCGCCACGTTCACCGCCTGGGCCACCATCATCGACACCCAAGTCGCGACCGCCCTCGCCCGCGCCCTGGGGGCCACGCCGCGCCAGATCAACGGCGCGCTGACGACCGCGCAACTACTGCCCGGCCTCGCCGCGGCCTGCCTCGGAATACCGACCGGACTGCTGCTCTACCAGATCGCGGGAGGTGATCTGAGCACCGCCATCCCACCGCTGTTGTGGCTGCTCGGGATGATCCCCGGAACACTGATCGCCATAGCCCTGGTCACCGCAGTGCCGGCTGGGCTCGGCGCTCGCCGCCCCGTCGCAGAGATGCTGCGGGCCGACTGACACCACCGGACGCGACCCGCGCGCCCCCACCAGGCGGCGCGCTCCGTCTGGCGAGTCTCGAAGGGTCGGTAGGAGCCCGCGACCTCACGCTGCCAACCCAATCAGCCACACCAGAACGGATCACATGAGACATGGCGCAACCAACACACCACATCTCCCTACGGTCAGGGCTCATCTCTCGGCGCCGCCTGAGCTTTTCGAAGCACTAATCATGGCCGCACTGATCCTCTCAGCGTGCGCAGGAAGCTCGCGCACCCCCACATCCAGCCAATCCAGCTGCGCGCATCAAGGCAGGCACGCCCTGGCATTCGCAGGCTGCATGCGATCCCACGGAGTTCCGGCGTACCGCGATCCGCAAGTGTTGCTCGTCGTCCACCAAAGCACCAGCCGGGTGGGCGTGGCCCCGTGGAGGCGTAAAGCGACAGGCTGCCGGCCCGGCCCACGCTTGATCGCGGAAGTCGCCGCAGTCCTGCTTTTCCTCTCCGACGAGGCACGGCGCTGCCGACGACGCTCGCCCTGCAACGCGCGGCAAGCGGGTCCCCCGTTGGCGTCTTGGTCGTCCCGGACACGCAGCCGTTAGCCCGCCGATGATTGGCTGAGACGGCTGGAGGTCGACGACGTCGCCGCCCAGCTCGCCGGCGACGTGTCCGGCGGGCAGGCCCAGCCGCGTCGCGGTCGCCCGCGCGCTGGTCAGCGGGCCGCGCGTCGTCTCCGCCGACGAGCCGACCGGAGCGCTCGACTCGCTCAACGGCGAGCGGGTGATGCTGCTGCTGACGAGCGCCGCCCGCGACGCGGGCGCGGCCGTGCTGCTCGTCACCCACGAGGCGCGCGTGGCCGCCTACGCCGACCGCGAGGTGGTCGTGCGCGACGGGCGCACCCGGTGAGGCCGCTGCGGCGCCGGGTGGCCGAGCTGGGGCTCGGATCGCGCCTGGCGTTGACCCGCGGTCCGGGCGCGCGGCTGCGTGCCGCGCTCACCGTCGCCGGCGTGGCCGTCGCGGTGGCCGCGCTGCTCGTGGCCGCATCGGTCCGGCACATGGTCAGCGCCCATGACCGGCGCCTCGACGCCCGCGCGCCGCGGTTTGCCGTCGATGCCGGGCGCCTGCGCTGGCTGGAGACCGACACCGTCTTCCGCGGCCGGGCGATCACCGGCATCACGCTGCAGCAGACCCGCCCGGTGCTCGTGCTGCTGGAGATCGCGGTGCTCGTCGCGCTGCTGCTGCCCGTCGGGGTGTTCCTGGCCACCGCCGGGCGCTTCGGCGGCGAGGAGCGCGACCGGCGCCTCGCCGCCCTGCGCCTCGCCGCCCTGCGCCTCGTCGGCGCCGATCGGACCGCGACCGCCTGGATCGTCGCCGGCGAGTCGCTGCCCGCCGTCTCGGCGGGACTGATCGCCGGGGTCGTCCTGTTCCTGGCGCTGCGGCCGCTGGAGCCGCACATCGACATCGCCGGGGTGAGCGTCTTCGCCGGCGACGTCGTGCCGGTGCCCGGGCTGGCGGTGCTGATCGCGATCCTCGTGCCGGTGTGCGCGGTCGCCGCGGCGATGGCCGGGATGCGCCCCGTCGTCGTCGAGCCACTCGGCGTCAGCCGGCGCGGCCGGGTGCGCCGGCGCCGGCTGTCGTGGCGCCTGCTGCTTCCGCTGGCGGGCTTCGCGCTGCTGGCCCGGTTCATCGGTCACGACGGCGAGCTGTCGACGACGAGCGGACAGATCGAGGCGGCGGCCGGCGTGCTGCTGGCGCTGGTCGGGCTCAACGCGCTGCTGCCCTGGCTCGTCGCCGCGGTCGTCGGACCTCATCGGCCAGGCCACGTCGCCGGCCGCCGCGGCGCAGCTCAGCTCAGCGGTCCAGGCGGTCCCCGGCGTGCGCGACGTCCTGTCGATCGAGAGCGTGAACGGGCCGTCGTTGATCATCGTCGCCCCGTGCTCGACCCTGCGACTGCTGACCACCGCGGCCGCCTGCGCCGACGGCGACAGCTTCATCACGCGGGGACCGGGCGCGCCACACCCCGGCGGACGGCTCGCGCTCGGCGGCCGGATCACCGCGCGGGTTCCGCCCGACGCGCGGCTGGTGACCGTCTCCCCCACTCCGGTCTTCGACCCGGCCGCAGGTCTGCTCGTGACCCCGGCCGTCGCGGCGCGCCTGCATCTCGGCGCGGGCCCGCTGACCGCGGTGGTGAGCGTCGACCCTCGCGCGCCGCTCGCGCTCGACCACGTCAGCGATGCGGTCGCGCGGGTTGATCTCGACGCTCAGGTCACCGAATACACGGCGGCGCCGCTCGCCGGCCTCGCGGCGGACCTCCGGCACGACCTGTTCGCCGGCGCGGTCGTCGTGCTCGTGGTGATCGGCATCAGCCTGCTGCTGGCGGCGGCCGAGCAGCTGCGCGAGCGGCGCCGCGCGCTGTCGGTGCTCGCCGCGTTCGGCACCCGCCGCTCGACGCTCGCCTGGTCGGTGCTGTTGCAGACCGCCGTGCCGGTCGCCCTTGGGCTCGCGCTGGCGATCCTGCTCGGGACCGCGGTCGGAGCGATGCTGATGCGGGTCGCCTCGCTGCCGCTGTCGCTGGATTGGGGCGCGCTCGGCGCGATGACCGGCGCCGGGGCCGCGGTGGTCGCCGGGGTGACGCTGTTGACGCTGCCGGTGCTGTGGCGGATGACTCGGCCCGATTCGCTGTGGGGCGAGTAGGGCGCCGCATCAGTTTCGGCCCGGGGGTGGTGGCCCCGGCCCGCGACGATCAGGCCGGACTCATAGGCGGCGACGACCAGCTGGGCATGGTCGCGCGCGCCGAGCTTGGCGAACAGCCGCGCCACGTGCGTCATGGCGGTGAGCGGCGACAGGACGAGCCGGTGCGCGGTCTCGGCGTTGGAGTGCCCGCGCCCGACGAGCGCCAGGACCTCGCGCTCGCGCCGGGTGAGCGCGCCCAGCGCCTCGCCATCGGTCACCTCGGCCGCGCCGGCCCCGGCGCCGCCGCCGGTCACGAACGCCTCGATCAGCCGGCGCGTGAGGCGGGGCGCCAGCAGCGCCTCACCGCCGGCCACCACCCGCACCCCGGTGATCACATCGGCGGGCTCGATGTCCTTGAGCAGGAAGCCCGAGGCGCCGGCCCGCAGGGCGCCGAAGACATACTCGTCGAGCTCAAAGGTGGTCAGCACGACCACGCGGGTGTCGCGCAGCTGCGGGTCGGCGGTGATCCGGGCGGCGGCCTGCAGCCCCCTCGACGCCCGGCATGCGGATGTCCATCAGGACGACGTCGGGCCGGTGGTGGCGGGCGAGCGCCACCGCGCTCTCGCCGTCGGCGACCTGCGCGACCACGGTGATCTCCTCCTCGGCGTCGAGCAGCGCGTGAAACCCGGCCCGCACGAGCGACTGATCGTCGACGAGCGCCACCGTGATCACGCCCGGCGCTCCGGCGTGCCCGGGTGCACCGGCAGCTGCGCGCGCACCTGCCGGCCGCCGCCGGCCAGCGGC
>JBELAG010000379.1:0-5311 GCA_049509055.1 Solirubrobacteraceae bacterium
GTCAAGACGACCGTCAACTTCGATGCGCCCGAGGCCTACCACCTGTACTTCGGCGACGAGCAGGGCTCCCCGGGCTCGATCCTCACGTGGTTTGAGTTCGCCGGCGCCCAGCCCGGTCGCGCCGGCGCCGGCATGATCCACACGATCGAGCTCGGCGTCGCCGATCAGGCGTCGCTGGACTTCTGGGCCGGCCGTCTGGCGGACGCCGGCCACGCGAGCGAGCGCAGCGAGGATGCGCTGACGTTCACCGACGACGACGGCCTGCGCCTGGCGCTCGTCGTCGCCGCCGACGGGAACCCGCCGCTGCGCGCGCAGCATCCCGACGTCCCGGCCGAGCACGCGGTCCTCGGCGTCGAGGGCGCGCGTGCCTACGTCGCCCGCGGGCTCGACGCCGACCGCGTCCTGCTGATCGAGACGCTCGGGTTCACCCGCGAGGGTGACGGCGAGTACCGCCTGCAGGGCGACACGCGCCACTTCCACTGGGCCTACGACGCCTCGCAGGAGCGCGGGACCCCCGGCGCGGGCACCGTGCACCACATCGCCTGGCACGCGCACGACGCCGATCACGTCGACTGGCAGCGGCGCGTCGGCGCGGCGGGGATGCACGTGACGCCGGTGATCGACCGCGACTACTTCCTCTCGATCTACTTCCGCCAGCCCCAGGGCATCCTGTTCGAGATCGCCACCACCTCCCCGGGGTTCGCCGTCGACGAGGACCCCGCGCATCTCGGCGAGGAGCTGCGGCTGCCCAGCCAACACGAGCACCTGCGCCCGCAGCTGCAGCGACTGCTGACGCCGCTCACCAACCCGCGCGCCGCGGCGCGCCAGGAGGCCCGGCGATGAGCCTGGTGTATCGCGAGCGGCCGGCGGCCGAGGACCCGGCCGGCCTGCTGATCCTCCATCACGGGCGCGGCGCCGACGAGCACGATCTGCTCGGCCTCGCCGACGTCCTGGACCCCGAGCGACGCCTGCACGTCGTGACCCCGCGGGCGCCGCTCACCGTCCCGGGCTGGCCCGGTCACCACTGGTACACCGTGCCCCGGGTCGGCTACCCCGACCCTGACACATACCACCGCGCCGATGAGACCCTTGCCGCTTTCCACGACGAGACCTGGGAACGCACCGGAATCGCGCCCGACCGCACCGTCCTCGGCGGGTTCTCGATGGGATCGGTGATGAGCTACGCGCTCGGGCTCGCCGCAGCGCGCCCCGTCCCGGCTGGAATCCTGGCGTTCTCCGGGTTCATCCCGACCGTCGCGGGCTGGCAGCCCGACCTCGGCTCACGGCCCCGGCTGCCGGTGTTCATCGCCCACGGCCGCCGGGACCCGGTCATCGACGTCGCCTTCGCGCGACGCGCGCGTGACCTGCTGCAATCCGCCGGCCTGCCGGTCAGCTACCACGAGTCAGACGCCGCCCACCACATCGACCCGTCCCACATCCCCGCCGCGACGCGGTGGCTGACCGACGCCATCGCCGAGCGCGTGGCGGCCCCCGAACCGAGGGGACGATGACCATGCGCAAGGTGCAGAGCCAGGCGGCCGCCTGATCACCGTGTTCACCAACGAGGCGCGCACCCCGGACCCCGCGCGCACGCCGACCGAACCCGGGTGCGTCCACCATCTCGCGCTCGCGGTGTCGCAGGCGACGTTCGCGCAGACCGTCGACCGGCTCGACCAGCGCGGGATCAGGCACAGCGGTGTCAAGGACCGGGGGTTCATGGACTCGATCTACTTCACCGATCCGCTCGGGCTGCTGATCGAGTTGGCCTCCTACCGGTTCGAGCCGCCGGCGGGGCACACGCACGCCGACGTCCTGTTCGCGGCCCACCGGCTCCGGGTGACCATAGTCGGCGTCCTCGAGCTTGCGCAGGTGGGTGATCAGGTTGCCGGGGGTCAGGTCGAGGATCTCCTGCAGGCGGGTGAAGGCCAGCGCGTCCCCGTCGGGGAGCGCGGCCAGCGTCACGACGATCGGCAGACGGGCGGCCGCGTGGATCACCGGATCGAGCACACCGAGATCCACAACGCGCCGTAGCCGACGAGGATCACGGCGCCCATGAACACCGTGATCCACGGTGGGTTGAGATTGAACTGACGCCGCGCGTCGCGCGTGGTCTGGGCCTCCGTCTGACTTTGCAAAACAAAGTGAAGCATACTTTGTCCTTCAAAGTCTAGGTCCGCCGCTACCGCGATCGACCCCATCTCGCTCGGCTACCGTTTCGCCGGGAGGCGCGACCGAGGACCATGGCACCGATCCGGAGGCAGGCACGAGATGAAGACAATCGGCACCGAGGAGCACTTCGTCACCGACGAGGTCGTCGCGGCGTGGAGTCGGCTCCCGTCTCCCGCGCGCGACGACTCGCGGGCCAGCGCCCCCCCGGGCGAGCTGGGGGACCGGCTGCGCGAGGTCGGAGCGCGCCGCATCGCGGCGATGGACGCGGCGGGGCTCGACGTGCAGGTGATCTCGCTGACCTCGCCCGGCCTGCACAGCGTGCCGGCCGACGAGGCCACCCGCCTGCAGGCGCAGACCAACGACCGCATCGCCGAGCTCGTCAGCGCCCACCCCGACCGCTTCCAGGGCTTCGCCACGCTCGCCACCCCGGCGCCCGCCGAGGCCGCGCGCGAGCTCGAGCGCGCGGTCACCACGCTGCGCCTCAACGGCGCTCTGCTGTTCGGCCGCACCGGTGAGCGCAACCTCGACCACCCCGACAACTGGCCGATCTTCGAGGCCGCCGAGTCGCTGCACGCCCCGCTGTACATCCACCCCCAGATGCCGCAACAACGCGTCCGGGAGGCGATCTACGCGGGCTTCGACGACGGCATCGACACGGCGCTCGCCAGCTACGGCATCGGCTGGCACTACGAGTCCGGCGTGCAGTTCCTCCGGCTCGCGCTCGCCGGCGTGTTCGACCGCTTCCCTCACCTCCAGGTCCTGCTCGGCCACTGGGGCGAGGTCGTGCTGTTCTATCTCGACCGGGCCGACGGGATGGCCAAGCAGGCCAGGCTCCCCAAGATGTTCTCGGAGTACGTTCGGACCAACGCCTACGTCACCGCCGGTGGCCTCTACAGCCGGCGCTACCTGCGGTGGGCGGTCGAGGTGATCGGCGTGGAGCGCATCCTGTTCGCGACCGACTACCCCTACCGGCCCGGGCCCGACGGCGGGGTCGAGCACTTCCTGGCGACCGCGGGGCTCGATCGCGCCGACCAGGTGCGGATCGGCGCCGGCAACTGGGAGGCGCTTGTCGCCGGCATCCGGCGCTGATCAGCGCATCCCGGCTGAGAGGGCGCGGGAATCCTCCGGCCCGGCGGCGATCACTCCTCAGTCAGGTCCCGGGCCGGCCAGCTCCATCACGGTGAACGCCGCCCCCTGCGGGTCGACGAACCCGGCGAAGCGCCCGATCGGCATGTCCATCGCGGGCGCGGTGACGCTCGCGCCGAGCTCCGCCGCACGGGCGACGATCGTGTCGCAGTCGGCGACCGCGAAACACACGCTCCAGTGCGGCGGCACCTCAGCCGGGAAGAGGTCGCCGGTCATCGCCATCATGCCGCCCACGCGCCTGCCGTCGAGCTCCCAGATCGTGTAGCCCGGTCCGTCGAACGGCGGCGCCGTGGCCGCCCAGCCGAACACGGCGGAGTAGAACGACGTGGCACGCTCGGGATCGCGCGTTCGCACCTCGTTCCAGCACAGGGAATTGGGTGCGTTGACGAGATCGGCGCCGGTGAACGTCTTGGGCTGCCAGATCCCGAACACCGCTCCGGTCGGGTCACTGAGGATCGCCATCCGTCCGATGTCGGTCACGTCCATCGGCCCGGCGATCGACGTGCCACCGGCCTGCGCAACCGCGTCCGCGGTGTGGTCGGCGTCGGTGACGGTCACGTATGTCGCCCACGCCGTCGGCTGTCCGGGTTGCATATGGGGCATCACGCCCGCGACGTTGGCCCCGGCCTGTTGAAAGAGGCGGTACCCGCCGGTGTCGGGCTGCGGGTCGGTCGCCGTCCAACCCATCAGCCCGCCGTAGAAACCGACCGACGCGTCGATGTCCGGCGACGCCAGATCGATCCAGGACGGGGTTCCAGGCGCGTAGGAAGGCATGACTCTCCTGTCAGATGGCTGATCGCGAGCGCAATCCTCTCATGCCGGGCGGCCCGGCGTCGTCACTATCAGCGAGAGGACGTCGACGCGGCGACCGGCGGTGCGACGACGAGCCGGGCGGTGTTCTGGCGGAGGTCGTCGAGCGAGTGGTCGATGTCGTCGATCGCCTCGCGCGAGGCGATGCCGGCCGCGAGCCGGGTGATGGCCGCAAACTCGGCGAGCTCGGTCCGTGCGGTTTCGATCTGCTCCTGGATCTCGCCGAACAGCAGGACGACGGAATCGGCCTCGGGGACGCGTGAGGCCTCGATGCGCCCGTTGGTCTGAAGGGCGCTCATCACCTTGAGGTCGTGCGACAGCTGCGAGACGCCCTTCGCGACGCCGCCGAGGCGTCGGTCGATGTCGTCGAGCGCGTCGCGCAGGTGCCCGAGCCCGTCGCTGAGGCAGTTGGCCAGCAGCGCCACGTCGGTCAGACGAGGGTCGCGGTCGCGGGCGTGCTGGGCCCCCGGCATGCGGTTGCGCAGGACCTCATCGACGAACAGCGTCGACATCTGAGCTTGGAGCTTGGCCACCGCCACACGGACGCCGACGTTGCCCAGGTGTGCCCCCGCGCATTCGAGGTCGTCGGCGAAGTCCGCGATGACGCCGCGCATCGAGTCCGACGAGCGGCCCATGACGCCGGCCACGGTGTGCAGGACGACGCCGTCGTCGCCGAGCCGGCTGGAGGCCAGCAGCGCGTTGAGCGAGAACAGGCGCAGGCTGTCGGCCAGCTCGAGCACGAAGTCGGACTTCGCCGCGAGTCGCTGGTTGAGCGCCATCAGCTCGGCATGGCCGCTCACGTCGCCGCCGAACAGGCCGTCGAGACGGGCGATGATCGCCAGGCAGGCCTTGCGGACATGATCGACAGCCCGCCGCTGCGGCCCGGTCGGATGCGCGGGTGGCGGCACGACCGTCGCGCGGCTCGCGAGCTCGGCCGTCAGCGCGGTGATCATGAACGACGTGTAATCAGGGAAGCCCGCCGCGGCGAGGATCTCTCCGAGCCGCGCCCCCGACGCGGCCATCGCCGCCTTGCGGTTGATCTCGCGCTCGCCGCCGAGGTCCAACTCGATCTGGCGAAGCTCGGGATAGACGACCTTGACGATGTTCAGATACTCGCTGCTCGGCTTCAGACGGACCGAGAGATAGCCGCTCTCGCACGGCGTCACGGTCGCCATCACCCAGTAGG
>JBELAG010000038.1:0-24982 GCA_049509055.1 Solirubrobacteraceae bacterium
GAAGCGTCGGCGCTGCGCCCATGGGATATGACCGAATGGCAATCGGCGATCTACCTGCTGACCGGCAGCGGCCCGGTCTGGTCGACGCTCGGCAGCGATGTTCTGTCCCAGCGCGCGATCGGACCGATCATCCGCGAGCTCGACCAGCCATGCCGCCCGTGGCCCTCCAGCCAGCACACCGTCATGGCCTGGGCGGCCCACTTCTGGGACGTCGATCACCGGCCGGCCAAATTCCCCTACGCGCTGGAGCACTTCTCCTTCCAGCGCTGGATCACCGCCTGCCACCTGCGCCACATGACGCTGCCGGTCCTCACCATCACCCGCAGCCTGGTGTAGCCGACACTGCGTGCGGAGATCTGATCAGTGCGTGAACGCGGCCTGGACCGCGAGCGTGAGCGCCTGCGGCGTGAACGGTTTGGCGAGAAAAGCGCCCGGCGGCATGCCGTCGGTTCGCAGCAGCGCCTCGGGTTGTGCCGACATGTAGATCACGTGCAGATCCGGTCGCAGCGCCAGCGCGCCGACCGCCAGCTCTGCGTGGTTGAGGCCGGCAAGGGTCATGTCGGTCACCATCACCTCGACGGCTTCTGAGGAGTCGCCCAGCATCGCCAGGGCGCGCTCGCCGTTGGACGCCTCCAGCACGCGGTGACCGGCGTCGCGCAGCAGCAGGCTGACGAGGGTCCGGACATCGTGGTCGTGCTCAAGGACCAACACGACGCGTTGATCGCCGGGGGATCGCATCTCGCGGGCGTCCTCGTCGACGGTTGGCGACGCGGTCTGAGGCAGCTCGACGACGAAGGTGGTCCCGCGGCCCGGGTGAGACTCGACGGTGATCGTGCCGCCGGCCTGCCGCACGATCCCCAGCGCCGCGGCGAGCTCGAGACCGGTTCCCTGGCCAACCTCCTTGGTGGTGAAGAACGGCTCGAAGATCCGCGCGCGAATCTCATCGGGGATCCCGACGCCCGTGTCGGTGACCGAGATCTGCACGGTCCCCAGCTCGGTCTCGGTCGGCGTCGCCGCGTCCGTCCGGGCGGTGTGGATCGACAGGCTGCCACCGCCGGGGATCGCGTCGCGCGCGTTGAGCGCGAGCGCCAGCACCGCTCTCTCCATCGCGGCGCGGTCCACGAGAACCATCGCCCCGCCCGACTCGTCACCGAGGACCAGGTCGATCCCCGCGCGCAGGCGCGGGCGCAGCAGATGCTCGACTCCCGAGGCGATCTGTGAGACCGGGACCGGTCGTGGGTCAAGCATCTGCCGGCCCGCGAACGCCAGCATGTCCTTCGCCAGCGCGACCGAGAACTCGGCGGCCGCGCGAATCTCGCTCAGGCCGGACTGCAGCGGATGGCCGCTCCCGAGCCGGTCAGACGCCACGTCGACGACCCCGATGATCACCGCGAGCTTGTTGTTGAACTCGTGCGCGACGCCACCCGCCAGGCGCTCCAGCGCCCCGGTCCACGCCGCCAACTCACGGTTGGCCGCCTGCAGCTCCGCGGCCCGGCGGTCCAAGTCGTGGTTGAGGGCCCGCACGCGCGCCTCGGCCTGATGGCGGTCAGTGATATCGCGACCCGTGACGACCAGGTTCTCGTCGACCGGCACGACGCTGATCTCCAATACGCGGCCTTCAAGCCGACTGCCGGCCAATGCGCCCGCCGGAATCGCATCCTCGCTTCGGAACGGCTGGCCGCGCACGAGGGCATCTCGATAGGCCGCGAACCGCTCGCTGCCGACAAACGCCGGAAACAGCTCGCCGACCCGGCGGTCGACGATCTCCTCGCGGTCAAGCCCGACCAGCGAGCAGTGGGCGTCGTTGGCGTAGTCATAGCGGAAATCGATGATCTCGCCGTGGTCGCGGACGGGCGAGAGGATGAAGAACGCGTCGAGCATCGACTGCACCGCCGCACGGAAGCGCTGCTCGCTGGCCAGCAGCTGCGCCTCGATGTCGCGGCGGTCGGTGACGTCCCGGCTGATCGACAGCATCAGCTCGGTGCCGGCGAGCAGTTGGACCGAGAACTCCAGCACCCGGACCGCGCCGTCCTTGCGCCGCAACCGCAGCTCACGGACCGCCCCAGGCCCCGGATCGACACGCCCCAGCGCCTCGGCCCGCGAGGCGTGGTTGGCGAACATCCCCAGCTCGACTGACGTGTGTCCGACCAATTCGCCGCGGTCATAGCCCGTCAGCGTGCAGTAGGAGTCGCTGACCCCGACAAACCGGCCCGACCCGCGCTCGCTCACCGCGACGGCGTCAGACCCATACCGCAGCAGCGCCGCCGCAAACATGTCGCCGCTGACGCCCTCGATCGCGAACGGCGGCCACTGCGGCTGTCCACCGTCCTGTCGGCCCATCACGGGATCATCGCACCCATCTCAAGCCCCGACAACAGGTGATGATCGACCCGAACCTCTCCTCCGTCGCGCACCAGGACTGACCGGCCGGTGCCGGGCGTGGCCCGCGGCTCTGCATATGTGACTGCCTCCGTCTCCGCCGCCCGGGGTCGGTCGTCGCTGACGATTAGTGTTATCGTCAGCCGCCCGCGGTCAGGCACGGCCGAGAGCGAACAGGCCGCGGTCAGACAGCGAAGCGAGATCCAGTTGGGCGCGCAGATCGAGACCAGTCGATGGGTGGCGTGCGGGGTCCGTGCTCCCGGCGACCGCGCTGAATTGCCGGGCTCTGTGCCGAGCAGACGCGCGGGCGTCCGCTGTCTCCGCGCGGTAGTCGGTCGTGGCTAGCCGCCGCGGTCGCGCCGATTGGCTGGTCGGGACGGGCGAGATCGTCGAGCTGATCCGCTCCCAGGATTGGGCGCGGACCGGTCTGGGCGCGATCGAGGACTGGCCTGAGAGCTTGCAGACGACCGTCTCGTTGTGCCTGGCGTCCTCGTTTCCGATCAACGTGATCTGGGGCCCGCGGTATGAGCAGATCTGGAACGAGGGCTACTCCCGGATCTGCGGGGAGAAGCACCCCGTCGCGCTGGGGTCTGACTATCGCGAATGCTGGGCGTCGGCGTGGCCGGCGATCGGCGGCGCGTTTGACGCCGCGTGCGCGGGCGAGACCGCCTACCTGGAGAACCAGCCGATGTTCCTGGACCGCAACGGCTATCTGGAGGAGACCTGGTTCACGTTCTCGCTGAGCCCGATCCGCGACGACTCGGGGGCGATCGTCGGGCTGTTTCACCCGGTCACCGAGACGACCGCCCGGATGCTCTCCGAGCGCCGCACCCGGGTTCTGCGTGATCTCGCCGGCCGCGCCGCCCGCGCCCACAGCGTCGCCGACGCCGCGGCGCACGCGCTCGACGCGCTGGCCGGGTGCAACGACCTGCCGTTCGTGGTGCTGTTCCTGGCCGATCACGATGGCGGGGTTCGGCTGGCCGGACAGCGCGGCCTGGACGGCGATCCGGGCAGCGCCACGTCGCTGATCGATCTCCTGACGGGCTCTGGAGCGGGACTGATTGCCGAGGCGATGGCGAGCGGGCAGGCGATCGAGGTGAGTGATCTGCCGGCGCGCTGCGGACCGATCCGCGCCGGGGCCTATCCCGACGCCACCGAGCGGGCGATGCTGCATCCGGTCATCCCCCCGGGGGCGGGGGGCGCGGTGGGGGTGCTGGTGGCAGGGGTGAGCACGCGGCTGCCGCTGGATGAGGTGTATCGAGGGTTCTTTGAGCTCGTCGCCGCCGGAGTGACCAGCGTGTTGGCCAACGCGACGGCGTATGAGCAGCAGCGCGCGCGCGCCGAGGCGCTGGCGGAGCTTGACCGCGCCAAGACCGAGTTCTTCTCCAACGTGTCACACGAGTTCCGCACCCCGCTGACCTTGATGCTCGGACCGCTGGAGGAGATGCTGGCGCGCGCCGACGGGCTTGAGCCGGCGTGGCGCGAGCAACTCGATGCGGCTCACCGCAACAGCCTGCGGCTGCTGCGGCTGGTCAATTCGCTGCTTGACTTCTCCCGGATCGAGTCCGGACGCGTTCGTGCCAGCTACCGGCCGACTGACCTGGCGGCATTGACCGCCGGGCTGGCCGGACTGTTTCGCTCCGCAACCGAGCAGGCCGGGTTGGCGCTCGTGGTCGACTGCGAGCCGTTGCCCGAGCCGGTGCTCGTCGATCGCGACATGTGGGAGAAGATCGTGCTCAATCTCCTCTCCAACGCGTTCAAGCACACCTTCGACGGCGAAATCACCGTCAGTCTGCGCTGGATCGGTGATCGCGCGCAGCTGACCGTCACCGACACCGGGATCGGGATCGACCCGGGCGAGATCCCGCACCTGTTCGAACGCTTCCACCGCGTCAAGAACGCGCGCTCGCGCACGCTGGAGGGGACCGGCATCGGCCTGTCACTCGTCTCAGACCTCGCGCGGCTACATGGCGGCGAGGTCACCGCCACTAGCGAGAAAGACGTCGGCACCACGTTCACGGTCACCGTGCGCGCCGGACACGCCCACCTGCCAGGTGACGAGATCGACGCCGGCGATGATCAGACCGTCGCCATCAGCTCCGCGTCGGCGCACGTCGATGAGGCGCTGGGATGGCTGACCACCGACGACGTGGCCACCGACGCGTCACGCGGCACGCCGGTCAACGAGACGGAGCCCGCCCCGCGCGCGCGGGTCCTAATCGCCGACGACAACGCCGACATGCGGGCACATCTCCGGCGCCTGTTGGAGCCGCGGTTTGAGATCACGGAGTTCAGCGACGGGGCTCGGGCGCTGCAGGCCGCGCTCGGCGACCCGCCCGATCTGGTGGTGACGGACGTGATGATGCCCGCGCTGGACGGCTTCGGGCTGCTGCGGGCGCTGCGCGAGGACGACCGCACCCACCTGGTTCCGGTGATCATGCTGTCGGCCCGAGCGGGCGAGGAAGCCGGCATCGGGGGCGCCGACGCCGGTGCCGATGACTATCTGGTCAAGCCGTTTTCCGGACGTGAACTGATCGCCCGCGTCACCCGGCGGGTCGAACTGGCGCAGCAACGCCGCGCCGCCGAGCGCGCCGCCGACGCCCGCACGGTGCAGACGCTGGAAGCGATGAGCGACGCGTTCTACACCCTTGACCACGAGACGAGGTTCACGTACATCAACGCGGCCGGCGAACGGCTGCTCGGCCAATCGCGGGAGGCGCTGCTGGGACGCCGGCTGCTGGACGCGTTCCCCGAGTTTGAAGGCGGGCCGTTGGGGCGGGCCAGGCGGCGCGCCGCCAGCGAGCAGGTCACCGTCGTGCAGGAAGGGCATTTCGCGCCATTGGACAAGTGGCTCTCCGCCCGGTTCTACCCCACCCCTCAGGGGGTGGCGGCCTACGTCCAGGACATCACCGAGCAGCACGCGCTGCGCCAGCAGCTACTGCAATCCCAGAAGCTCGAGGCCGTCGGGCAGCTGGCCAGCGGCGTGGCGCACGACTTCAACAACGTCCTGACGGTGATCGAGGGCTACAGCGCGCTGGGCCAGAACAAGGTGGCCCAGGACTCCGAGTTCGTCGCTCATGCGTTCAAGGAGATCCGCGCCGCCTCGGCCAGCGCCGCGGCGCTGACCGCCAAACTGCTCGCGTTCAGCCGCAAGGAGCCCGCGCTCATCACCGTCGCCGACGTCAACGAGACCGTCGCCCGCGCGCTTGACCTCGTCGATCCGCTCATCGGCGAGGACATCACCGTGCACCGCAACCTCACCCCGCAAGCGATCAGCGTCAGTATCGACGTCGCCCAGATCGAACAGGTGATCGTCAACCTCGCCGTCAACGCCCGCGACGCGATGCCCGACGGCGGCCAGCTCCATGTGAGCACCACCATCACCCAGCTCGACGCCGCAGACGCCGCCGACCTCCCCGCGGGCCCGTACGCGCTCATCGCGGTCACTGACACCGGGACCGGCATGGACGCCCAGACGATCAGCCGGATCTTCGAACCATTCTTCACCACCAAGCCGGTGGGCAAAGGCACCGGCCTCGGGCTGGCCACCGCGTCTCAGACGATCAGGCAATCCCGCGGCAGGCTCGACGTGTCATCGACCCCCGGTCAGGGAACGACGTTCACGATCTGCCTCCCCCAACTCGAGCGGCCAGCCCAACCGACCCGCCAGCCAGTCCAGCCCTCGCCTGAGCTTGACATCCCGGCCACTCGCAGCGGTCAGACGATCCTGGTCGTCGAAGACGACAACAGCCTGCGCCGACTGCTCGCCCACGCCCTGCGCGCCGCAGGCTACGAGATCGTCGAAGCCCGCGACCGCGACGAAGCCACACACCTGATCACCAGCGCCTGGTTTGACCTGATGATCACTGACAGCACTCTGCCCGGCACCCACGGCATCGACCCCGCCCGGGCCGCAGCTCAGCACCAGCCCCACATGCCGGTCATCCGCATCTCCGGCTACCCACTGCCGCCGGACAACCCGCCGACCGAGACCAGCACCCCCTCCGCATTCCTGCTCAAACCGTTCAACGCCGACGAACTGACCCAGCGCGTCCGCGACATCCTCGCCATGACGGCCGGCGGCGAGTCGGCTTCGCGTGACGACGGCCGATCGCTCTCAAGAGACTGACAGATCCCTGCCGAGCCACGCTGGTCGGGAGCGAGAGACGGATGCCCGCTGGGCGCGAGGTGTCCGCTGTTGTCCTGGATCGCCACGGTGTTCGCGGAGCTGTGCCGGATGAGCTCGACGATGGCGTCACCGACTCCGGCATATCCCATCACAACTCCGGGGAGAGAAGCGAGCCACACCTTCCTCACCCAGCGCTCGCGAATCCTGAGTTTGAGCTCGGCGCTCGTGCCGACCGCGCCATGCGGTAGACAGGACCGCGAGGGACATCGGCAACGCTGATGGGCAGCGTCTGGAGATCGACGCCGAGCCGGCGGGTCAGCGCGAGCTGGGGATCGAGGTCGACGGCGAGCCCTTGCGCCCGCGCCCGGTCAACGGTGCGGCGGGATCGCTCGCCGACAATCGCCTTGCCGAGCTGCCGTTGTGATTGGCGAGCGGTGACCATCACAACACGTCCTTGACGGGTCTTGTCAACGCGCGTGTAAGACGACGGGTCAGCGTGCCGCGCCTCCGCTTCGCGTCGCCGATACCTCGGGGGCGGCCCACAATCCGGGGCTAGCTCTGCCGACCTTGCCAAGCCGGCCGGGCGCGGTCACGGCGGCAGCGACGTGGACCGGGCAGCGCACGTCACATGGCCAGAAGATCCGCAGACCGTCCGGGCCGGCGAACACGATCAGTTGTCCGGCGAGATGGCAGGTGCAGTCATGCTCGCCGATCACCGGCAGGCCGGCGCGGCGGCATGCGAGGATCGTTGGGCTCAGGCGATCCGTGCCGATCATGCCACCCACCAGAACCCGACGTCGTGGCTGTGCCCGACAACCCCGTCGCAGAACAAGTCGGCCAGCGCGACTCGGACGCGGTCCTCGGTCCAGTCGGGTCCGAGGCGCCGCGCGAGCTCTATCGGGCGGCCGGCGCCGCCGCGCTCGAGCTCGTCGACAACCTCGTCGAGCATCGACTCTCTCGCCTTTACGTGGCCGGGGGTCATGAGCGCACCTCCCACCAGATCCCCGTGCCGTAGCGCAACGGGGGTTCGTAGTCGTCGGGGAGCTGCGTGCGGCCGTGATCGGTGAGCCGGAAATGGATCGCACTCTCAACCAGACCGCGGCGTTCGAGCTCGTCGAGCAGCGCCAGGAGCGAACCGTGCGTGCCCTCGCTCCAGCGCAGCTTGTAGCGAAGCTCGGCCTCGCAGACATGGAGCCCGGCGCGGTCGATCCGCGTCAGGATCTCCCGCTGCAGGTCGGCCGAGACCTTGCGCTGTCTCGCCGTCGCGATCGCGATCGCGGTCATCGCTGCACCTCCCTGAGTCCGCGAAACAGCGCAAATGATCGTCGAGCGCTCGCGCCGCACTGCGGGCAGGTGGTCTGTGCCCTTGGGGTGCGGACGCGCTCGTTGCCGCACAACTCGCAGACGTCCAGCGTGTAGCGGGTGCGGATGAATCCATCGACGGGCGCGGCAGCCGATCCCCGCGCGTTAGCCTGGGCGTGCATCGAGTGGGTACCTCCTTCGGTGTCAGACCCGGGCCGTGCCAGCGGCGCGGGGTCTCTATCTGCAAGGGCACTGCGCAGAGCCGCCGCGACGCCTGCGAGGCGCGGGCGCGCGGCCACCAGGATGCTGAGGGGGACGAGCGCGACGGATCGCTTGGTCAGGCAGCGGGCCATGGTCAGCCGTCCTGGTCGCCGAGCCGGCGTCTGGCGTTCCGTCGCCCATGGATCCGGGCGTCATCGGCGCGGTCCACGAGCGCGCCGATCTCGTCGGGTGGCTGGTCAAGGAGCTGGGTGATCGCGGCGGTGACGATCAGACCGATCGGCAGCCTGAGCTCTCGAGCCCGTTCGCCGAGCTCGGCCAGCAGCTCGTGCGGCAGCCGGAAGCTCCCCACCGCCGTGACGCCGGCCCATTCCCGCCACGCCTCGAGGCCCACGTTCGCGGGCTGCACGCGGCTCGCCTGCCCGCGCGGCGCGGCGCCGGACGGGCGCGATGCGCTGCCCGCGGGATCTCGGCGCGCCCGCGACCGGCCAGGCGCCGTCGATGCCGCTGGTTGCCCGCCGTCGCCGCCTCTTTGCCCGCTGTAGGCGCTGGCTGGTGGGACGGGCTGCGCCGACATGCTGCGACCGGTCGCCGGGCCTGGGCTCAGCGGGTCGTCGATCTGCAGGCCACGGCGCCTGAGGGAGCTCACGCGATCACCCGGCGGTCGTCGAGGTGCTCGGCCAGTCGTTGGTAGGCGAGGGTGACGGCGCTGTCGGGCGCGGAGATCGCGATCGGCGTGCGTGCGACGTCTGCCTGCTCGACCGCGGCGCGGTCAGGAACGCGGGTGACCGGGTGCAGGGCCAGCGACGCGATCGCGTCGTCGATGACGTCGCTCATCACCCGCCGTGGCTTTGCTTTGGTGACGATGACGACCAGTTGCGGCAGCTGCGGGCGGATCAGGCTGAGCTTGGAGATCGTCGCGCGAAGCTCCGCGACCCCCTGCGCTGCACCCTCGTCGTCGGCGGCCACCGGCGCGACCACCACGTCGGCGGCGACCAGTGCGTTGACCGTTAGCAGGCCGAGGTTCGACGGCGTGTCGATCACGATCACGTCGTAGCCGAGGCCATCAAGCGCGTCGCGTAGCACCGTCTCACGATTCACCTCTCCCGCCAGCGCCAGTTCGACGCCCGCGAGCTCGCGGGACGCCGGCAGGACATCGAGCCCGTGCACGCCGGTCACGATCGCCGAGCGCGCGTCGACCCAGCCGGCGAGCACGTCGACCACTGTCGTCTCCAACACCCCGGGGTCGATCCCGAGCCGCCGGGTCAGCGCGAACTGCGGGTCAACGTCGATCGCCAGCACCCGTCGCCCGGCTCGGGCGAGCAGCACGCCCGCGTTGATCGCGGACGTGGTCTTACCCACACCGCCCTTCTGCTGCGCGCAAACGCACACCATCACCACACCTCCGCTTGCTTGATTGTCAACAGCGGTGTCAGAGGACGAGTCAGCCGACGTGTCGGCCGTTGTGGCAACCGACCGACCAGCGGGTCGGTAACAGGACACTTTGCTCATCGGCTTGATCATCTGCCACCGCAGCCTGCTCGCTGGCGCCGACCGTCCGGATTTGCGCTCAATCGTCGCGACCCTGTGACACACCGTCGCCGGGTCGTCACAAGTCGCCCGCGCCTGCGCAGTGGCGATCCGGCGACCGGGCCGCGGCCTGACGCCGAGCCTTGGTGGGGGCTCGGGCGTACCGCCGGCCCGGCGGCCTAGCGCGTGAAGCCCCGCGGCCACCAGCAGCCACGAGCTGCACGAGGGAAGCGCGAGGTCCGCGCCGGCGCGATCGCACCGCACCCCGGCCCAGTCATCATCAGTGCCGACCATGAGCACCGGCACGCCGGAGTCCGCCCGCCGTATCGCCCCAGCCCGCAACTCCCGGACCAGGCCGATCGTCTCCGGCGCGCTGCGCGGCACCACGGCGTCCGGCGCGTCGGCGAGCTTGTGTCTCGCTGTGTCGGCAGCACGCACGCTGTCGACCCGATAGCCGCCCATCAACCGCTGCTCGGCCCGCTCGCGCGAGCGGCTCTCATCCGCCTCGACGAGCAAGACGCCATCCACACCACCCATCACGACACCTCCTTGGTTCGGTTCTCGACATCGGTGCATGAAGGACCGCAAGCCGGCCGGCGAAACGACCCGCCAGGGGACCTGTCAGCCCGAAACGCACCCGACCTACGGCCCGGCCCGTCAACGAGCCCGTCCGCTGCACTTCCCTGCGTGCTGACATCGCCCCCTGACTGCACGCCATCACGGCCGAGAACCGCCTCGGTGCTCGCGCCGATCACCTGGATCAGCGTCGCGGCCGCCGCGCGCTCGACTTCGTCAGCCATCCGCAGCCGACGTCCCGCGTCTTCTGCAGCGCGATCAAGCAGCCGGCCGAACCGCTGAGCAAGCCAGCCGAGGGTCGCCTGCGGAGCGGACAGCACCAGGGTGCCGTCGCGGTCGACCGCGATCAGCTCAAGCGCCGCCAGCCAGATCTCAAACGTGCTCTCACCCACCGTCTCGCGCAGCACCGCCCGCGTCTGCCCCCACGCCTCCAGATCCGCCACCCCCGCCGCCACCAGCCGTGCACGCACCGCGGCGACGTCAACCGCGACCAGACGCCGGCGCCTACGACCCCGCTCGGTCACGTAGCGCTCCTCGACAACGAGCCGGTCAGCGCCGCTCCCCCCTTCAGGGGGGCTGGGGGGGTCTTTGAGGGTTCTGGGGTTCTGGGGTTCCCTCCCCGCGCCCGCGGTAGCCGCCGGGTTTTCTGCCGGGTTTTCTGCCGGGTTTTCCGCCGGGTTTTCTGCCGGGTTTTCGGCGGGGTTTTCCAGCGAAAGGGTCCGGCCCTGACAGGGGTTGAGGGCCGGAACCCCTGACCGAACCGGACGGCTTTGGGCCGGAACTGTCCGGTTCGGACACCCTTTTGCACCAGAAACCCCTGACGCGACTGGACGGTTCTGCGGCGAAACCATCCGACCCTGACCGGGTTTTACGCCCCCAACCAGGCAGCTCGCCGACTCAACGTCGAGGGGCGTGGAGGCCGCACCACCGCACGTGCCCGCGTCAGCCGACGCGGGGGCCGTGTCAACCAGCGGACGCGCCCCGGCCGGCGGCGCCGCACGCCGGCGCGACCCCGGCGCGACCACGGCGGCCGAACGCGACCGAGGGTCGGGGATCTCCCAGGCGTTGGTGTTCCCGCGACCGCGCGTCGCGTAACGAAGCACCAGCTCCCCTGATGCCAGCAACGGGCCCCGGACCCGCCGATAGGTCCGCTCAGCCATCCCCGCGGCGCCACACAGCCGCTCGGTCGTCAGACCTTGAACCACGCCGCGCTCGTCGGCCAGCGCCGCCATCCCGGCGATCAACAACCGCGCCGGACCCCGCGCGCGGCTGTAGCCGAGCACGGCCTCGAACAGCTCCGCGTTGATGTCGCCCTCCCACCACGGACCCGCCTGCGCGAACGCCAACGCGAGCGTGCTCGCCCGGCCCCGCCCGCTCCCGGCCTGCTCCAGCACCACCAGGCCGCGGCGGGCGAGCCGGTCGCGCGCCTCGAGGAACCCGCTCGCGCTCAGCCCCGCCCTCCCCGCCGCCGCTGCCGTGCCGGGCCGGGCACGGCTCTCGCGGTCCGCGAAGCTCGCCAACGAGAACGCCACCAGCCGCTCACCGGACGAGAGGTCGTCACGGGCCAGCACCGCGGCGATCGCCTGGTGGCTCATCGCGGCGCTCCCGAGCAGGTCTCGAGAACGAAGCAGTGCGTCCTCGGCCGAGTCGATCCGCACGCGGTGCAAACGCGAGGCGCGAAGGCGATCCGGCGCCCGAGTGCTTGGCGGGTGAGCTGGCTGAAAGCCATCGCCAACTCCAGCGACAGGCGCAGAAGCTCGCGGAGGCACTCAGCCGAACCCGGGAGACAGCGCAGGTCCACCGTGCCGACGCGGTTCCGTCCTTGACGCGGCTAGACTGCTGCTCGGATCTTGTGCGGCGCTGGAAGGCGCCTATCTTCTGGAAGACCGGGCGGCAACCCGGTCTTTCTCATGTCAGGGACGGAGGCGGTCCGCGGCTACGCGACAGAGCGGGCCGAGTACCGCTGACCGGGCTCCGCGGGCGTTGCGCAGCGGGCGGCGCCGAGCTCTCCTCGCGCCACCCAGCCACCGAGGTTCGGCGGGTGTCCGCCCACCGACCAGACCATCCGGTACGAACGGGTTGCCGGTCAGCCGGAGCCATGGCCAGGAATGGGTCCACTGGCCACAGGAGACGGAATCTGTGGCCAGATCGACGGGAATCGCCTGGTAATCCAGGCGGATCTGGCCACAGATCGGGAAGCAGAGATGCTGAGAAACCCCTGCTTACAAGCCGTTATGGGATGCTGCCGCCAACATGTCTTGTAATGAAGGGGTTTCCGGTTCAAGTCCGGAGGCGGGCTCTCGGAAATCCCCGCAAACGCGCCCACAGCCAGCGGGATCCGACAGACCCGGGGAAGTCCGCCAGCCCAACCTCGCACGCGACGGCCGGCGTGGTGTACACTCTCGCCGGTTCGCCTCAATCTTCGGCGAGCTGCTTTACCGGCTCCAGACACTCGGCCGGCATGGCGCGACCAGAAAGGTTTAGCGCTCACTGCCAAACCCTCAGGAGCCGAGTTGATGAACCGCTTGGGCGTGTGTGATGGGTCGGTCGCCCGATGACGTATCTACTGTCGGTACTCCCGGTCTGCTCGCATCGCCCCAGCGAGGCTGGGGCAGCGGCTTCTGCCCCTGGCTGCGCGAGAACATCGGATCCGTCGGCCCAGTCATCCGCTCGGCTAAGCAGCGCTCGGTGGTCCCGGGCAACGGCAGTTTCGACGCGCCCGAATGGTTCGCGCCAGGGTCCCCTGCGATGTCTCCGAGCGCCTCATACGAGCAGATCGGCGCGTGGCTACGGACCGTCGGCGACGGCTACAGAGCAGAGCACGTCGCTCGCCACGCGGGTACATCCATCAGTCGCACGCCGGGTGCCGACGGTCGTCGGCTGCGGTAACACCGCCAGCCGGTTGCGAGCGTCCGGTACGTCGACAGGCGGCACGCACCGAGCGTCGGCGGCGGGAGCTCAACGATGGTGAATCCATTGGACGACGTTGTCCGTCGTCAGAAGGCAGGCAAGGCGTTCGGAGTTACCTCGATCTGTTCGGCGCATCCACTGGTCCTCGAGGCAGCGATGCTGCAGGCATCAGATGACGGTCGTCATGTGCTGGTGGAAGCGACGTCGAACCAGGTCGACCAAACCGGTGGTTACACGGGTATGCGACCGGCGGACTTTCGCGACCTCGCGTTAGACACGGCTGCTCGCTGCGGCCTGCCTTCTGAGCGGGTTCTGTTGGGGGGCGACCATCTCGGCCCGAATCGGTGGCGGCACCTGCCCCCCGGCGAAGCCATGCAGCATGCCGACGTCCTCGTAGATGCCTTCGTCGCGGCCGGGTTCACCAAGATCCATCTCGATTGCAGCTTTCCCTGCGCTGGCGATCCGATGCCCTTGACTGACGAGTTGGTCGCGCGGCGGGCCGCCAGGATGATGCGGGTCGCTGAGGACACCTCGGCGGCACAAGGCGCTTCCGGCACCTTGCGCTACGTGATTGGCACCGAGGTGCCGGTCCCGGGTGGCGCTCGGAGCGCGATCGGCGCGCTCGTGCCGACCTCGCCGGAGGCGGCACGGACGACGGTGAGTCGGCATCGCGAGGAGTTCGCTGAGCAGGGTCTCGATGACGTGTGGCCTCGCGTGATGGCCTTGGTCGTCCAACCTGGCGTTGAGTTTGACCACCTTCGCGTCGTCGATTACGAGCGTGAGCGCACGTCGGGCCTGCAGCGTGTCCTTGATGACGAGCCGGACATGGTCTTTGAAGCGCACTCGACCGATTATCAGACGGTCGCGAGCCTCACGGCGCTGGTGGAGGATCACTGGGCGGTGCTCAAGGTGGGGCCAGGTCTGACTTTCGCGCTGCGCGAGGCGATGTTCTCGTTGGCCGCCATCGAAGCCGAGGTGGTGGAGGAGGGGCAGCGTTCGGGCCTGAAGGACGTCATGGAGACGCGGATGCTGGCGCACCCGGCGCAGTGGGAGGGCTACTACACCGGCGACGCCCGCCAGCAGCACTTGGCCCGCGTCTACAGCTACAGCGACCGGCTGCGTTATTACTGGCCGGATCCCGAGGTGCACACGGCTCAGGAACGACTGCTGGACAACCTGAGCGCGACGGGCATCCCGCTTCCGCTGCTCAGCCAGTATCTGCCCGACCAATATGTTCGCGTCCGGGACGGCGAATTGTCGGCCGACCCGCGCGGGCTGGTGATCGACCATGTGCGTGATGTCGTGCGCGGCTACGCTCGCGCGTCCAAGGAGACAACGTCATGAGCACCCTGCTCCACCACCAACTGGGCGATGTCGAGGCCAGGGGCGGTGGTCATACGGCGCGTGAGATCGCGCAGCAGCCCGGCCTGTGGCGCGCGATCTCGGCCGCGCGTGTCGCGGCCCGCCAAGCGGACGATGCGTTCCTGCGCCCCCTGCTGGCTCGCCCCGACTTGCGGATCGTGCTCACCGGTGCCGGGTCGTCGGCGTTCGCGGGCCGGGTGCTCGCGCCCGGGCTCGCCCGGGCGCTGCGTCGCCGGGTCGACGCCGTCGCCACGACCGACATCGTGTCCAACCCACGCGAGTGCCTGGTCGAGGACGTGCCGACCCTGCTCGTGTCCTTTGCCCGATCGGGTGACAGTCCTGAGAGCATCGCCGCCACGCAGCTCGCCGGGCAGCTGCTGAGCGATTGCTGGCATCTGGTGGTCACCTGTAACGCCGATGGTGAGCTGGCGCGCGCGCACGCGTCTCGGCCACGGTCTGAAGTGTTGCTCTTGCCGGAGGCGGCCAACGACCAGGGCTTCGCGATGACGTCGAGCTTCACGGGCATGATCCTCGCCGCCATGCAGGGCCTGGTCGGCGCCGACGACCAGCTCGTACAACGGATGGCAGCCGCAGCCGAGCACCTGCTGGCGACGCGCGCAGCCGATGTCCAGGCCCTGGCCGCACGTGAGCCGGCCCGGATCGTCTACCTGGGCAGCGGGAGCTTCAAGGGCCTGGCCGCCGAGTCGGCACTGAAGACCCTCGAGCTCACCGCTGGCGCCGTGGTCGCGCTGTCGGACTCAGCGCTGGGCTTCCGCCACGGCCCCAAGTCGGTGCTGGATGAGCGCACCCTCGTCATCGTCTACGTCTCCAACGATCCCTATACGCGCCAATACGATCGCGACATCCTCGACGAGCTGCGGCGCACGATGCCCGCCGGCAACCTTCTGGCGATCAGCGCCGACGGCGACGACGCGCAGGACGACACGTGGACGCTGCCCGGGCTGCAGGGCGTGCCCGACACGGCACTGGCGCTGCCCGCGGTCATCTGCGCTCAGCTGATCGCGCTGGCCCTTTCGCTGTCCCGCGGTTGCACACCTGACAACCCGTTCCCGTCGGGCGAGGTCAACCGGGTCGTCCGAGGGGTGACGGTGCACCCCCTGCGGACCTGAGTCCATGTTCCTCGGCGTCGATAGCGGGGGCACCAAGACAGCGCTGTGCCTCATCTCCGGGCAAGGCGATCTCGTGGCGCAGACGGAGACCGAGGGGGCCTACTACAACAACCGGGGGATCGAACTCGTCGCTCGCGTACTGCACACGGGGGTGACGAGCGTCTGCGCGCAGGCGCAGATCTCGCCCCAGGAGGTCGAGTACGCATTCTTCGGTCTACCCGGCTACGGCGAGATCGCCGGCGATATACCAGCGCTCGATCAGGCGCCGTACGTCGCCCTCGGCCATCATCGATATCGCTGCGATAACGACATGGTCTGCGGATGGGCGGGCTCGTTGGGAGCGGTGGACGGCATCAACGTCATCAGCGGTACCGGGTCGATGACCTATGGCCAACGGGCTGGGATCGGCGTCCGGGTCGGTGGATGGGGTGAGCTGTTCGGTGACGAGGGATCGGCCTACTGGATCGCGATCCGCGGGCTGAACGCGGTCTCACGCATGAGCGATGGCCGGCTGCCCAAAGGACCATTATTTGAGACGATCTGCGAGCACCTGGGACTGACGGTCGAGCTGGAGCTCATTGACCTGGTCCTCAACCGCTGGCGCGGGGACCGGAGCAAGATTGCCGGACTGAGCCGGCAGGTGTCACACGCCGCGGATCTCGGTGACGCGCACGCCGCCGCCGTGCTGCACGAAGCCGGGCGGGAGCTGGCGCTGCTGGTCGACGCCACCCGGCGGCGGCTGCTGTATCCGGCGGGCGAGCTCGTCCCGGTCTCATACTCCGGCGGCACCTTCTCTGCCGCGCTGGTCCTCGATGCGTTTCGCCGCGAGCTCGCGTTACGCCGCAACGACTTTGAGCTTCGGCGCCCGCTCTACCGGCCGGCGATCGGCGCAGCGTTGCTGGCCGCCAAGCTTGCCGGCAAACCTCTGGAGCCGGTGTCCCTGGCGCACCTGCCCAAGCTTGTTGACGACGACGCCAGGGCTCATCGATTGGTTGCCGACGATGAACCGGTCTTCCCGCTGGTGATCAAGGACCGGCCGCGTCATCGCGCCCCAGAGCACGTAGGAACATTCGACACTAAGCCTAAGCGGTGTAGGGGGTTGTGATGGCCACGAGCGATAAGCTCGCCGAGAGCAAGGGTCTCATCAAGGGGATGGGGCTGTCCTCAGCCATCGCCCTGAACATGTCGCAGATGGTCGGCATCGGGCCGTTCATCACGATCCCGCTGATCCTCGTGGCGATGGGCGGTCCGCAGGCGATGGCGGGCTGGGTGGTCGGAGCGCTGATCGCCATGTGCGACGGCCTGGTGTGGGCAGAGCTGGGCGCGGCGATGCCAGCCGAAGGCGGCAGTTACACCTATCTGCGAGAGGCGTTTCAATACTGGACCGGACGGCTGATGCCGTTCATGTTCGTCTGGTCCACACTCCTAGTCACCCCCTTGATCATGGCCACCGGCATGATCGGCATCGCCGACTACCTGGGCTATTTCTGGCACACCAGCGTCGCGCTCGGCCACTGGGAGGCGGTCGGCTTCACGATCATCACCGTGGCCCTGCTATGGCGGCGAATCGACTCCATCGCTACGCTCACCAAGGTCCTGTGGGCCGGAATGATGATCACCGTCCTGATGGTGATCATCGCGGCGTACACGCATTTCAGCCCCAGTCTCGCGTTCAGCTTCCCGCGGGGCGCCTTTCACCTCAGTCACTTTGCCAATGGCCTGGGCCTCGGGCTGGTACTGGCGATCTTCGACTACCTGGGCTACTACACAATCGCCTACCTCGGCGATGAGGTACGCCAACCGGGCCGCGTCATCCCCCGGTCGATCGTGATCTCGATCATCGGCGTGATGGTCATCGATCTGAGCCTCAACATCGGCACGATCGGCGTGATCCCGTGGCGCCAGGCGGAGAAGTCCACGGCGATCGGGACCGACCTTCTCAAGCACATCTGGGGCTCTCCGGGAGCCACGATCGTGACGATCCTGATCGTCTGGACGGCCTTCGCGTCGGTGTACACGGGTCTCCTCGGCGCCTCTCGCCTGCCGTTCAACGCCGCGCGCGACGGCGTCTTCTTCAAGTCCTTCGCGCGCCTTCATCCGACACTGAAGTTCCCGCACATTTCGCTGCTGGTGATGGGCGTGGTCACCGCCGCCGCCTGCTTCTTCTCGCTGTCCACGGTGATCAACGGCCTGATCGCACTGACGATCTGGGTGCAGTTCATCGGCCAGATCGCGGCACTCACCATCCTGCGCCGCAAGCAACCCGGCCTGCTTCGGCCCTATCGCCAGTGGCTGTATCCGGTGCCGAGCATCATCGCCCTGGTCGGCTGGATCTACATCTTCCAGGCCTCGGGATGGTCTGCGATCAGGCTCGCGCTCGGCTGGACCATCCTCGGGCTCGTGGCGTTCCTCATCTGGGCGCGCGCCAATCACTCATGGCCGTTCGGTCCGAAGCAGATCGTCGAGGAGTTCATGGTCGCCCAGGAGGAAGCGCACGAACCGGAGCCAGGCGTGGTGACCGGGCTCGAAACGGCCGGGCAACGCTGAGCCGCGGTGCAGCCTCCAGATCGTCCGAGTCCGCCGACCCGCAGCCGCGAAACAGAACGCATCGCCGTGGGCTGGTCTGATGCACTCCGCCAACCCCTCGATGGAGAGATCGCGGAGGCCTGGTGATGACAGCAGAGGCACCGCACTCGCTGATGGCCGGCGAGATGGCGGAACAGCCCGAGGTGCTGAAACGGCTCGTCGCCCGCGCGAGCAGCCTCCGCGAACTCGCATCAACGATCGCGCCCCGACCGCTCGCCGGTTGCGCCATCCTCGCCCGCGGCTCCTCCGACCACGCCGCCTTGCTCGGCCGCTACTTGCTCGAGGTAGCCACCGGCCGACCGGTCAGCTTGGTTGCACCGAGCGTGCATACCCTCTACGGCGCCAAGGTTGACTACAGCGGAATGCTCGTCCTCGCGGTCAGCCAGTCGGGCGCGACGCCCGAGATCGTCGAGGTACTCCAGCGGCTCGGCGCGGCCGGCGCCCGCACCATCGCTCTCACCGACGATCCGACGAGCGCCCTGGCGGCCGTAGCCGAGGAGGTGGTCGACCTCGACGCCGGCCCGGAACTCGCGGTGCCCGCGACCAAGACAGTCACGGCAACGATGCTCGCGTGCCTCCTCCTGGCAGAGGGTCTGGCCGACCACGCACTGGTACCGCCGGACGCCGTCGAACGATTCCCGGAGGTCGCCGCCGCGATCCTCGCCGACGACAGCGCAGCGACAGTGGTCGCCACCCAGATCGCCGAAACCCGCCATCTGGTCACCGTCGCCCGCGGCTACCTGGTCGCCGCCGCCGTCGAATGCGCGCTGAAGATACGCGAGACGACTGGCATCCTCGCCAACGGCTGGTCAGCAGCCGACCTCCGCCATGGTCCGATAGCAGCGATCGGGCCAGACGTCCCCATCCTCAGCCTCCGAGTCGCCGGACCCGCCGAGCCCGACGTCCGGGGCCTGGAAGCCGAGCTGGCAGCCCGCGGCGCGCGCATATTCTCTATGACCGACGCAGCGGACGCTGATATCCCCCTCCCCGCTCACATACCCGAGCCGCTGGCAAGCATCGCCGCCGTCCTCCGAGGCCAACAACTTGCGTTTTCCCTTTGCATCCGACTCGCGATCGATCCTGACCGGCCCCTCGGACTCCATAAGGTGACCGCAACGTAAACGGCCGTGTCGGCTCGGCGATGATCGCTCCGACACCGCGAGGCCCGATGCACAGCTCAACGATCTGCTCCGCCGTCTCATGATCCGTCGCCTCTCCTCGGCGGTGCGTACGTGCCTTCGCTCAACAGCGCCAGGCCCGTGAAGATCGCGCCCGCGCAGACGCCTGAGGACGATGACGCCGAGGTGACTGGGGCTGCGGTCCTGCCGGTTCTGGACGGGCCGGAGATATCAGGGTTGCGGGCGGCGGGTCGTCGGTGGCAGGACTCCGTCGAGCACGCGCAGGCGGCGCAGGTGCTTCCAGTCGACCCGCGGCTCTCATATGAGACTGAGCCCGGCGCCCGCCGTGGCCGCTTTGTGCAAATCCGCAGCGGACGGCCCGACCACTCCGAGGACCTCGAGGCGATGCCGCTCGCGGGCGCGGTTCCGTCCGGCTCCGGTCGATTCGGTTTTGCGGCCCGCCGCTTCCTGATGGGGCCCGCGTTGCGCAGCTCGGCCGTGAGCGAGGAGCGGATGCGCAAGCTCGTGGCACTGCCGGTCCTTTCGTCAGATGCGCTGTCCTCAGTCGCCTACGGGCCTGAGGCGATGCTCGGGGTACTCCTGCTTGCGGGCAGCGCTCGACTGAAGCTCTCGCTCCCGATCGCCGGCGTGATCATCGTCTTGATGATCACCGTCGGCTTGGGCTACCGGCAGGTGATCAGAGCGTACCCAGGCGGCGGTGGGTCCTACAAGGTCGCAAGCGAGAACCTCGGGGCGCTCGCCGGTCTGCTCGCCGGCGCCGGCCTGATCCTGGACTACATCCTGACCGTCACGGTGTCGGTAGCGGCCGGGGTAGCCGCCGTGACGTCGGCGATACCCTCGCTCACGGGCGCCACCATCCCGATCGGCGTCACGGTGATCGCGATCCTGGTTGCCGGCAACCTCCGCGGAGTCCGGGCCGCCGGCGCGGCGTTCGCCGCTCCAACCTACTTCTTCGTGATTGCGATCGCGTTGATCGTGATCGTCGGATTAGTTCACGCCGCCGGCCGTGGCTTCGCCCCCGCTCCGCCGCCGGCCGGACCTGTCACCCAGGAGCTCGGCATCCTGCTGATATTGCGAGCGTTCTCGTCGGGGGCGACAGCGATGACCGGGATCGAGGCGATCTCCAACGCTGTCCCGGTGTTCAAGGCCCCCTCAGCTATCAACGCTCAGCGCACCCTGTCGGTGATGGTCGTGCTGTTGATCTCGCTGTTCGCCGGAACGGTATTCCTGGCCTACCTCGATGGCGTCAGTCCCGGCGGCGCGCAGACCATCCTCTCGCGGCTCGCGCACCAGAGCGTGGGCAGCGGCGTGCTCTACGTCTACGTCCAGGCGGCGACGGCGCTCGTTTTGCTCCTTGCCGCCAACACGGCGTTCAACGGCTTTCCACGACTGCTGTTCTTCATGGCCTGCGACTCCAATGTCCCGCGAACGTTCCTGCGGATGGGCGACCGCCTGGCATTCAGCCACGGCATCATTGCGCTCGCCGTCGTCGCAGCGCTCCTGTTCGCCGGCTTCGGAGGCAAGACCGAAGCGCTGATCCCGCTATACGCGGTCGGGGTGTTTCTTGCGTTCACCCTCGCGCAGACCGGCATGGTGCTGCACTGGCGGAAGCACCGCGAGCGGCATTGGCGCAAGGCGGCGCTCACCAATGCCGCGGGGGCGGTGCTCTCAGCGGTCGTGCTCGTGGTCACGACGATCACGAAATTCGCTCACGGCGCGTGGCTGGTCGTCCTGATGATCCCTCTGATCGTCTGGACGTGCCGAAAGATCCACACCCACTATGAACAGACGCGCGAGATCCTGAGCCCGTCGGGTGACGAACGTCCTCGCCTGGTCACAATCCCGCCGCAGAGACCGAACGGCGAACCTCAGCCGAGACCGGATGATCGTGGATCAGAGCAGGTCACCAACCCGCGCGACATATCCAATCTCGTTCTTGTCGCCGTCTCGGCGATCGATGCGTCCAGCTTGCACGCGTTGGCCTACGCAGCGTCGCTCGCCCAGCCGGTGCTCGCGGTGCACATCAGCGCCGACGCGGACGAAGCCAGACGCTTCCACATTTACTGGCAAGCCTGGGGCGAACACCTCCCGCTCGAGATCATCGTCTCGCCGTACCGGTCCACGGTCGCGCCCCTGGCCAACTACATCGAAGCACTGCACTACCAACGGCCCGACGTTACGTTAACCGTGGTGGTGCCCGAGGTCGTCTTCAGCAAGCGCTGGCAGCGCCTATTGCACGGACGCATCGGCCCGCACCTGCGACGCACCCTGCGCCCGCACCCCGGAATCGCAATCACGAGCATCCGGTTCCACCTGCGCTGAGCAGCCCAGCTTCAACACGCAGGCGCCGGAGCGGCACTGATTGGTAATCTCTTGGCATGAAGATTGCCATGGACTCCGTGGGTCGCCTGGTCGTGCCCAAGGCGCTCCGCGCTGAACTCGGCATCACCGGGCCGACCGAGCTGGAAGTGGTCGCCCGCGACGGCGTCATCGAGCTCGCGGTGGCCGATGTGCCGGCACGGATCGAGGACCATGGTGGTGGTCCTGTGATCGTCACGGACGGGCCGATGACGCCGCTCACCGTCGAGGACGTCCGGGCGGCGATCGACCGCGTTCGGCGATGATCGCTCCCGATTCGAGCGTCACGATCGCCGCCGCTGCGCCGTGGCACGTCGCGCACCACGCCGCAGCAGCCGCGTTGGCCGCAGACCAGCCCTCGCTGATCGCCCATGTCGCATTTGAGACCACCGCCGCTCTGAGCCGAATGCCCGAAGGTCAGCGCCTCGCCCCGTCGGTCGTTCTGGAATGGCTCGAGCGCCGTTTCCCTACCACCTGGCTCACGCTCCCCGCAGCAGCGACGCAGCGAGGTCTCCGCCGCGCGGTCGATTCCGGAATCCGAGGCGGAGCTCTCTACGACGCCCTGATCGGCGCGACCGCGGCGCATCACAGCTACACGCTGGTCAGCGCCGATCGCCGAGCGGCCCCTGTCTACGCTGCGGTTGGCGCCGACGTCGTCTATCTCGTCGCCAGGTGATCTCGCCGCCTGGCCTTTGCGGACCTCGCGATGTGGCGGCGACTGGGCGCTCCCAATGAGATCCCGATTGCGTCCCTACGAGTAATCCAGGCGGATCTGGCCACAGATCGAGGAGCAGCGCTCCTGCGAACCCCTTGCTTACAGGCGTGCGGCTTCGATCAGCCTGACCGACGGTTTCGACGTCAACGAGCGCTGCCGCATCGCGTGACCACTCACGCTGTCGCATACGATGCGCGCGTGTCGCATCCCGACCCAGCCGCTGCTCCCGACACCCGGCCGCTTGAGCCCGGCGAGGTCTGGGAGAACCCGGTGACGCTGGAGCGTGCCGTCCTGGTCGAGGCGCCGTGGTGGAACGCTGCGGGCCGCGGGGTCGCCGACCTCACCGCGTTGCCGGGCGCTCGGGTCGTTGGCGAGCACCTACACCCGGCGCTGCACGAGAGCTTCAGCGTCCGAGAGGGCGAACTGACGGTGCTGCGCGATGGTCAGCGGTCGGTGGTGCACGCCGGCGAGCGCGTCGACATCGAGCCTGGTGTCTGGCACGACTGGTGGAACGCGGGCCGGCAGGATGCGATCGCTCGTGTGGAGGTCACGCCCGGTGAGCGGTTCGTTCATATGATCGAAACGCTGTTCGGCCTCGCTCGCGAAGGTCACGTCAACAAGCGCGGGATGCCGCACCCTCTTCAGCTGGCGCTGATCGCGACCGAATTCGCGGATGTGATCGTGTTCCGCAAGCCACCAGCCGGTGTTCAACGCGTGCTGTTCGGGGCGCTCACGCCGATCGCGCGCCGGCGCGGCTACCGCGCAACGTACCCCACCCTGTCGCGCACGACGTCGGCTCCGCGCCCACACCACAGCACCGAATCTCGGGGGTAATCCGGCAACGCGGCGGTGGCGGCTTACCGAGGGCTGCTCGGAGCGTCGTCTCAGGTATGGGCGGTGAGGCTGCGCTCGGCGGTGAGCCCGCGTAGCTCTGTCATCGCTTCGTGGACGTGGATCTCCCACGGACGCTCGGCCGGATCGTCGATCCAGCGGGTGAGGGCGATCCGCAGGACGATCACGCCGGTCTCGGCGGCGAGGTCGGCGGCGGTGTCGGGCACCCCGCGCCTGCGCAGCGCCTCGCCGAGCGCGGCGGCGAGTGAGGCGAGCTTGATCAGCTCGCGTTCCTGCAGCTCGGGGTTGGCCTGCAGCAGCGCGTGGCGGCGGCGCACGAACTCGATCGCCGGGAAGACGGAACCGACGGCTTCGATCCCCGCGGTCAGGGCCTCGAGCGTGGTCGCCGACGCAGGGGCGGCGTCGACTGGGGCAACGAGGGTGGCGCGGAAGCGATCGCCGCCGGCGAACAGCACCTCGCGCTTGTCGGCGAAGTGGCGGAAGAACGTGCGTTCGGTGAGTCCAGCGCGCGCCGCGATCTCGGCCACGGTGGTCTTCTCATAACCCCTCTCGGTGTAGAGCTCGAACGCCGCTTGCTGCAGGCGTCCGAGGGCATCCGGCTCCCAACGACTCATCCGCCGATGGTAAGCGATGACAGTTACTGTCGTCACGTGATAGGCTGACGTCAGCAACTGACATCAAGGAGGTATCCCATGCGCATATTCGTCACCGGCGCGTCCGGCTGGATCGGCTCGGCGGTCGTCGCCGAGCTGCTCGCCGGCGATCACGAGGTCCTCGGCCTCGCCCGCTCCGACGCGTCGGCCGAGGCGGTCGCGGCCGCAGGCGCCGAGGTCCGGCGCGGCGATATCGGCGATCTGGAGTTGCTCCGCGCCGCCGCGGCCGAAAGCGATGGCGTCGTTCACCTCGCGTTCCGCCACGACATCGCCTTCGCCGGCGACTTCGAGACCGCCGTCGCCGCTGACCGCGCAGCGATCGAGACGCTCGGCGAAGCACTGGCCGGGACCGACCGGCCGCTGGCGATCGCCTCGGGCGTCGCCGGTCTGAAGCCGGGCACGCTCGCCACCGAGCGCGACACCGCCGAGCCGTTCCCCGGGCCGGGCGGCCGGATCCTCAACGAGCGCACGGCGCTGGCGCTCGCCGACCGCGGGGTGCGCTCGATCAGCGTCCGCTTCGCCCCGACCGTCCACGGGGACGGCGACAACGGCTTCATCGCGATGGTCGTCGCGGCTGACCAGCAGGCCGGTTCGGCCGCCTACATCGGCGACGGCCTCAACCGCTGGCCCTCGGTGCATCGCTCCGACGCCGCACGCCTGGTCCGACTCGGGATCGAGGGCGCGCCGGCCGGGTCCGTGCTCCACGCCGTCGGGGAGGAGGGCGTCGCCATCCGGGACGTCGCCGAGGCGATCGGCCGAGGGCTCGACCTGCCGGTCACATCGATCACGGCCGAACAGGGTGAGGCCCAGTTCGGGTTCCTCGCCCGCTTCCTCGCGCTCGACATGCCGGTCTCCAGCGCGATCACCCGCAAGCTGCTCTCCTGGGAGCCGTCGGGCCCGGGACTGGTCGCAGATCTGAAACAGGGCCACTACTTCAGCGCCGCGGCGGCGTGAGGCCCACACGACCCGCGGCGCGGACCCGCGGCTCAGGGCGCGAGCGTGAAGCCGGCGACGAGCTTGTTGAGCTGTGCGGCGTTGGTCGACAGCGCCTGGGCGCTGGCGGCGATCTCCTGCGTGGAGGCCGACGTCTCCTGCGTGGACGCCGAGACCTCCTCGGTCGACGCCGAGGACTGCTCGGCCAC
>JBELAG010000380.1:0-5287 GCA_049509055.1 Solirubrobacteraceae bacterium
AGGCGAAGGCGAAGGCGAAGGCGAAGGCGAAGGCGAAGGCGAAGGGCCGGTCATCACGCGCAGGACGTCGGAGCCGTCCCAACCGTCGGCCGCGGCGCGCACCATCGCGTAGAAGCCCTCGATCTCGTCGCGCCGCTGGAGCACCTCCACGGGGTGGCCGAGCAGCGGCCGGCCGTCGAACCACACCGCCGACGCCGGCCCGGTGCGCCCGGCGTGGAACGGCTCGAGCCCCAGCGCGGTGAGGCGGGCGGTCTCGTCGGTGAGCGAGTCGGCCAGCCAGCCCACGTGGCCGAGCCCGGCGCCGGGGGCCACGAGCGCGGCCCGCAGCCCGGCCGGCTGGGCATCGTGGACCTCGGTCAGCTCGACGATGATGTGGCCCCACCGGCCGAACGCCGACGAGTGGTCATAGCTCGCCGGGCCGCCGCGGTAGCTGATCTCGTCGAAGACGAGGTGCTCCATCGCGAAGAACGGCCCGGCCCCGGTGAGCGCGGCGAACCGCTCGACGCCGAGCCGCAGGTCGTCGACGACATAGCCGACGTGATGAATCGGTGGGATCGCGAAACCCATTCGGCCACAAACTGTAGACGAAATGTCGTTCTGTATGCAATAGTTCGCGCACGATGCCCGTCGCCTTCGACCACGTCGGCCTGTCGGTCGCCGACCTCGCCGCGTCGATCGCCTTCTACCGACAGGCCTTCCAGTTCACGCCCGAGTTCGAGTTCGACCTCGCGCCCCATCCGATTCGCGGCGTGATGCTCGGGCATCCCTCGGGCGTCCGGCTCGAGCTGCTCACCCACGACGAGTCACGGCCGGGCATCCAAGGGGCGCGGCCGATCGAAGCGCTCGCCACCCGGGGATACGGGCATTTCGCGCTCCAGGCAACCGACATCGAGCCGGTCTTCGCCGCCGCGCTGCAGTGCGGCGCGAGCGCGGTCGTGGCGCCGTCGCCCTCGCCCGAGCCCGGGGTGCGCTTCGCCTTCCTCGCCGACCTCGAGGGCAATCTCGTCGAGCTGGTGGAGCGCGCCTGATGGGCCGCCTCGACGGCAGGGTGACGCTGATCACCGGCACCGCCGGAGGCCAGGGCGCGGCCGCGGCGCGGCTGTTCGCCGCCGAGGGCGCGACCGTCGTCGGCTGCGACCTCGACGCCGAGCGCGCCGAGGCGGTCGCCGAGGAGATCCGCGCGACCGGCGCGACGATCCGATCGTTCGCGCCCGTCGATCTCGCCGACCCCGACGCCGCCGCCGCGTGGGTGGCCGACGCGGTCGCGTTCGCCGGCGGGATCGACGTGCTCTACAACAACGCGTCGGCGCCGCGGGTCGGGCCGTTTGACCAGCTCAGCTGGGACGACTGGCGTTTCACGCTGCACAACGAGCTCGACCTGATCTTCACCGTCACCCGCGCCGCCTGGCCTCACCTCGTCGCCCGCGGCGGTGGCGTGGTGATCAACACCGCGTCGGTCTCGGCCCACCGCGGGGCGACGTTCATCGAGCAGTCGGCCCACGGCGCGGCCAAGGGCGGGGTGCTGGCGATGACGCGCCACCTCGCGGCGTCCGGCGCTCGTCACGGCATCCGCGCCAACTCGATCAGCCCCGGCCTGATCGTCACCCCGCAGATCGCCCCCTTCCTCGATGAACCGGGACACCCCGTGCACGAGATGTTCCACAGCCATCCCCTCGGGCGTCTGGGCGAGCCCGACGACGTCGCCCGCGTGGCGCTGTTCCTCGCCTCCGACGACGCCGCCTACCTCAACGCCGTCGACATCGTCGTCGACGGGGGGCAGTCGCTGATCTCATGATCGGCGAGCTGATCTGGCGCGGCGAGCCCGGCTACGAGGAGGCCCGGGTGGGCCGCGTGTTCAACGCCCGCCGGCCCGACCGCTTCCCCGCGGCGGTGCTCAACGCCCGCTGCGAGGACGACGTCGTCGCCGGCGTGCGACTCGCGCGCGAGCGCGGGCTGAAGGTCTCGGTGCGATCGGGAGGTCACAGCTGGGCGGCGTGGAGCATCCGCGACGAGGCGCTGCTGATCGACCTCGGGTTGATGCGCGAGATGAGCTATGACCCGGACACCGGGATCGCCTCGGCCAATCCGGCGGTCAAGGGCGGCGCCGAGCTCACGCCGTTCCTCACCGCCCAGGGCCGCTCGTTCACCGGAGGGCACTGCCCGAGTGTCGGGATCGGCGGCTTCCTGTTACAGGGCGGACAGGGCTGGAACTCCCGCAAGTACGGCTGGGCGTGCGAGCACGTGATGGCGATCGACGTCGTCACCGCCGACGGCGAGCTGATCCGGGCCGACGAGGAGCACCATTCCGACCTGCTGTGGGCGGCCCGCGGCGCCGGCCCCGGCTTCTTCGGGGTGATCACCCGCTTTCATCTGCGCACCTATCCCCGCCCGGCGGCGATGACGCAGGACACCTGGATGTTCGAGCTGTCCGAGCTCGAGCCGCTGCTGGCATGGATCGACGAGCTGCTGCCGACGCTGGACCGCGTCGTCGAGCCGGTGATCGCCGCCACCCGGCTGCCCCGTCCCGAGGGCCCGCCGCTGCTGCTCCTGCACACCACCGCGATGTGCGAGACCGCGCAGGAGGCCGAGCGCGTGCTCGCGCCGCTGGCGGCCTGCCCGATCGCCGAGCGCGCGGTCAGCCACGAGCGCGGTCCGACCACGATCGAGCTCGAGAACGAGAACCAGGCCGGCCAGAATCCCGAGAATCATCGCTACGGCGTCGACTGCACGTGGACCGATGCCCGCGCCGGCGAGCTGGCGCCGCTGCTGCGCGAACTGTGGTCGCAGCTGCCCACCGAGCACTCGTTCTCGATCTGGTACGGCTGGGCGCCGAGCCGCCCCCTGCCCGACATGGCGTTCTCGGTGCAGGGCCGCGCCTACATCGCCACCTACGCGATCTGGTCAGATCCCACCGACGACGAGCGCCATCGCGGCTGGGTGGTCGGCCATACGGAGCGGCTCGCGCAGCTCGGCACCGGCGTCTATCTGGGCGACACCGACTTCACCCGGCGCTCCGATCGCTTCCTGTCGCCCGAGAACTTCGTTCGCCTGGAGGAGATCCGCGCGCGGCGTGATCCCGACCGCCTGTTCTGCTCCTATCTGATCGCCGACGGGGCGCAGCTCAACGCAGAACCAGACCGCCGTCCGCGCACAGCGTCTGCCCCGTGACCGCCGCGGCGGCGTCGGAGGCGAGGAACGCCACCACCCCGGCAACGTCCTCGGGGGCGAGATCGCGGGCGACGGCCTGACGCGAGCGCACCTGCGCGAACGCCGTGGCGGGCATCCCGGCCTCGGCGGCCGGCGTCCGCGTGAGGCCGGGCGCCACGCAGTTGACGGTGATTCCGGCGGAGCCGAGCGAGCGGGCCAGCGAGCGGGCGACGCCGATCAGCGCCGACTTGCTGGCGATGTAGGGGAGCAGGTCGGGCGCCGGGGGATCCCAGACGGTGTCGGAGACGATGAACACGACCCGTCCGAAGCCGCGCTGGGCCATCGCCGGGGTGAGGGCCTGACACAACCACACCGCCGCCTCGACGTTGACCGCCTGGACGTGGCGCCAGGTCTCGGGCGTGACCTCGCTCAGCGCGGCGCGGTCAAACGCGGCCGCCGCGTGCACGAGGGCGTCGCAGCGACCGAAGCGCTGCACGACGGCGCGCGCGACCCCGCGCACCGCCGCGGCATCAGCGAGATCGACCGCGAACTCGCCGGCGGACTCGGAGGCGCCCCGGTCGAGGATCGCCACCGCGTACCCGGCGCGTTGGAGGGCGCCGGCGATCGCGCCGCCGATCGCGCCCGCGCCTCCGGTCACCGCCGCCACGCGCTCCATGACGGCGATTATAGTCTCTGCACGCAGATCTACGATATGTATACAATTGCGCCAGAGCACGAGCACGACCCTTTCAAGGAGAGGCGAATGTCCCAGCACGTTGATTCCCACGCCCCGGTGCGCGAGCTTCCCGGTGCCGCGAAGCCCTACTACCTCGCCGACGGCGACGGGCGCTCCCACCTCCTGCTCGGGCAGGTCGGCCGCGCGCTGGCCGGAGCCGAGGAGAGCGCCGGCGCGATGTCGGTGATGACCGCGCTCGGCCCCGCCGGCCGCCCGATCCCGCTGCACCGCCACGATGCCGAGCACGATTACTTCTTCTGCGTGCGCGGCGCGATCCAGGTGTGGGCCGACGGCGAGAGCCGGATCCTGCACCCGGGCGACGTGGCCAGCGTGCCCGCCGGCGTGCTGCACGCCTATCAGTTCCACGGGCACTACAGCCAGTTCATGGGGCCGATCGCCCCCGCCGGCTGGGACCGCTTCTTCGATTTCACCGGCACGCCGTACGCCGGGCCCGCCTATCCGCAGGTCGACGACAGCCCGCCGCCGTTCGCCAAGTTCGGGGCGGCCGAGGCGAAGTTCGCGATGAAGTACTTCCCCGAGGAGCCCTACGCCGAGGCCACCACCGGGCCTGACGACAGCCTTCCGGGCGCGCAGAAGGCGTACTTCCTGCGCGCCGGCGAGGGTCCGCGCCACCTGCTGTTCGGCCAGGTCGCCTATCAGGTGATGACCGGCGCCGAGAGCGGCGGCCACCTCGGGATGGTCGTCACCGAGGGCCCGCGGTCCGCGCCGGTGCCCGCGCACGCCCACCAGCGCACGTATGAGGCGATCTACTGCCTGGAGGGCCGGCTGCGGGTCACGCTCGACGGCGACGAGCATCTGCTCACGCGCGGAGACTTCGTCAGCATCCCGGCCGGTTGCGAGCACACCTACGCGCTGGAGTCCCATCTCACGCGCTTTGCGAGCCTGTACGGCCCGGCCGGCCCCGAGCGCCTGCACGAGGTCGCGGGCGAGCTCGCCGAGCAGCGGATCTTTCCCGAGCACGCCGAGCCGGCGGACCCCGCCCGGCTGCAGGCGGCCGCCGCCGAGCTCGACATCGTGTTCGCGGGCTGACGGGGGACGGGACATGTCGCAGCTGCGCGTGCTCATCGCCGGCGGCGGGATCGCCGGTCTGACCCTGGCCCACGGACTGCGCCGCTCAGGCATCGACTGTGCGGTGTTCGAGCGCGACCCGGCGGCGGGAACCCGCTCGGGCTACCGGCTCACGCTCGACGCCGACGGCGGCGGCGCGCTGGCGGGATGCCTTGCGCCCGACCTCTACGAGCTGTACCTGCGCGTATCGCATCGCACGCCGCGACGACCCGACGTGTCGGTGGTGATCGACAGCCAGGCCAACGAACTGACGACCGCGCCCCACATCGGGCCGGCCAACGATGGGGAGCGCCCCCACACCGCGATCGACCGCCG
>JBELAG010000381.1:0-5262 GCA_049509055.1 Solirubrobacteraceae bacterium
CATCGAAAAGGCGGCCATCGCGGTGAGGACGCGCGCCCAGACGCCGCCGTCGCAGCCGATCGTGGCGCTACGTCCCGACATCCTGAGAGGCGCGCGCTGCCCACTCAAATCGTGGAGGAGCCCTCCAAAAGCCGTTCACCCAACCAGACCTGCTGGCCACGATCGCCCAGGCCCTCACCGACCCCGCCGAGGACTGAGAGCACCATCCAGCTGCTCGCGCGCGACAGCCAGCCAAGACGTCTCGCGTTTGTCCTTTGCGGGGGCGGACGATGCCGACCGGGCGCGCGGCTGGCGCCCAAACTCCTTGCCCAGACGGGGCTTAAGGGCCATGTTGATCGCTGGTCGCGGCGCTGCGGTCGGTGAGTCGATCGGCGTCGAGCTCGCGGGCCTGGAATTTCGGCTGGCCGGCCGCGGTCAGGTGGTGCACTGGACCAGCCAGACGGTGGGGGTGCGGATGTTGGGATGGGTGGGGTCCGGCACACCGCCCGATCGGCGCGATGATCGCGGCACGCTTGCGCCGAGCAGGGGCCCCGGTCTTCGGTCGCGCGCCCCACATCGCATTCCCTTCCAACCCGTCCGGGCGGGCCGGTGGCGGCGGTCGGCGAGGACCCGCTCGGCGTGCTGTCGGCGTTGATCGCCGCGCACTCCGGCGAGGACGGTGGGCGTGCCGTGACCGCAGTGGCTGATCGGTAGGTCAGTGGACGGGGGGGCGTCAGTCGCGATCGCGGCGCGGGGCGGAGAGCCTGCGCAGTTCAGACTCGACGTCGGCCAGCGCGTCGGCCGTTGGTGGGCCTGGAGGGGTGGTGGCGATGAGGTCTGCCACGGGGATCGGTTTGCCGGTGTGGTAGCCCTGGGCGTGGTCGACCCCGAGCCGGGTGACCATCCGCCGGGTGTTCTCGTCGGTGACAAATTCGGCGATCGTTTCTTTACCGAGGCCTTGGGCGATGCGCACGACGGCTTCGATCACCAGTCGGTCGATGTGGCCGCTGGTGGCGTGCGCGATGAATTCACCGTCGATCTTGACGTAGTCAAACGGGAGGTGCTTGAGGTAGTAGAAGGAGCCAAACCCGGCGCCGAAGTCATCCAGCGCGAAGCGGCAACCGTGGTCTCGCAGGCGTTGCGCGAAGGCCTGGGCGTGGGTGATGTTGGCCACCGCGGCGGTCTCGGTGACCTCAAAGATCAGACGAGTGGGATCGACCCGGCTGACCTGCAGGCGCTCGTCGATCGCATGCAACAGCTTGGGGTCGCCCAGCGACCGTCCAGAGATGTTGACGTGCAGACAGAGCTGCGGGTGTTGGGCGATCAGTCCGATCGCGTGGGTGACCACCCACTCGTCCAGGCGGGCGATCAGTCCGAAGCGTTCGGCGATGTAGAGAAACGCGGCGGGAGGGATCATGTCGTCGTGGTCATCGAGCATCCGCAGCAGGAGCTCGTGCTGGCCCACGCGGCCGGTGTGCAGATCGAGGATGGGTTGGGCGACGAGCGCGAAGCGGTCGTGCTCGAGAGCGTGCTCGATCCGCGCGACCCACGTCAGCCTGGCCTGGGTGCGGCTGGCGCGATGCTCGGAGCTGGCGTACACGGCATAGCCGTCGCGGCCGGCCTCCTTGGCGTCATACATCGCCAGGTCGCCCTCGATCAGGACAGTCTCGCCGGACAGCCCGTCGCTGGCGGCGTCAAACATCGTGACCCCGATCGAGGTCGTGACCTTCGCGCGCTGGCCGCCGAGCAGCACGGTGTTGGTGCGCACCGCGTCGACCAGCGCCTGGGCGACCTGGATCGCCTCGATCACATCGGCTTTGGGCAACAGGACAGCGAATTCGTCGCCGCCGAGCCGAGCGAGCACGTCAGAAGCGCGGACGCGGTCACCCAGGACGCCGGCGATCGAGACGATCAGCTCGTCGCCGGCGTTGTGGCCGAGGGTGTCGTTGACCTGTTTGAAGTGGTCGATGTCGAGCATCAGCAGCGCGCCTTCTGACCCGTAGCGCTTGACGCGCTCGACGTGGCGGTCCAGTTCGACCTCGAACTTGCAGCGGTTCAGCAGGCCAGTCAGCGGGTCGTGGTCGGCCATGAACTGCAGCTGAGTTTCAAACCGCTTGCGTTCGGTGATGTCCTGAAACTGGCACAGCAGCCGGTCACGTCCACCGGCGTGGTCGCGCAGCACGGTCGCGTGGATCGAGATCTCCACCGGCGACCCCGCCGGTGGGATCATCCGCGCCTCGACCGCCAGCTGGTCGCTATCGCTGCCGGCCAGCGCTCCGAGCTGTTGGCTGATGCTGTCGGCGTCGGCGGGGTGCAGCAGCTCACGCACACCCACGCCTTCCAGCTCGTGGCACAGGCGCCCGCAGATCACGCCCATCGCCGGGTTGGCATGCTCAACCTCGCCGTCAGGCGAGAGCACGGCCATCCCGATCGGCGCCTCCTCGAACATCCTGCGGAAGCGCTCCTGCGCATCGTGAAGCGCGACCTCCGCCGCGCGCGCTTCGGTGACATCCTGGACGGTCCCGAGATAGCAACCGGGACGGGCGCGGTCGGCATGACCCAGGCCGTGCAGCCAACGGCAGGTCCCGTCGCGCGCGAGGATCCGGTAATCAAGCTCGAACCCGGGTCCGCCGCCGAACGCTTGTGCATAACCCTCGGCCAAGCGCTCTCGATCGTCGGGGTGGATGTATTCAAACAACGCCTGGCTGGTCGCCGGGCCCTGCGCCGGGTCGCGGGCGAAGATCGCAAACATCTGGGGCGACCACGACGCCTGATCCGCGGTGGGATCCCAAGACCAGGAGCCGATCCTCGCAGTCCGCTGAGCCTCGTTGAGGTCAGCGAGCGCCCGCTCGCGAGCTCGTTCGATCCGCCGGCGTTCGGTCAGATCGACGCAGCTGGCGGTCACGCCCACGATCCGTCCGTCGGCATGCCAGGGCACAAGCGTGACCAGCGCGTCGATCAGCGCGCCGTCCTTACGTGGGCGCTGGGCCTCGTACTGATACGTCGGCCCGCCGGCCAGCACCTCGGCGAGCGCATCACGTGCCGGCGTCGAGTCACCGTACCCGTCGGGAGCGAGCCCCAGCTGCTCGATGTCTCGCCCGATGACCTCGTCGGCGGTGAACCCCAGCAGCCGCCCGGCGCCTGGGTTCCAGCGCTGCACCCGGCCGGTGAGATCGACCGAGATGACCGCATCTGACCCGTAGGCCGCCGCCTGCGCCAGACGCTCAAGCTCGCGTTCGGCGTGCCGCTGCTCAGTGATGTCACGCGCGATCGTCGACGCGCCGACCACCCGGTGCTCGCTGTCGAGAATCGGCGAAACGGTCACCGACACGTCAATCAGCTCACCGTCCTTGCGCCGGCGGACGGTCTGCAGATGAGAGACCCGGTCGCCCGCCGCGACCCGCGCCAGCACGCCGGCCAGCTCATCCTCACCGCCCGGGGCGAGCAGCATCGACACGTTGGCTCCCACCGCCTCAGCGGCGCTGTAACCATAGATCCGCTCAGCAGCCGCATTCCAGCTGGTGATCTGCCCGTCAAGCATCTTGCCGACGATCGCATCATCAGAGGACTGGACGATCGCCGCCAGGCGGGCCGCCGCCCGCTCCGCCCGCTTGCGCTCGGTGATCTCCACGGTGACGCCGGTGACCCCGACCACACGCCCGTCCACCCGCCACGGTGTGATCGTCGTCAACGCGTCGAGGATCGTGCCGTCCTTACACCGGCGCCGCGCCTCGTACTGATAGCCGGTTTCGCCGGCCAGCACCCGGGCGATGTTCTCGCTGGGCTCATCAGCCAGCATCGTCAGCTCGCGCAGATCCCTGCCCACGGCCTCCGCGGCGGTGAACCCGTACACCCGCTCCGCCCCGCGATTCCAATGGCGCACTCGCCCCTGGAGATCGATCGACAGCACCGCGTCGGTGGCGTACTGCGCAGCGTCAGCCAGCCGCGCGAGCTCACGCTCGGTCTGTTTGCGCTCGGTCATATCCTGCGCCAGGCACGACACCCCGATGACCGCCCCCGAGCGGTCACAGACCGGTGAGATCGTCACCCCGACCTCCACCAGGCTGCCGTCCTGCCGGCGGTCCTGGGTCTCGAACTTCACCGCGCGGCCCGCGAGCGCTGACGTGACGTGCTCGAGATGATCGGCGTGCTCGGGCGGATTGAGGATCGTGATCGGCCGCCCGACCGCCTCCCCGGCTGCGTAGCCGTACAGCCGCTCGGCGCCCGCGTTCCAGCTCTCAATCGTACCGTCAACGGTCAGTCCGATGATCGCGTCCGGGCACGATCCCACGATCGCCGCCAGCCGGACGGTGGCCTGCTCGGCCTCGCGCTGCGCCCGCTCTTCACGGTGCGCAGCCGACCCCGTCAGCCACCCAACCGCCATCAACACCAGCGAGACAGCACCAACACCCGGTCGCTCGCCACGATTATCCACGACACGACGCAGCCGGTCGCGCGAGCGACCCGAGGCGAAACCCGGTCATACCGCCACCCGTCGACCCGACACGCCTCGCGCTCAAGCCCTCCCGCCCAAAGAATGGAAGTTCTCCCTCAAAACCACCAAAATTTCGCACCCGACTGCGTTCCGAGGCGTCGTCCGATCCAACGACCGTCGGCTCGCGCCGGACGGTTCGCGGACGAGAAAAAGCAGCCCCTCTTACAGGCAAGTAGTCATAATGAAGCTTATCGAGCGCAGATGATCGAGCTCTACCGGGCCTCAAAGGGCTCATGCCTGCTGGGTCCGCGCGACGCGGCCGCCGTTGCGGCGCTCCCGGAGTCATCCTGCGTGATCGTGCAGAGTGCTGGTCGGCATCCGCGAGGCGTCGGGGAGTAGCACGGCCCGGCGGTCGGTGTGGCGATCAAGGCTCGCGCCGAGCGGGGCGTCGTGAGATCGCTGCTGAGATCGCGGCTTCTCACGCAGAAACCTCATGGGAGGTCCCCCCTGTCGCGGACGTGGGATCTGAGCGCGTGGCGGGGGCTCAAGCGCCGCGTGGCGAACGCCGCCTCCAGGGCGTCGCGGAGCTCGTGGCTGGTGAACGGCTTGGCGAGAAAGCCGTCGCCGGCGGGCATCCCTTCACGTCTGAGCGCCGCCTCGCCGTGCGCTGACATGTAGATCAGGCGCGGGTTGGGTGTGAGCGCCATCGCGGCGCGGGTCATCGCACCGCCGTCGCCTGCGGCGAGGGTCATGTCGGCCAAAACCAGGTCGACGGATCGCGTGGGGTCGCACAGGATCAAGAGTGCGTGCTCGCGGGTTGCGGCGTGCTGCACCCGGTGCCCGGCGTC
>JBELAG010000382.1:0-10051 GCA_049509055.1 Solirubrobacteraceae bacterium
GAGGGCGTCACGCTTTCTGTGTAAGCGCTGATGGGTAGGTTAACAGTTACTCCTGTGGCGTCAAGGTGTGACAGTTAGATTGCGGTGTCGGGGATGCGGTCGCCGAAGTGGATGCGAAACGCGGTCAACGCCGAGCGCCAGTTGTAGGTGTGGCGCCATTTGCGCTGCGCGCGGGTGATCGCGAGATACAGCAGCTTGCGGGCGGAGTCCTCGTCGGGGAAGCTGCCGCGGGTCTTGATGATCTTGCGGATCTGGCGGTTGAGCGCCTCGATGGTGTTGGTGGTGTAGACGGCGCGGCGTAGCTCGGGCGGGAACGCCAGGAACGGGACGATGCGCTCCCAGTGCTCAGTCCAGCTGGCGGAGATCATCGGGTACTTGGGATCCCAGCGCTCAGCGAAGGCCTCCAGCTGCTCCCAGGCGGCGTCGCGGTTGGCGGCGGTGTAGATGGCCTTGAGATCCTGGGCGACGGCGCGCATGTCCTTGTAGGGCACGAACCGTAGGCTGGAGCGCACCAGGTGCACCAGGCAGGTCTGCACCCAGGTCTTGGGGAAGACCGCTTCGATCGCGTCGGGGAAGCCGGTCAGGCCGTCCACGCAGCAGACCAACACGTCTGCGACGCCGCGGGCCTTGAGGTCGGTGAGCACCGCCATCCAGAACTTGGCGCCCTCGGTTTTCTGAAACCAGATCCCGAGCACGTCGCGCTCGCCGTCGAGGTTGACGCCGATCGCCAGGTAGCAGGCCATGTTTCTGACGGCGTTCCCGTCGCGGATCTTGACGATCAGCGCGTCGAGATACAGGATCGGGTAGATCGTCTCCAACGGCCGAGTCTGCCAGGCTTTGGCGTCCTCCAGCACCCCGGCGGTGACCCGGCTGACGGTCTCGCGGCTGACGCCGGGCCCGTAGAGATCGGCCATGTAGGTCTCGATCTCGCGGGTGGTCATCCCGCCGCCGTACAGGGCGACGATCTTCTCATCCAGGCCAGCCACGCGCCGCTGGCCCTTGCGCACCAGCTGAGGCTCAAAGCGGCCCTGGCGATCGCGGGGGGTGTCGATCGCCACCGGGCCGTGGTCGGTGAGCAGCGTCTTGGGCGTGCCGCCGTTGCGGCTGTTGCCCACGCCGCCGGGCGGCGCGTGCCCGGCCGGGTAGCCCAGATGCTCAGAGAGCTCTTCTGACAGCGCCCGCTCGATCACCCGCCGGGTCAGCTCGCCCAGCACGCCATCAGAGCCCAGGATCTCGCCGTCGCCTCGCTTGCCCGCGACCATCCCGCCGATCACCGCGTCAAGCAGCCGCTCTGACACCTCCTCGCCCAGCTCTTGGCCCTCGGCCAGCTCGCCGATCACCGCGTCGGCCAACCGCCGACGCGCGTCCTGGTCAAGCTCCCGGATCGCTGTCTTGAGTCGCCGCTGCTCAACCGCCGCGTCGACCAGCTCCTCGCTGATACCCGAACGGGTCTTTCCCAGCACGGCCTCGACCAGCTGCGCGAGGCGCCGGCGGCTCGCCTAGCGGCTCGCCGCCGGCGCCAGACTGATCAAGACAGGCTCGCTCGAACAACTTCTTATCTTTGGTTGAAGGCATGGTCGTCTCTTTCGATCACGCCTTACACAGACCTTGTGACGTTCCCGTCTGCCTCGGAGCCCGACATCGGCCTTCACCCGCCAGAGCAGCTGCGCCCCGGTCTCTCGCGCGGTTTGGAAGGACTCGAAGCTGTAGAAACCGCGGTCAGCCAGGCACAGCATCCCCTTCTGCAGGGAACCGAACAGTTGCTCGGCGAGCGTCCGCTCAGCGCTCGCGTACGGGCCGAGCGCCGCGTCGAAGATCGCGTGCGTGCCGGACTCTGCGAGCGCCACCACCCGCAACTGCGGGAACGCGCCGCCGCCCTCACGCCGCGACGAGCCCGGCCGCCCGAACGCCTCCGCGTTCGCGTCGCTATCGGCCACGTCCAGGCACGTCCCGTCCACGCTCACCAGCCGCAAACCGCGGTAAAACGCCCCGCGCGTCGCCGCGCTGGCCACCGGCACCCCGACCGCCCGAAACAACAACTCCAGCGGCTCGCGGCCCAACCGAGAGCGCGCCTTGGAGATCGCCATCTTTGACGGCACCTCCCACACCCGCTCCCACCCCGACGCCCACGCCAGCCCCTCCACCAACTGGCGCATCACCTCCTCATATGACGAGTCAGCAAACAACGCCAACGCCAACACGTAATGCACGACCACCCGCGCCGGCAACAACCGCACCCGCCGCTCCGTGCGCTCGGTCTCCGCCAGCACCCCATCAACTACTCAGCCGGGAACACCCGCGTCAACACCCCGATCGAGATGTGATCGGTCAGACGCGAATCGGTCGACGGCTTGAGCTGACCAGCCCGAGGCACAAGGGCAGAATATCTCCCCCACCGGACGCTAAGTTTACAGTATTGGTTCTAGCCGGTGCCGGTACGGCAACCGCGACGGGAGCGTTGAGTGGCGATCAGGTCGTGATCCAGCCAGCGTCCTCCGCACCAAACGCAGCCGCCCCCCCGACCTCGGCGCCGAATTGGCCGAAGAATGCGAGTGGACAAACGTATGGTTCGTTGCTCAACTCGACGAGTTCAGCAACGGATCCCGTCCTCGCGCAAGTGATCGCCACCAATGGTGAGCAAGGCTACGTCTACTCGAGCCAGCTGAATCCGACACCTCCCTGTTCACCGAGTGCCGCCGTTGCTCAGCAACAAGCTAACGCCGCTGGTCACTATATTCCTGTATACGCCCAAGACGGCACCACTGTTATTGGGCAATTTGAAGTCAGTGAGCCCGGCCGTGCCGATGGCTAGTTCGGTGTTTCTCGGCTAAGGGTCTGCGTATAGCCCGGCTGGGACGTCGTCCTCCCAGCCGGAACTCCCTTTCCGCACGTCTCGGGGGTCGTATCCGTCCCCCATGTGCGTGGTAGGGACGGGTCAGGGCTGGCTGGTGTAGGCGCTGGCGGGCGCTGCGAGCAGGTCCAGGAGCTGCGTTTGGAGTGGTGTGAGTTGCGGCTCGAACGTTTGCACGGTGTGTCCGCCGCGGGTGAGGTGGTGGCGTTGGATCGGGGCGAGGTGGTCGAACACGCGGGCGGCGGTCGGCGCGGTGCAGGAGCGGTCTTCGTGGTAGAGCGGCAGGTCGGTGATCTGCTCGCGGGTCATCGCGGCGTAGCGCGATGAACTGGCAGGCGAACAGCGCTTCGATCCGGGCGGGACTCTTCAGCGTCACCGGCGCGGCGTCTTGGACGGACTTCAGTTGGTGGTGGCGCTTCTCGAGGTTGGGCTGGTAGCGGTAGGCGATCAGGACCTCGGCGTTGGTGAGCTGGTGGTCGTTGGTGATCAGCGGGAAGCAACCGTCGGACGCGGCGTCATGGCGGACCTGGTCGGCGTCGACGGTGGCGGTTACCTGGAAGCGGGTTCTGGTGAGCTTGCGGTAGCGGGTGTCGTTGCCGGGTCGGCCGCGTTTCTCCTGGCGGAAGCGTTCCTCCTCGGTCTGGGTGACAGTGAACGTGACGTACTGCTCAGCGCTGCCGGTATCGACGATCTCGGTGGCCGCGTCATCAACGCCGACGCGGGTGGTGATCCTGGCGCGCTGGCCGGCGAGCCGCTCGTTGAGTTCGGCGAGAGCTGCGAGCGTCCGCTGGATCCGTTCATGGCGGGCGGTCTCGTCGCGGTGTTGCTTGGCGCTGGAGTGCACCCACACGATCCGGTGCCCCTCGCTGGACGGGAACGGGGCCGAGGCGACCTGCCAGACCTGCTCAGGATCGCCGTGGCGCTTGCCCGGCCGGCGTGCGGCCTCGGTGAACTCGGGGGTGCTGGCGCTCATCCAGTCGCGCAGCTGGCCGTCCTCGCGGCGTGTGCGTGGGAGCACCGTCACGAACCGTCCGCCCTCACAGTCGATGTGGCTCATCTGCTCACGCGTGCACAACTTGCTGTCCGCGACGTAGAGGAAGCCCGCGCCGCCGGTCAGCGCTCGCAGCTCGTCCCACGTGTCGATGTGGGTGCGATCATCGTTCATGTTCCCCGCCGCGAGGCGATGGGTCAGCGGGACCGCTCCGTCAGCGGTGACGGTCAAGATCAGCACCAGCTGCTTCAGATCTGGACGATGATCCTTCGAATGCCCGCGTGCAGCCAGGACGGTCGGTTTGCCGCCACGCTGATGGCCGTCCGCAGCGCCGTAGTCACCGTGCAGCACCAGCGACGTGGAATCGTTGTGTAACTGCGAGCAGTCGATCTGAAACTCGCGGACCGCTCGCAGCACCAACTCGCACAACAGCGAGGAGCGATCGGCGTCAAACAGCTGATCCAGCGCACGGCCGACGCGGTCGTCGTTGAGCAACCCCGCCTCACCGGACGCAAGGCCCAGCAGCCCCGGCTCGAACGCGGCAGCCCAACCGGCCAGACCGTAGAGCGGCTCGCGCGCCACGCACAGATTGCAGACCAGCACGCCGACAGCGGTCGCGGCCGGCAGCGTCGTGCGCGCATCCCCCGCGGGCAGGTGACGCGCGAGCGTGCCCGCCAGATCGATCCGGCCAAGGAACTGGCCGATCACCGGCAACGCGCCGAGCTGGGTGGACGCCAGCTCGAACGGGCCGGCGGCATCCTCAGGAACATTCATGCGTCCGAGAGTACATATACTCTCGGACAGACCGAGATGACCGAGCCACGATGCCTCCCAAGCCGTCACCACCAGAACGCCGCCGACGCGAACTGCTGACCCAGATCACGCAGATCGGGCCCACGCTGCCCGGCAGCCTGAACACCGTCATGAACCGCTGCGGCAAACCACGCTGCGCCTGCCACGCCGACCCGCCCCACCTGCACGGCCCCTACATCACCTGGACCCGCAAGATCGCCGGCAAGACCCAGACCCGCCGCCTCACTCCCGAACAGGCCGACCGCTACCGCCCCTGGTTCGAGAACAACCGCCGCCTCCGCGAACTCCTCAGCGAACTCGAAGCACTCTCACTCCAAGCCGCTCAGACCGCCGAAGGGTGGGGGGAGAATTGACGATCGAGAAGTGCGGAAAGGGAGTGGCGATCGAATCCGAGGGAGGGCTGATGGCGCGGGTGTTTGAGGCGGTGTTCGAGCGGGTCGCGGGGCTCGATGTCCATAAGGCGCGGGTCACCGCCTGCGTGCGGGTCGCGGACGCGGCCGGGCAGCGGGTGGCGCACCTGGCGGAGTTCTCGACGACGGTGACGGGCCTGTTGGCGTTGGCGGACTGGCTGCAGGGCTACGGGGTCACGCACGTGGCGATGGAGGCCACCGGCGTCTACTGGCTGCCGGTCTGGCACATCCTGGAGGACGATTTTGAGCTGACGCTGTGCAACGCCCGGCACGTCAAGAACGTTCCGGGCCGCAAGACCGACGTCTGTGACGCGCAGTGGCTGTGCCAGCTGATGGAAGCGGGGCTTTTGCGGGGCAGCTTTGTGGCGCCCAAACCGCAGCGGCGGCTGCGGGCGCTGACCCGGTATCGCAAGACCCAGATCGCTGAGCGTCAGCGCGAGGCCAACCGGCTGCACAAGGCGCTGGAGGACAGCGGCATCAAGCTCGGCTGCGTCGCCACCGACATCCTTGGCAAGTCCGGCCGGGCGATGCTCGATGCGCTGGTGGCGGGCACCACCGATCCCGAGGTGCTCGCCGAGCTCGCCAAAGGCCTGTTGCGCAAGAAGCTCCCCGCCCTGCGCGAGGCGCTCCAAGGCCGGTTTGAGCCCCATCACGCGTTGATCATCGGCGCGATCCTTGCGCACCTGGATTTCCTGGATGAGCACATCGCGCAGCTGTCTGACGCGATCGAGGTCGAGCTGGGCCCTACCGGGCAGGCGGCCACCGCGTTGGCCGCCACCATCACCGGCGTCGCTGAGCGCACCGCTGAGGCGATGGTCGCTGAAATCGGCATCGACATGTCGGTCTTTCCCTCCGCCGGGCATCTCGCCTCGTGGGCGGGACGCTGCCCCGGCAACGACCAGTCCGCCGGCAAACGCCGCTCCGGACACCGACGCAAAGGCAGCAAGTTCCTCGGGATCGCGCTCCAAGAAGCCGCGCTGGCCGCCACCCGCGCCAATGGCAGCTACCTCCAAGCCCAATACCAGCGCCTCAAGCCCCGCCTCGGGCACCGCCGCGCGCTGGGCGCCGTGCAGCACTCGATGCTTGTCGCCTACTGGCACATGTTCACGACCGGCGAGACCTACCGCGAACTCGGCGGTGACTACTACCAGCGCCGAGACCCCGAACGCCTCACCAAACGCCTCGTCGCCCGCCTTCAATCCCTCGGCCACCAAGTCACCTTGACCCCAGCGCCTGCTTGACCCGGGGGGCATTTCCCATCAGAGCGGTCAGGTGCGACGGAGCCTGCGGACCCGCCGCAGCTCGGCGACGCCCGCCGGCAGCTTGACCGCCAGCCAGATCCACCGCCGCGCGTAGGCGGCCGCCAGCCCGAGCGGTCCGCGGTCGGCCAGCGGCGTCCACCAGCGCATGAAGCTCGGCTTGGGAAACAGCTCGGCGCTGACCAGCGCGACGCGTTCTGACCAGCTCAGGTCGGGGCGCAGCAGCTCGTTGAGTCCCTCGGCGATCGGGACCCCGGAGGCGCGCAGATCCAGGCGCACCGAGCCCACCTGGTCGAGATCGAGCTGTCGTGCCAGCTCGGCGCCCTGCTCGGAGTGCCGCAGCCCGGAGGCGAATGCCGGCACCCCGTCGAGCCGGGCCGCCAGCTCGGCCGCCTCCCGCCAGGTCTCGGCGCCGGCCGCCGTCAGGCCGCGGCGCAGATCCTCGGCCGGCTTGTGCAGGCCGCCGTGGTGGGCGGCGTGCAACGCCAGGTGCATGAGCGTCGCCGCGCGGCTGGGCACGGCCAGTCGCCTGCCCCCCACCCGCTGCTCGTCGGCGCCCGCCCGCAGGACCCGCCACACCTCCTCGGGCGCGGCGTCGAGCCCGGCCAGCGTGCAGTGCAGGTCGACGTGTTCCTGACCACGGACGAACGACGTGCCCGCCAGCGACTCCATCCGGGGATGGCCCATCGGTCCCAGCGTGTCGCGAAAGCCGTTCTCGACGAGCACGGCGATCGCGCGCTCCCAGTCGGGGCGGGCGACCAGCAGGTCCGAATCGGCGTAGCTGCGCACGACGTCGGGGTACAGCCAATCGGCGATCACCGGGCCCTTGATCAGCATGCAGTCGATCCCCGCGGCGGCGAACCATCCGGCCACCGAGGCGCTGAGCCGGTCGACGACGAGATTGCGCACAGCCGCCTCGATCTGCAGTTGTCCCACACCGCCTTCGGTGACCACCGTGTGATCTTAAAGGGGTACGACCAAAGATGAGGCGGAAAAGTCCATCAGCCGCTCGCCGGTCGGGGTTCGCTGACTCATGCGCTACGACGCGATCGTGCGGCTATCGAGGGCCTGTCTGGTAGGCGATTGAGCGGTGCCGGATCGCGGCGACGCGGACGGTGTGCTGGTCCGTGCTGAGCTGATAGATGATGCGGTAGGTCCCGACTCGGAGGGAGCGGAGGCCTCGTAGCCGGCCGCGGAGCTCGTGTCCGGCAAGCGGTTCGCGCTCGAGCAGACCGAGCGCGGCTTCGACGGCATCGATCAGCGGCCAGTTGAGATCGAGCAGGTCCTGCCGGGCGCGGTGCGCGATGACGACGCCAGCCACGCGCTCAGCGGGCTGCGCGACGCTCAGCAAGCTCCGCGCGCAGAGCTGTCAGCGTGATCGTCTCATCACGCGCGAGCTCGGCCACCCCGGCCTCGATCGCGGCCAGCGTCGCCGAATCGGACAGGATCTCCGCAGTTTCCTCAAGGGCTTCGTATTCGTCGATCGGGACCAGCGCGGCGGCAGGCTTGCCGTTACGCGTCACGAGCACATGGTCACGACGATCGGCCACGTCGCTCAGGAGCTCGCTGAGCTTGGTCCGGAACTCTCGAACGGGCACGATCTTCGTCACACGCTGAGTGTACTTCAGTGCGTACACGACGCCCGCCGGAAGGACTTTTCCGCCTTATCGTGCCGGTACCCTTAACGCTTAACTGAAGCGCCGCGGGTGCGGAGGCCGCCGGGCGGGCTCACCGTGGCGACCAGGGCAGGCTGCTGACCCCCGCGAGGGTCGCCCGCAGCAGCAGGCCCGAGCCCAGCGATGACCGCGCGTAGAACACGCCGCCGGCGGTCGTGTGCAGCGTCAGCACGGTCTGCCAGCCGCGGCCCACCGCCTTCTGGATGAGCACGACGCCGGCCCGCGGCGCCCTGCCCCAGATGATCCGCTGGGAGTGCGGCTGGATGAGCGCCACGAACGGGAACCGGAACGCGGTCGCCGACGGCTTCGCGGCGCCGCTCTGGAAATAGAGCCCGGTGTCGGTGTCGCTGTTGAACTGCGGCGACACCGGGTCGCGCAGGTCAAACCAGAAGACGTGGTTGACGTCCTGCTCCCAGAGTTCATAGAAAGCCTCCGACACATAGCGCGCCTGCTCGGCCACCGACACCGGCGCGGACACGTTGGGATCGGTCGACCAGTCGATCTCGGTGTCCCACAGCGACTTGGGCCCGGCCGGCAGCGCGCGCCCGGAGCGCTCGGCGGCGGCGAGCAGCTTCCAGATCTGACCGAGGTCGGGAACGCTGATGTCGCCGGGCACCCGAGCGTGAATCGTCGGGGTCAGCGCGTAGGGGTGATGGTCGAGCGCGTCGAAGTGCGCCGGGTCCGGACACGGGGCCGGGCCCAGCGACGCCGTCAGGCACAGCAGCCCCTCCAGGAAGGTGAGCGGCCGCATCCGGTCGACCCCGGGGGGATCGCCATACGGCGCGGTGCCGGCGGCGAGCACATAAGCGTGGGGCTGGACCGATGTCACGCCGGCATAGAGGGCGTTGAGCAGCGACCGGTACATCCCCGGGGTGTAGGCGACGATCGAGTTGTGCGGGCCCGTCACCCACTGTGGCGCCAGGTACTGCGTGAGGTTGGGCTCGTTCCACGCCTGGAAGTAGGTCACGCGCGGCAGCGCGTGACCGGGCACGGCGGGGTCGGGGAAACTCCCCGAGTAGCGCTGCGCGACGGCGTGGGCGAAGGCGCCGTAGTCGGTCGCGTTGGGCTCCCATGAGCCGGGCGTGGCGTAGGCCGGCGGATTGAGCGCCTGCGCCCACAGCGGTGCGTCGTAGAGCATCAGCATCACGGTCTGATGGTCGGCCACCGCCGTCGTGACCGTGGCGTCGAGCGTCGCCCAGCTGTAATGGGGATCGGACGGATCGGCGGCCTGGAAGCCGGCGACGTCCTGGGCCGGCGCGATCGCGCTCCAGTTGACGTCGATCCGCACGAAGCTCGAGCCGAGCGCCCGCGCCCGCCCCAGCCACAGCGACCGCGTGGCCTGATCGGTGTACTGAAACGACGGGTTGTCGACGACGCCGGTGACGAACGTCGAGGGACCGGGCAGCGCCGCGGCGCGCGCGCCGGCGGGGCCGAGCGCGAGCGCCAGCAGCGCGACGGCGAGAGCCGGCAGCAGCGCCCGCGACGATCGCCGGCGGGCGATCACCCGCGGAACGTGTTGGCGTGGGCGTCGACGCGACGGCGGATCCCGCGGGCGACCCGCTTGGGACGGGCCTTGGTCACGCTCTCGCTGGCCAGGCGCGACCCGCGCAGCCAGGCGGCCCTCGCCGCCAGCCGCGACGCGGCACGCCGGTCGCCCTGCTCGAGCGCGCGCTCGCGGGCCAGCCCGGCGTCGATCATCGCGCGGTCGTGGGCGCGCTTGCGCTCGCCGGCGGCGCCGCTCATCCACGACAGGCCGCCGTAGTGGCGGTAGCTGCGCCGGTAGGCGCGGGGCATCACCCTCCAGCTCAGGCCGTGCGCGACGGCGGCACGGAAGAACAGCCCGCCGACGTCGTAGGTCAGCGGCAGCGCGCCGTCGGCGGACGGGATCGTCTTCTCGGCGAAGCTCTCGCCGACCTCGCGGGCGCGCGCGGCGCGGACGAGGAACAGCCACGGCGCCGGCCGCGGGGCGAGCGAGACCACCTTGCCCGAGCGCGGGATGATGAACGTCGTGGCGCCGGGCAGCGTCTCGGCGTAGACGAGGTCGGCGCCGT
>JBELAG010000383.1:0-5215 GCA_049509055.1 Solirubrobacteraceae bacterium
AGCACCCGACCAAGGGGCAGTACACCGCCAACGCCGCGGCGTTTGTCGGTGCGGTCGCGTTCGAGCAGGGACCGATCGCCGCCGCCGCACAGGACGCGCTCGCGCAGGGGGCGACGTCCGCCGGCTACACGAGCGCGATCGAGGGCGCCGAGAGCACCGTCTTCAGCGCACAGATCGCCCATGCCTTCACCGCCCTGGCGACGGTGGGCACGAGCGCCGGCCGCGCGAGCGCCACGCTCGACGGCGACTGGTGCAGCACTGCCGCCGATCCTGCTCTGTGCCGGCAGAACGTCGCGGCGCTTCAGTCGGTCGTCTCGGGCTCGATCGGCCAGCTCGCCGGCGACAAGGCCGCACTCGGGGTCAACGCCCGCTACACCGCGCGGGCGCCGCGCACGTCCAGGCACCCGCGCCACGCAGCGTCGACGATCGTGATCGCCGCGGCCAGGTCCGAGACGGTCGCGCCGGGCCAGGTGACATCGATGAGGCTGCCGATCCCGGCGGCCGTCCGCTCGCTGCTGGCGAGGCTGCTCCGTGCGCGCACCCGGACGCTGCGGGCGAATCTCGTGATCGCGCTGACGTCGACGAGCGGGGACCTGGCCACCGCCACGGCCCCGGTCGTGATCCACCTCCGCGCGCCGCGGCGCTGACGCGGACCGCGCTCAGGCCGGACGGGCCTGCGCGCTGTACTGCGGGTTGGGCAGCATGTTGGTGGCCATCGCCATGCGGTTGGTGAGGTTGTACATCGCGCTGATCTCGGCGACGTCCCACGCCTCCTCCGCCGTCAGCCCGGCATCGAGCAGCGTCTGCAGGTCGTCGCGGGTGATCTCGTGCGGGCGCGCCGTCAGCTTCTCGGCGTAGGCGCAGATCGCGGTGCGGCGCGGATCGAGGCCGGCCCGGCGCCAGTCATAGGAGATCCGCTCGCCGAGCACGGGGTCGCCGAGCTCCTCGCGCAGCGCGGCGCCGTGCGCGACGAGGCAGTACAGACACCGGTTGGCGGCGCTGACGACGACGGCGATCATCTCGCGGTCGGCGGCGCCGAGCCCGTCGGTGGGCTGGTGCAGCTGGCGGTAGTGCAAGAACCACGCGCTCAACCGCTCCGGGCGGAAGGCGTAGACGCGGAACACGTTCGGCACGAACCCGAGCCGCCCGCGCGCCTTGGCGAACAGCCCCCGCAGGTCGGCGGGCAGCTGCGCCTCCTCGGGCACCGGGAACCACGAGCCGGTCTCGTCGGCGCTGTCGCTGATGTCGGCTCCCGGGGGCATGCGGCGAGCGCCATTGTCGCGCGTCGCGGTCAGCGGCGCCGCCGCCCTGATGACCGCGAGCCGTCGGCCGGCGCGCCGCTCTGCGACGATGGCGCCCTCCGTGAGCCCGAAGGTCCTGACGAGATGAAGCCCCGCACCGCCGCCGCCCTGGGCGCCGCCGCGGCGCTGATCCTGCCGGTCGCCGCGCAGGCGGCCCTGCCGGCCACGCGCGACAGGCTGATCGTGCCCGGCCGCTCGATCGGCGGGGTGACGCTCGGCGCCTCGCTCGCGCAGGCGAGAGCGGCGTGGGGCAAGGGCGGGCGCTGCCGAGCCGGCGGCTGCACGTATGCCGGCGCGAGCGGGAGCGCCGGGGTGGCGACGTTCACGGTGGCAGCGACCAGCTCCGGCGGCCGGACGCGCGTCGTCGCCGTGGCGCTGTCGACCGGCTACACCGGGGGTGCGTACACGTTCAAGCCGCCGCTGACGCGCTTTGAGACCGCCAGGGGGATCGGCCTCGGCGCAAGCGTCACGCTGCTCCGGCACGCCTACCCGGCCGCCCGGCGGCAGGTCGCCGGGGTCGCCTACCGGCTGCCCGGTCGGGGTACGGCGTCCACCCTGTTTGTCATCCAGGACGGCCGCGTGACCTCGATCGAGCTGACCGGCCGGTAGCGCCGGCGTGGTAAGACCTCCGGATGCCGTCGGTCACCCTGCGCAGCGTGCGCACGCGCCTCGCGCTGCGCCATCGCTTCCGTGACCCCATCGCGGTCAAGAACGACGCCCAGCTGCGCTGGTGGCTGGAGCAGTGGGATCCCGTGCTGCGCGCCGGCGGCCTCAATCCGCCCGACGCGCTCGCGCTGCTCGGCGAGACCGAGATCGCGCCGACCTATGCCGGGCGCCGCCGGCAGCAGGCTCGCGCCGAGGTCGTCCGCGTGCTGGGCGAGGCGGCGATCGACGATCCGACCTTCTTCGCGGGCAAGGTCGTCGTCGACATCGGACCAGGGCCGCTCGGCTTTCCCGACGCCTGCCCGGCGCGGGTGTGCATCGGCGTCGATCCCCTCGCCGAGCGGTTCGCCCGGCACGGCCTCCTGCTGCCCGGCACGCCGGCCGTGTATCTGTCGACCGGCGCCGAGCAGATCCCGCTGGTGAGCGCCACCGCCGACGTGGTGCTCGCGCGCAACAGCCTCGACTACGTCGATGACCCCGAGCAGGTGCTCCGCGAGGCCCGGCGTATCCTGCGCCCCGCCGGGACCGTGATCGTGCTGTTCGACGTCGACAGCGCCCCCGCCCCCGGAGAGCCGCACGTGCTGACGGTGCCCCGGGTCCGCGCCGCGCTCGGCGACCTGACGATCATCCGCGAGCACAGCTGGGACCAGCCGTTCGGGCACGACGGCCACCGGGTGGTGCTCGTCGCCCGGGCGCCGGGTCGCCGGTGACGCGGACCTACTGGTCCTGTGCGAACTCTCTGGCGAGCGCGTAGCCGGGCGGCAGGAACTTCGCCAGCGGCGTCCTCACCAGTCCGCCGGCCGCGCCGGGCCGGTTGACGGTCGGCAGGCGCAGCTGAAGGTTCGACACCGTCACCGGTCGTTGACCGTCGGACGCCCGGCCGTACGGCGCGTCGCTGGGCAGCAGCTCGAGCTTGACGGTGTGGCCGGCGGCGAACCGCCAGCCTCCCGGGTGCAGCTGGAACACCTGGCGCACGGGCCGGTGAGACACCTGCGGACGCCACAGCCCGCGGCTGATCAGGGTCTCGCGTCCGTCTGGCCCGACGTCGAGCAGCCGCGCGGCGACCTGCGAGTCGGCGCCGGGAAGGGTGAAGTCGGCGATCACGGTCGCCGAGCCGATCATCGTGAAGGCGTGCGGGACCGCCAGCCGGTAGGTCGCGGTGCCCTTCTGGGTGGCCCCCGGCGCCGTCGCGCAGGCGCCGGCGGTGAGCGGGTCAAACGCGGCGCCGATCGCCGCGCTCCCGGCGTGCGGCTCGATCGTCTGCGCGGCCGGGCTCGTCAGGCGAACCTCGCCGGGTGACAGGCGCGCCCAGTCGGCGGCACGATACGGGCCCGCCGATGGCGCCGACCCCGGACAGGTCTCGGTCAGCGCCTGCACACCCTGGAAGGGCTGTGGCCCCTGCCCCCGCAGGTAATAGTTCAGCCAGCGATGCACGGCCGCGACGTAGAGGGCGAGGTCGGCGAGCTTGTTCTGCGCCCGGGGGTGGCCCCAATCGCCGAAGTACAGCGAGATCGGCGCGTCCGGATACTGGGTCGTGGTGCGGTTGTAGTAGCGCAGGGCCTCGTCGGCCGGGAACAGGTCGTCGGTCCACCCGTTGGCGATCAGCAGCGGTGCGGGCGGCTCGGAATGGTCGATGTAGTACGACGAGTGATAGAGCGTGATCTGGCGCAGGATCCGCGCCGGCAGCGATCCCGTGTAGGGCTCCCCGCGATTGAGCCGGGCGCGCCACGCGCCGAGGTTCCAGTCGAAGTCCGTCGTGGTGCAGAAGGTCGTCGGCGTCCCGCAGCCGTCGGCGTAGAGCGCGTTGACGTAGGAGTCCTTCATCACCCCGAAGCGGCCGCGATACGGGGCGTTGGCGACGTAGTCGAGCGTGCTGCCGTTGGGGACCAGCGCGTAGGCCAGGTCCGTCCACGGCACGAACGGGGCGGCGGCGGCGATGCTCATCCGCTTGCCGTCCGGGCTGCGCCACGGCACCAGCCGCCCGTCGGGCAGCATCACCCGGTTGCGCAGCGCCGCCAGCGCCATCGACATCCCCCCGCCGTAGGAGCCGCCGACCGCGGCGATCTTCGTCGGCGACACCAGTCCCTCGTCGGCGAGCTCCCCGGCGAAGTACTCGGCGTCGCGGACCTCATAGCGCGTATCGAGCAGGTGGTTGTAGCCGTGCACGCACTCGCTGGCGGGAACCGAGGCGCGGCTGGCCGCCGTCCCGCACGACTCCCCGAACCCGCGGTCGGACATGCTGAAGGTCGCATAGCCGGCCTGCAGCCATGGCGTCATCGAGGTGATCGCCGCAGCGACGCCGCCGCCCCCGGTGCCCAGCCCGAGCTTGGACCCGCCGTAGCCGTGGAACATCATCACCAGCGGATACGGACCATGGTGCCCGGCCGACGCCTTGGGCAGCGCGACGTTGACGTCGATCGCGGTGCCGTCCCAGCTCGTGGCGAGCGTCCGCACGGGCGTCGGCACGCCGTTGACGACCAGCGAGCCGCAGAAGCGGATCCCGTCAGGCTGCGTCGCGCACGTCACGGCGCCGCCGAGCACGCTGCGCGGGCCGGCCTGCGCCCGCGCGGCGCCCGCCATGACCAGCATCGAACCGACGGCGACGAGCGAGACGAGCCTGCGCACGGGTCCTCCCCACGAGTTGACGGCGCGACCCTACCGGAACCGGCGGCGGGCGACCGGGTCGTCCGCGCGACGATCGCGCTGGTGATCGGGCTGGCCCTGGACCGGCTCCGGGAGCGGCGGGACGCGGCGGGCCGGTCCGGCCGTGAGCTACCGGCGCCCGGGCCGGCCTCGGGCGCGGTCGGCCGGGAGCGCGCTGGCGCCGACGTGCGCGTCCAGCCACGCGGTCACCGGTGCAGCGGCGCGCCACGTCGCGGCGACGAACTGCAGTCCGGCGTCGTGCGCGATGCCGCGCCCGAACGGGAGCGTCGCGCCCAGCGCCAGGCTCTTGCGGCGCAGCAGCTCGATCCGCTCGTGGTCCTTGCGATAACCGCGCGGGGCCGTGGCCAGGCTCGCGCCCCACAGCTCGAGCCCCGCCTCGACCGCCGTCGCCGCCAGCGCCGCCAGCTCGGCGCCGTGCCCGTCGTCGGCGACGGCATCGCGGTAGCGCTCGAGCTGATCGCGGGCCATCGCGTGGTAGCCCGCGCCCGCCACCAGCCCGCGCGACGAGATCGACGCGTAGAGGCCCGCCGGAGCGATCCCGGCGCCGTACACCACGCCGTAGGTGTTGGTCTTGTACGGCGACTTGT
>JBELAG010000384.1:0-5200 GCA_049509055.1 Solirubrobacteraceae bacterium
CGGACGCGGGCGCTGGAGGAGACGGCCGGCGGGGCGGTGCCCCGCCGGACCGCTCGCGTTCACGCCAGCGCCTTGCCGACCGCCTCCAGCAGGCGATCGGGCTGAAACGGCTTGACGACGAAATCCTTGGCGCCGAGCTTGATCGACTCGATCACCTTGCTCTCCTGGCCGAGCGCCGAGCACATCAGCACCCGTGCGCTGGGATCGATCGTCATGATCTCCGCCAGCGCCTCCAGACCGGACTTCTCGGGCATCGTGATGTCGAGCATCGTCAGCTCGGGCTTGAGATCCTTGAAGCGGTCGACCGCTTCGATTCCGTTTCCTGCCACGCCGATCACATCATGGCCGCCGGAGGCGAGCGCGTCGCTCACGACCTTGCGCATGAAAGCGGCGTCGTCGACTACGAGTACACGGGCCATCAGGTAAGTGCTCCTTCGTGTTCTGGTTGCGTGGGAGTGATGGTTGGGCCGGCGAGGCCCCGGCTGCTGCCGACGGCGTCGCAGGCAAAGGCCCACTCGCCATCATCGGTGACGATCAGCCGACCTTGAGCGAAGCTCATGCCGTTGACGAACAGCTCGACGGGCGACTCGGCCGTCCGGTCGAGCTCGACGACCGCGCCGAGCGGCAGCCCGAGCGCGCGGCCGAGCGGCAGCTGGGTGCGCCCCAGCTCGGCCCAGACGCGAAGCTTGATCTCGCCCAGCGCATCCACCAGGCTGGTCGTGGAGCCCTCGCCGTCGTCACGGCTCTCGCCGCCGCCGTCGTCGTCGCCGTCGGCGCCGAGCTCGTCGAGCGCGCGGGCCATCCGAACCACGAACGCGCTCGGCACCAGCTGGATCAGCCGGCAGGACTCGCCGCCGATCAGGAACGTCGTCGAGGTGGCGTGCGCGGAGGAGCCGAACAGCTCGCCGGTCGCGGCGGGATCCTCGATCACGCGCGTCTCGGGCGGGGAGATCTCGATCTCCTGGCCGAGCACCACACCGATCGCGCTGGCCGCGGCGGCCATCATCTGATTGGCGGCCTCGGAGATCGCCGACAGCTCCAGCTCCGACAGCGCCTCCGGCTTGCCGCCGTCGTCGGCGGGTGGGTCGGGTGCAGGCACGCCCATCGCCGACGCGAGGTTGCGCGCGCCGGCGGGGGTGAGCGCGAAGACGTTGGCCCCGGTGACGCCGTCGACGTAGGAGACGCTCGTCGCCACCGCGCCGCGGGTCAGGCTCGAGAACGGGTTGGCGCCCTCGGCCAGCACCGACACGTCGCCGCGCTCGATCGCGCCGGGGGCGAACATCTCGAGCACCTGGGCGATCGCCTCGGCGGTCGAGGCTCCGAGGCGCACGAGGGCGTCGCGCTGGGTGAGACCGGCCCCCCCGCTCACGCCACACCGCCGTCCGGCCCGCAGACCTGAACCGCCCGGCGAGGCCCGTTGGACCCGGGCTGGGCACGGGCGAGCCGCGTGTTCTCGGCGAACAGCGTCACGCCGTCGTCGGCGCGGACCCCGAACGAGATCACGCTTCCCGGGGTCAGCGCGAGGATGTCCTCGATCGCCAGGTCGACCGCCGCGACCTCGGCGCGCAGCGTGACCGACACGCGCGACAGCGCGCGATTCATCGGGCCGGCCAGCTCGTGCTCGTCCTCCGGCCCGTCGTTCTCGGTGCCGGAGATCGTCGCCACGATCGGCTCGATCGCGATCCACGGGATCAGCAGCGCGAGCGCGAACGACTGCTTGTTGAGCCGGCACTCGATCAGCGTGGTGAAGGTCGGCTCGCTCACCGACGCGGCCTGGCTGGCGTCGTGGGGGTCGATTTCGCCGGCTCGCAGCGTCACGCCGCCCAGCTCCTGCCAGACGAGCGACAGCGGCAGGACGATCGAATCGAACAGCCGCCGGGTGAGGCTCCAGTCGATCTCGCTCAGCCGCCGCTCCCGGGGCGGGCGGTCGGGCGAGCCGCCGAGCAGGCACTCCAGGCAGGCCAGCACGAACGACTGCTCGGCCGTCAGCAGCATCCGGGTGCCGATCGGATCGACGTCGAGCAGCACCGACAGCGAGCTGGGGGGGAGCTGGTTCTGGGCGGCCGCCCAGGTGAGCTGGACGGTGTTGAGCACCTCCAGCTCCACCGGCCAGCGCAGCTCGGTCGAGAGCCGGGTGTTGGCGGTCTGGCAGAACGTCTCGGTCGCCCGCGTGATCCGGCGCTGCTGGTCGGAGGAGAACTTCGTCGGCCGCGAGAAGTCGACCGTGCGCATCCGGTGACTGCGTCGCTGGGCCTGCCCCGCGCCGGCCTCGGGGAGCTGGCCGTTCTTGGCCTGCTCGACGAGCGCCGCGATCTTCTCGGGGCTGAGGAGCTCGCTCATCGACGGCCTCCGCCGACGACCGCGGCCACCGGGCGGCCCGCGGCGGGGCGCGGCGGCTCGGCGGCGCGAGCGCCCGGGCGGCCCGGCAGCAGCACCACCGGGGTCGTGCCGGCGGTGCGCGAGCTGACGATTCCCTCGCCCACGTGCACCCGCACGGTGCGGCCCTGGTTGCCGCCGGTCTGGGCCGCGTGCACGGCCACCTTGGCGAGCGTCAGCGCGGTCCGCACCGCCTGCTCGTTGCGCGCCCCGATGTCGAGGCCACCGCTCAGCTCGAACATCCGGGCCCCGCCGACCAGCGCGGTCTCAAAGCGGCGCTGGACCGCCCCCAGCGCGAGCAGGCGCTTGATCAGCTCGGGGATCGCCAGGTCGGCGAACTTGCCCGCCGGCCCTGCGGTCTGGTTGGACTCGGGCAGCACGACGTGCGCCAGACCGGCGATGCCGGCGGTCCGGTCGACGATCGCCAGGCCGATGCAGGAGCCGAGCCCGAGGGCGACCAGCTCCTCAGCCGGGTCGGCGGAGATCGCCATCTCGGCCATGCGCACGCTGGCCATCGTCAGGCCGGGGCATCCGCGAGGCCGAGCGGCACGAGCAGCTCGGTGATGTGCCCCGCCGTCGGCAGCAGCAGGAAGGAGATCGAGCACGCCTCGCCGGAGACGTCGAGCTCGGAGTCGAGCACGAGCGCGATGTCGTTGGTGCCGGCGGTCTGGGCCAGCAGGCTGGAGACGATCGCCGCCAGCATGTCGCACTGCAGGATCGGCGGGGACGGCAGCAGCGCGAGCCCGGTCATCGACGCCAGACCGTTGAGGTAGGAGGCGCCGAGGATGTTGCCGATCTCGCCGAGCGCCGAGTCCCCCACCTCGGTGCCGGCCTCGACGCCCAGCATCGCGCACAGGATCTGGGCGTGCTCTGCGGGGATCAGCAGCAGCATCAGCGCATCGAGGTCGCCCTCGATCGGGAACACGACCCCCACCACCGGCGCCTCGGGCGGGCCGCAGGCGTCAACGGCATCGGCCAACGGCAGCGCGAGCGCGCGCGGCACGCTCAGCTCCACCTCGCGCGCCAGCATCTGCGACAGCGCGGTCGCAGCGGTCCCCGAAGCGATGTTCGCCAGCTCGCGCAGCGCGTCGAGCTGCATGTCGGTCAAGGGCGGGGTCACGGACTTCTCCTGTGTGTCGAGTGTGATTAGGCGGCGATCCGCCCGAGCGCGGACGGCGCCGGTGCGGCGGCGGACGAGACGGTGGCGCGTTCCAGGTCCCCGGTGCCGTGGGCCAGCGCGGCGAGCGCGTCGCAGTCGACGATCAGAGCGATCCGTCCGTCGGCCAGCGCGGCGCCGCCCGAGACGGGCTCGCCGCTGGAGACGACCGGGGGCAGCGGGCGCGTGACGAGCTCGCGCTGGCCGATCAGGTCGTCGACCGAGATCGCCAACCGTCCCTCGGAGCTGTGGACGATGACCACGAAGTCGTGCTGCCCGCCGGTGGGGCGGCCGAAGATCTCCGCGCCCTCCAGCAGCTGCAGGACACCGTCGTCGAGCACGAGCATCTGGCGGCCGGCGACCGAGCGGACCGTCTGCTCGGACAGGCGCAGCGTGCGCTCGATGCGGTCCAGTGGGATCGCGTAGGGATCGCCGGAGACGTCGACGTGCAGCGCGGAGACGATCGCCAGGGTGAGCGGCAGCCGGATCTGGGCGACCGTGCCCTTTCCCTGGACCGAGTCGACGACGACCTCGCCGCCGAGCTCGCGGATCTTGGTCCGCACGACGTCCATCCCGACCCCCCGTCCCGACAGGTCGCTGGTGACCTCGGCGGTGGAGAAGCCCGCCGCGAACAGCAGCTCGACGGCGGACTTCATCGTGATCTCCGATGCGGCCTGGGCGTCGATCATCCCCTGGGCGAGCGCCTTGCGGGCGATCGCCTGCGGGTTGATCCCCCGGCCGTCGTCGCGGACCTCGATGACGACGCTGCCTCCGGCATGGCGCGCGGCGATCGTCAGCGTGCCGACCGGCGGCTTGCCGGCGGCGACGCGCTCGGCGGCGGGCTCGAGCCCATGGTCCAGCGAGTTGCGTACGAGGTGGACGAGCGGATCCCCGAGGGCGTCGACGACCGTGCGGTCGAGCTCGGTGTCGGAGCCGACGAGCTTGAGCTCGAGCTCCTTGCCCAGCTTGGTCGACAGGTCGCGCACGAGGCGCGGGAACCGCAGGAAGACGACCTCCACGGGGATCATCCGGACCTGCATCACCATCGACTGCAGCGCCTGCGAGCTGCGCGTCAGCTCCTGCATCGCCTGCTGCAGGCCGGTCACGTCGAGGTTGGCGGTGAGCGCCTCGACGGCCGTGCGGTGGATCACCAGCTCGCCCATCGAATGCATGAGCGCGTCGAGCCGCTCGGCGTCGACGCGCACGGTGCGCGCCGCGGCCGCCTTGGCCGGCGCGGCCGACGGAGCCGCGGGGGCGCTCTCTGACTCCGCGGCGGGAGCGGGCGCGGCCTCGGGCTCGGGGGCAGCCGCGGCGACCGGCAGCGCCACCACCTCGGCCTCGGGCTCGGCCAACGGCGCGGGATCGGGAACGGCGGTGGGAGCGGCGACCTCGCCGACCTCGACCGCGACGACATCGGTGACCGAGCCGGCGGTGGCGCCGACGACCTCCTCCTCGTGCTCGGAGACGATCCAGGCCTCGATCCGCTGGCCCGAGAACTGGTCGACGGCGTCGACCGACGGCACGCCGCCGACCAGCTCGCCGTGGTCGGCCAGCGCCGCGAACACCATGTGGGCGCGGACGGCCGGCATCAGCACGTCGTCGGCGAGGATCGCGACGACGTGGAGCACCCGCGCGCCCTCGGCGGCGGCCGCGACGAGGTCGGGCATC
>JBELAG010000385.1:0-5176 GCA_049509055.1 Solirubrobacteraceae bacterium
TCCGAGATGCCCGGCGATCCCCGCGACCGCGACGAGGACGACGAGCGAGGTCACGAGCACGATCACCCCGGTCCGGCGCTCGAGGCGCAGGGCCGCGATGATGCCGACGTAGTACGGACCGGCTTCCCAGATCCCGTTCGGCTGGATCGCCGCCAGCACCGCCGCCGTGGCGGTCACCAGGCCGAGCGTCGCGACCCGGTAGGACGCCGGCAGATCGCCGCGCTGGGGCTGGGTCGCGATCGCCGCGACGACGCAGGCGATCGCGGCGACCAGCAGGACCAGCCCGCGCCCGTGGAGCGCGGGCTCCGGTCGGGTCGTGACCGTCTCGGCGACGAACAGGAGGAGCGCGATCAACCCGAACGAGCGCAGGACGATCACCTCGGCCGGAGCCCTCTCGGCCGGGGTCAAGCCGTTCCGCGTGAACCATTTGACCAGTGCAGCCATATCGCGTCCTGAAACGATATGCGCCCCGCGCGCTCGCGTCATCGGCCGGCGGGTGGAGCGGCGGGCGACGGTCTCCACCCGCGGGTGGAGACCCGGGTTCGACCCGTGCGCCGATGAAAGGCATCGGCGGCGCGCGTAGCGTGATGGCATGCTCACCAACAGCCTCGATGCCGCCGTCGCCCAGCGCCTGGCCGCGGCTCCGCCACCCCACCATGCCGAGCCCGTGATCACCCTCCGCGGCCTGCACAAGCGCTACGGCGACCGCGAGGCGGTCCGTGGGATCGACCTCGAGATCCGCCGCGGCGAGATCTTCGCGTTCCTCGGGCCAAACGGCGCCGGCAAGACAACGACCGTCGAGATCCTCGAGGGCTTCCGGCGCGCCAGCTCCGGCGCCGTCGAGGTGCTGGGTGCCAACCCCTGGCACGCGCCCTCGTCGTGGCGTGAGCGGATCGGGGTCGTGTTGCAGGAATCCGAGGCCGAACCGGGCTTGACCGTGCGCGAGTGCCTGGCGCTCTACGCCGGCTATTACCACGCCCCCCGCGACGTCGACGAGACCCTCGCCCTCGTCGATCTGACCGAGCAGGCCGACGAGCGCGCCACCGCGCTGTCAGGCGGCCAGCGCCGGCGCCTGGATGTGGCGCTGGCGCTGATCGGCGACCCCGAGCTGATCTTCCTCGACGAGCCGACGACCGGCTTCGATCCCTCGGCGCGCCGCGCCGCCTGGGCGGTGATCGCGGGGCTCAGGGACCTCGGCAAGACCGTCTTCCTCACCACGCACTACATGGAGGAGGCCGAGCGGCTCGCCGACCGGATCGCGGTGATCGCTGCGGGCCGGATCGTCGCCGAGGGCACGCCGCAGACGCTCGGCGGCCGCGAGCTCGAAGCGGCTCAGATCTCGTTCAGCCCGCCGCAGGGCACGACGGCCGCCGACCTTCCGGCGGCGATCACCGGTCGCCTCGAGGAGCAGCCCGACGGTCGGCTGCTGCTGCCCAGCACGAGCGTCGCTTCCGATCTCCACGCCATCGCCGGATGGGCGGTCGATCACGGGCTCGAGCTCGACGACATCGAAGTCCACCGCCCGACGCTCGAAGACGTCTACCTCCAGCTCACCGACGACCACAACCACCCCACGAGGAGCTGACGATGTTTCTCCTGATCAAGTTCCTGATCGGCGCATGGCGCCGCCGCTTCCCCGGCGGGCCGTCGAACCCCCCCCGGATTCACCCCCGTTCCAGCGGCGCGTCGGCCGCCGCGCGTGGCCCGCTGTGGCTCCTGGCCCACCAGGTCCGGTCCGACATCAGGGCGAGCCTGCGCAACCCGCGCGCCCGGTTCTTCACGTTCTTCTTCCCGATCGTGCTCCTTGTCGTGTTCACCGGGGTGTTCGGCAACGGCCACACCGTCGTCGACGGTCACCGCGTGAAGCTGTCCACGTTCTACGTCCCCGGCATCCTCGCGATGTCCGTGGTCGTCGCCGGCTACGCCAACCTCGTGATCTCGATCTCCAGCCTTCGCGAGTCCGGCGTGCTCAAGCGCCGCCGCGCGACTCCGGCGCCGCCGGCCCTGCTGATCGCCGGCCAGGCGCTGTCGACGGTCGTCATCGCCGCCGTGATGTCGACGCTCCTGCTCGTGATCGCCAAGCTCGGCTACGGCGTCGGGATCGGCCCGGGCGCGCTCGCCGCGGTCGCCTGCACCGTCGTCGTCGGCACGATCGCGTTCGCCTGCATCGGATACGCCGTATCGGGCCTGATCGGCTCCCCGGACGCCGCGCAGCCGATCGTGCAGGCCACGATGCTCCCTCTGTGGTTCATCTCGGGCGTGTTCATCCCGACCCCGAACCTCAGCAGCTCCCTGCGGACGATCGGCACGCTCTTCCCCGTCGAGCACCTGGCCAACAGCCTCCATCTCGCGTCGGTCAACGGCTCGTTCGCCAAGGCGATCTCGGTCAGTGACCTGCTCGTGCTCGCGGCCTGGGCGGTTGGCGCGACGGCCTTCGCCGCGTGGCGCTTCAGCTGGCTCCCGAGCACCGCGACGGCGTGACGGCGTGACGGTAAGGTCGCAACCGCACGACGGACGCTGAGGCGTTCACCGCTTCACATCGACGAAAGGACCAGACATGGCGGCCACCCCTTTGCGTTGGGGCCTCCTCGGGACGGGCGGAATCGCGCGGACGTTCGCGAGCGATCTGCGGCTCACCGACTCCGGGGTCGTCACCGCCGTCGGGTCGCGCAGCCAGGGCGCGGCGGACCGCTTCGCGGACGAGTTCGCGATCGCGGCCCGGCACGCCGGCTATCAGTCGCTCGTTGCCGACCCGAACGTCGACGCGGTGTACGTCGCGACCCCGCACCCGATGCATCGCGACAACGCGATCCTCGCGCTGCAGGCGGGCAAGCCGGTGCTGGTCGAGAAGCCGTTCGCGATGAACGCCGCGGAGGCCCGTGAGATCGTCCAGGCGGCGCGCGACCGCGGACTGTTCGCGATGGAGGCGATGTGGACGCGCTTCCTGCCGCACGTCGCCGTGATCCGCCGCTGGCTCGCCGACGGAGCGCTCGGCGACATCGTCAGCGTGACCGCCGACCACGGCCAGTGGTTTGCCCAGGACCCCGGGTTCCGGCTGTTCGCTCCGGAGCTCGGCGGCGGGGCTCTGCTGGACCTCGGCGTGTATCCGGTGTCCTTCGCCTCGATGATCCTCGGCGCGCCGAACCGGATCGTGTCGCTCAGCGACCCGGCCTTCACCGGAGTGGATGGGCAGACCTCGATGGTGTTCGGCTATGCCAGCGGCGCGCAGGCTGTGCTCACCTGCACCCTGAGAGCCAAGAGCCCGACCCGAGCGTCGATCGTCGGCACCGACGCGAGGATCGAGGTCGACGGCGATTTCTACGCTCCCACCACCGTGACACTGATTCCCCGACGGGGTGAGCCGACGCGCGTCGCGCCCGTGCTCGAGGGCCGGGGCCTGCGTCACGAGGCCGACGAGGTCGCCCGCCGCCTGGCCGCCGGCGACCTGGAGAGCGCGTTGATGGCGCTGGACGAGACGATCTCGATCATGGAGACGATGGACACGGTGCTCGCGCAGGCCTTGCTGCGGGCGTGAAGGCCGGCGGCCGTGCTGCGCTCGTGATCTGACTACTGAACGGCGGCCAGCGCTGCCGCCGCATCGAGGTGATCATCGCCCCAGAACAGCCGGGTGCCCACGCGGACCGTCGGGACGCCGAACACGCCACGGGCGACCGCCTCGTCGTTCGCCGCACGCAAGGCCGCCTTGACCGTCGCGTCGCCGATCGCCTCGGCGACCGCGCCGCCGGCCAACCCCGATCGCTCGGCCACCGCGCGCACCGCGTCGACGTCGCCGAGGTCAAGCCCTTCTCGGAACGCCATCCGCATCGCGGTGAGCGCGAAACGTCGCAGAGCCCCGCGCTGGTCGGCCACGATCATCGCCCGGGCGATCAACACATCATTGGTCGGCCAGGGATCCGGCCACCGGATCGCGCCCAACCCTCGGACGAGAGCTCGTGCCTCGCAGTCGGCGAGCTTGACCTCGCGCTCGTCGGTCAGCCCCCATGACACCCGTCCGCACGCCTTGAACACGCCGCCGGCGAACACCGGGCGCCATTCCGCGTCGGGCAGCAGCGCCCCGATCCGCTCGGCCGCAAACCACGAGTACGGAGACATCGCTCCGAAGTAGAACGCGCTCGGCATGCCGCAATGATCCCCGGATCCGCGTGAGCGCGTGCCGGCGGTTGAGCCCGGAGACCTCCCGAGCGCCATCATCGGCGCGCGGTCACGAGCCGGGGCGAAGCCACAGGTCGATCGCCAGCCCCAGTCCGAGCAGCACGATCAGCCCGCGCACCATGCCCGCGGGAAGTCGTCGGGCGACAACCGGCCCGACGCGACTGCCTGAGAGCATCCCCAGCGCGAGCGGAGCGGCGGCTGACCAATCGACTGCACCCGAAAGCGCGAAGATCGTGGCCGAGACCAGAGAGGCGGCGCCGATCAGCATGTTCTTGAGCGCATTGGCGTTGGGGAGGCGGTGATCGACGAGCACGAGCAGCAGCGTGAGGATCATCACCCCGGATCCGGCGCCGAAGTACCCGTTGTAGACCGACAGGGCCACGAGTCCGGCCGATAATGCGAGCCTGTGGTCCGGGTCACCCCGGCGATGGCGCCATGCTCTGAGACGAGGCTCGAACGGCAATGCCAGCGACCCGGCCGCCACGAGCAACGGCACGATCCTGGCGAACAGGCCCGGCGGAGTCGCGAGCAGCAATCCCGCGCCGGCCGCTCCCCCCGCCGCAGCGACAGCGGCCCAGCGCCGCAGCCAGGAACCTGTGCCGCGCAGCTCGGGCCTGGACGCCAGAGCCGACCCGGGCCAGCAGCCGACCAAGGCGACGTTGTTGACGACGTTGGCCGTCAGCGCCGGCAGCCCGACCGCGAGCAGCGCGGGGTAGGACACCAGCGAGGTGATCCCACCGGCCGAACCGATCAGTCCGGCGACCGCCCCGGCGAGCACCAGCGCTGCGGAATCGACGGTCGAGATCATGCGGGCCCCCTGGGGGACCTCCTGGCCACACTGGCGGCGTAGAACTGCAGGCGCCGGCGGCCGAGCGTCTGCACTACAGATCGAACGCCCACTGGATGCCGAGCAGGACCGGCGTGCCGTCCAGCGTCGTCACCGGACCGACCTTCGAGATCGAGCCCTGGGTCCCGATGAAGAACTGCAGCCCGAGTCCATCGA
>JBELAG010000386.1:0-5172 GCA_049509055.1 Solirubrobacteraceae bacterium
TCGACGCCGCGACCTGTACGGGCCCGACCTGGACACGGTCGCGATCACGCCCTCGCTGCCAGGAACGCGGGGCGCGGTGAGGTTCCGGCTGCTGCTCGGAGGGACGGCACGAGCCGGTCGACCGAGATGACCAGGACCCCGTCCTGGACGCGTTCCACGCCTCGGGTGCGCACGACGCACAGGACCGGGATGGCTCCGCGGCGGCACCAGCGTCGCCGCCGGCGGTACAGCCACGCGGCCATCTCCCGCACGGCGGCGAGGTGGCGCGTGTCGAACGTCCGGGTCTTGACCTCGATCACGAAGGCGATGCCGGTCGGGGCGATCGCGACGCTGTCGATGTCGCCTCGCCCACGGTAAGGCAGCGAGTGGAGCAGCCGCCAGCCGTCGGCCTCGAGGGGTGCGAGGGCTCGCCGGACCTCGTCCTCCGGGCGCGCTCCGACGCGGCTGCGGCCGGCGAGGCGCGCCCGGTGGCGAGCGTCGATCAGCAGCGCGAGGGTGATGAGCCCGAGCGCGCCCGCAAACGGCGAGGGCTCCGGCACCCTCGGCGATCACGGCCAGCACCCCGGTGGTGAGGGAGGCCACGCCACTCGCAACTGCGCGGCACAGGCGCCGGTACTGCTGGCGGCGGCGAAAGCTCGATCGGACCATGGGCAGAAGCTCGCATCAGGTCCGGACGAACGATCGCCCTGACAGCACCGCCCAGGCCAGTTGGTCGGGCTTAGGCTGGCTGCGGCGAGTGCGCGGCCCGCGTGTTCGCACTTCCGTTTTACACCCTCGCCTTCGAGCGCCGCCGGCTCCTTCCTCGACTACCAGACAGACGCGCTGTTCGCAGCGGGTTTCTTGACGCGCCCCGAGAGATTCGAACAACCGACCTCCGGTTCCTTAAGCCGCGACGACCAGCGCAAAGACGACGCGACCCGCTTGCGCCGCGACGGGGTGCCGCGGCACGTGGCGAAAAGGCCGACGACCCTCACCGTTGGCCTTTTCCCCCGGGAAACGGACGCAAAGTCCGGGGAAATCCGGACTCAGGATCAGTCGCAGAACGCTCGGAAATCCCTGCAAATCAGGCTGCTTCAGATGCAGGGCCGCACGACTGAAAATCGTGGTGTCCCCAGTTCGAGTCTGGGTCTCGCCATCGCCTGTCCCGGCACTACTGTCAGGACGCGGCAGACCCGTCGGCGCGCCGGCGGTCGAGGATGACCTTGAGGACGCGGAGGTATTCCCGGTGATCGGTGGCCCGGCTGTGGTTGCCCGGATGCAGGCGCCGCTCCATCGCGACACCGGGCAGATGCTTGAGATTGAGCCCGGCGTCGTGCGCGCGCGCCGCCCACTCGACCGCCTCCACCTGCGCGCCGCCCTCCCGGAAGGAACCCGCCCGCTCGAGCGCGCGACGGCGCAGCATCAAGCTGCCGGGCAGGCGACCCGGTCGCGGCTCGCTCCGCCAGGGCGTCCCCGGACGAAATTCGACCACGTCGCCGAAGACGCCGTCGAGCTCCGGGTGGCGGGCAAGCGCGGCCGCCTGACGTCGTAGCCGGCCGGCCGGCATGAGGTCATCGGCATCGAAGAACACGACGAGCTCGCCGCTGGTCAGATCCAGGCCGCGATTGCGCGCGCTCGCCGCCCCCATCCGCGACTGACGGATCACGCGGACGCGCGGCTCGTACCCGGCGACTACATCTGCGCCACCGTCACATGAGCCGTCGTCCACCACTACGAGCTCAACCGGATGGTGGTCCTGACCGAGGATGCTGTCGAGCGTCTGTGCGACGACGTCGGCGTGATCGTGCAACGGGACGACCACGCTCACCAACGCGAACTGGCTCATGTCGGATTCCGGGCGCGACGCCGATCGATACGGCCCTTCAGCGCGAGGACCAGGCCACGCCGCAGGGCGTCGTCGTCGTAGGTGATGTTCGCGCCGTGGATACGCCGATACAGCACAACATCCTCGAGCATCTCGATCCGGACTGAGAGCTCGTGAGCACGCATCAACCAGTCAGTGTCGTCGGCGAACAACAGCCCCGGCGTGAACGGCCCGACGAGATCCCAGACCCCTCGGCGAGTGACCAGCGAGAGCGGCTGAGCACCTCCTGCTGCCCGCTCCAGGCCGCCCTCTCGGTGCACCCACGGCGGGAGCGCAACGCCCGGCTCGACGAGCAGCTTCTGTCGCCCCAGAACCCCGCCCACCTCGGGATGGTCGCGCAGATAGCCGGCCTGGACTGCGAGCTTCGTCGATGGCCACACGTCATCCGCGTCCAGGAACGCGAGCAACTCTCCCCGACTTGCTGCCACGGCCGCGTTGCGAGCCGTCGCTTGGCCCTGCGGTGCCTGCCGGAGCACCCGCACATGCGGAAAGGCGGCCGCGATCGTCCCCGAGCCGTCAGAGGAGCCGTCGTCGACGACGATCACCTCGACCGGCTCCCATGTCTGCGCGAACGCGCTCTCGAGCGCCTCGCGGAGGAACGCCTCGCCGTTGCGCACCGGCACGATGACGCTTACGAGCACGTGACCGACCTCTCGATCAGAGTGGACAGCAGGCCGGGTATCCGGACGAGGTCGTCCCCGATCTCCAGCGCGTAGACGGGCAGTGCGGCGACCAGATTCCGGATCGAGGCCAGCGCCCGGGGTTCGGCGCCCGGCGAGTGCATGACGACCCACGGCGCGAGGGCCAGCACGGCTGTCGTCCGGCTGCCCAACCCGATCCGGCACCGCCCTCCCGGGACGACGCGAGGAAGGACCACCGCGCGCAGCGCGATCTCGCGGGTCATCGCCTCCCGCCCGAAGAAGCCGACCGCCTTCTCCTCTCCGCTGGGCAGGTCAAGGCGCGGGAAGACGTTCGGATAGCGCCGCAACAGGTCGCGGTCGGCCCGACCGGAGTTGTAGAGGCTGATCGCGGTCGGGGGATCTGCGCGGACGAGCACCGTGTCGTCGCCGACGAATTGCATGCCGGCGCGCAGGCACGTCAGAGCCGAGGTGCTCTTGCCTGCTCCCGCGGCTCCGGCGAGGAGGACGCCGCCGGCAGCGGTCCCGACGGCGGCGGCGTGCACGCGGTAGCAGCCGCAGCGGCTCAGCCACCAAGCGAAGATCTCGCTCAGTGGGTGGGCGATGTCGTACGGCGCCAGGCGTTCTACGTCGGCCACGCAATGGATCGCCTCGCCGCGAGCGCCGTGCAATGCGCTCACCACCGACTCGAACATCCGGAACGAGAGGCAGACCTCGCCGTCGTAGTGCGAGCGCCCGACGGCGTCATCGACCACGCCCGGGAGATCGGGGAGCCGCGTATCGCTGCCGGCGCAGTCCCACGCTCTCACCACCAGACCAGGGTCGACCCGGGAGGGCTCGGGCTCCGTCACGTGTTGAAGTGCCGGGAGAACTGCTTCTGCCATGGCCGCTCCCGCGATTCGCAGCTCGATCGCCTGCGATCCGATGAGCAGTCGATGCTCGCTCACGTCGAGCTTTGCAGCCGCCTGCTCGAATCCGAAGACCAGCTCAGCGAAGGCCGCGGTCGGGCCGGCGACCTCGACTCTCGCCTCCCGTCCGGTCAATGTGGGTCCGGATGGGGCCAGCCGCGTGCGTCGACCTCGTGCACGGGGTCGAGCAGCAGCAGATCCTCCATGTCGGTGAACTTCTCCAGCCGTGGGGGCTCGAAGGTGGCCGGGTCACCAACCGGCGGGTCCGCCGCCGCAACGCCGGTGGCCTCGCTGTCGGCCGGCCTCAGCAGACCGTGGTCCTCCAGTTGAGAGATGAAACGCAGGACCGGTCCGGCGACCTCGGCCTCCGACCGCGCGAAGTGGGTGGCGATACGGGCAACCACATCGTCTGGCGTTGCCGGCCGCGTCAACGCCCGCCAGATGCTCACGCCGGCGCCCCGGATGCTGTAATAGCTGCCGCGCTCCAGGTCGACCGCCACGACCTCGCCGTCAATCGTTTCGTCGATGATTGCCGGGCGGTTGACCTGAACGTGCCGGTTTGGCGGTGACATCAATCTCCGTGCGTTGCGCCGAGCGGAGCCTCATCCGCGGAGCTTATACCGTGGGCTTTCTGACCGACCGTGACGCCACATTCATTATCATAACCATGCATGCGCCGCCCCTGGTTCGGTTCGGGCCGGTGGAACGTGGGCGTCTTCCTCCTCGCCGCCGTCGTGTGCCTGTCGGCACGGCAGCTGCTCGTCGTGACGGCTGAGCTCCGGCAGCTCCCCAACGCTCGCGCCGCAGCCGGACCGGAGCTCTGGGGTCTGCTTGGCCTCCTCGGTCGGCCAGGGAGGGTCCTCCCCCGCCTCGACGGCGGCGGGTTGGATCTCGATGCCGCGTACGGGCTCGCCGAGCTGGTCGTCCGCTCGCAGCCCAGCATCGTGGTGGAGCTCGGACCGGGCGCATCGACGGTTGTCCTCGGGTTGGCGGCGGCCTCGTTGAGCAACTCGATGGACATCTGGTCGCTTGAGAGCGAGCCTGCGTGGGCCGCCCGAGCGGAGTGGCTCGTGGCCTACCACGCGATCCCCCGGTGCCACGTTGTCTGCGCGCCACTCGTGGCGCAGACGGTCGGGACCTGGACCGGCGCGTGGTACAGCCCGGACGCGCTCGCGCTGATCCCGGACCAGATCGATCTTCTCATCGTCGACGGTCCGACAAACGTCCTTCAGACCGATGCCCGGTTTCCTGCCTACCCGGCTCTCCGAGCGCGGCTCGCTTCCGGCAGTCGGGTGTTCGTCCACGACACCGATCGGGGTGACGAGACCAACATGGTCAAGGCCTGGATGAAGGATCCCGCGCTGCGCGAGGAGCAAGCCGGGGCGAGGTTCGTCGTGCTTCGTCACCGGTGACCAGCTCATCCTCAAGCGACTGACGCCCGACCGCCGAGGAACATCCTGTCAGCTGCCGGATCGTCCTGACGTTATGATGGTCACAATCCCGATGGGCGACGTCCGACACTCGGTGTCCAGCGCTACGCCTCGTCGCGCGCAAGGTGGTCACAGCGACGAGGGCTGGTTCTCGCTTCTGCACAGAGATCCGGTGGTGCTCTTCGCACCGCAGTGGGAGATCGAAAAACCGGCGTCGGCGCTGTGGTCGGTGCTGGATGGCGTCTCGGACCGCGTAGCGCATCTGGTCGTCGGCCCTTCGTGGTTCATCCACGAACGGCGCGGGATCGAGCTCGCGGCGCTCTGTCACGAGC
>JBELAG010000387.1:0-5110 GCA_049509055.1 Solirubrobacteraceae bacterium
GCGCGCCAACTCGCGCGCCGGGGTTGCAGCAACGTTGCAAGATCGCGTGCCGTACGCTGTGCTCAGGAGCAGAGGAGAGCATGCGCGACAGCTGGGTGGGACTTCAGGCCGGCGTGGATGCCCGCAAGTGGGCGGGCCTCTTGCGCCGGGCCCATGACGTCGCGCTCCGCAGCGGCCACGTCCCGGCGATCGTGCGCGACGTGATCGCCGACTCGTGGGAGCGTTGCACCGAGACCGGGGTCGATCCCGACGAGTCCGGCGCCCGTCTGGTGATCGATCCGCAGGAGGCCGGCGAGCGCTGGCGCGATCACCCGCTGTCGGCCACGACCGCGCTGCTGCGCAGCGTGCTGGGGGACCTGCTCCACGAGGCCCGGCACATCGTCGTGGTCGCCGACGCCGACGGATGCCTGCTGTGGGCCGACGGCCACCCCGACGTGCTGCGCGCGTCGGAGCGGATCCGCTTCTCCCCCGGCCATGCCTGGAGCGAGCAGGCGGCGGGAACCAACGCGGTCGGCACGGCGCTGGCCGCCGATCACGGCGTGCAGGTCTTCTCCGCCGAGCACTACCGCTCCGAGGTGCACGGCTGGCAGTGCTCGGGGGCGCCGGTCCACGACCCCGAGACCGGCGACAAGCTCGGCGCGATCGATGTGACCGGCCGCTATGACACCGCCCACCCGCACACGCTCGCGCTCGTCGAGCTCGCTGCCCGCCTCGTCGAGCAATACCTCCGCGCCACGATGCTCGAGCGCGACGCGCGGATCCTCGGCCTGTTCGCCGAGCACACCGCGCAGTTCGGCGGACCGGCGGCGGCGCTGAGCCCGTCGGGCCGGGTGCTCGCCGCGACTCCGAGCGCGTGGACGAGCGGACGGATCGAGGTGCCGGCCGGCGGCTGCGAGATCGAGCTGGGCGGTGGGACCGCCGAGATCCACCCGCTCGGCGAGGGCACGCTCATGCTCCCGGCCCGGCCGGCGCGGCTGCGGCCGCGCACGACGCCCAGCCGGCTCGAGCTCCTCGGCCGGGATCGGGCCGTGCTGAGGACGCCGACCGCGATCCATCGCCTCACGGTGCGCCACAGCGAGATCGCCGCGCTGCTCGCGCTGCACCCCGACGGACTCGATTCGCGCGCCCTGGCGTCGATGCTCTACGGCGAGCCCGGGCACGAGGTCGCGGCCCGCGCCGAGTGCCACCGCCTGCGCGACATCCTCGGCCCAGCCCTGGCGACGCGCCCCTACCGGCTGATCGGAATCGACGCCGACATCGACGTGGTGCGCCGCATGCTCGCCGCGGGTCGCGGTGACGACGCGGTCGCGGCCCATACCGGGGAGCTGCTGCCGCGCAGCACCGTGCCGGCGATCGCCGCCGCGCGCGAGCAGCTCGTCGTGGCGCTCGCCGCCGACTGCGCGCAGCCGGCCGAGATCAGCGCCTGACCCGCGCCGGGCGCCGTGGTAGACAGGGGGGCGATGGCGCCGCAGCCCCCACGCCAAGCGCCGCTGGCGACGGTCGCGCGGGAATGGACGCGCATCGGTGTCACCGGCTTCGGCGGACCGCCGGCGCACATCGCGCTGCTGCGCGAGCTCGTCGTCGCCCGCCGCGGATGGATGGACGCGCAGGCCTTCGAGGATGCCAACGCGGCGTGCGGGCTGCTGCCCGGACCGGCGTCGACGCAGCTGGCGATCTTCACCGCCTATCGCGTGGCGGGGCCGGCCGGCGCGATCGTCGGCGGGCTGGGCTTCGTCGTGCCGGCGGTCGTGCTGATCCTCGCCCTGTCGGTCCTGTTCCTCGGCCATGCGCCGCCGCTGTGGATCCGTGGTGCGGGCGCCGGCGCCGGCGCCGCCGTGTCCGCCGTCGCGGTCTCGGCCGCGCGCGGGCTGTGGGGCCCGAGCTTCGCGCGCGCCCGCATCCGGCGTGACGGCGCGGCACGATGGCTGCTCTATCTCGCCGCCGGCATCGCCGCGGCCGCGCTGATCGGCCCCTATCTCGTGCTCGTCCTGCTGGCCTGCGGCGGCGCCGAATTGCTCGCCCAGCGCCGCGGCGCGCCGGCGCTCCCGGGCGCCTCGGTGGGCGCGCTGATCCCGGGGTCGCTGGCCACCGGCGGCATCGGCGCGCTGGCGTGGACGGCGCTGAAGGTCGGAGCGCTGTCGTTCGGCGGCGGGTTCGTGATCATCCCGCTGATGCAGGGCGACGCGGTGCACACCTACCACTGGATGACCGACTCGCAGTTCCTCAACGCGGTGGCGCTCGGCCAGGTCACCCCGGGCCCGGTGGTCGCGACCGTCGCCGCGGTCGGCTACGCGGCGCACGGCGTCGCGGGCGGCCTGCTGGCGGCGGGCGTCGCCTTCTGCCCGTCGTTCGCGTTCATCCTGATCGGCGGCCGGCGCTTCGAGCGCCTGCGCTCAGACAGCGGCGCCCGCGCGTTTCTCGACGGCGCCGGGCCGGCGGCGATCGGCGCGATCCTCGGCGCCGCGGTCACGCTGGCCGGCGCGCTGAGCGAGACGTGGCAGCTCCCGGTGCTCGCCGGCGCGGCCGTCGCGCTGCTCGGATTGCGCCGCGGAGTCGTGCCCGTCCTGCTCGGCGCGGCGATCATCGGCGTGATCGTGGCGGGCGCCGGCGCGCCGGTGCCGTGAACCGACAGTGGGTTGCACTTGCCAGCTACGGGTAGAGTCGCAGCCACGCCGCCGAGGCGAGCCAGGTCACGCCCGCGGCAGGAAAGCTCCGCGATGACACCTCCCGCACCGCAACCTCAGCCGGCCTCCCAGCGGCCGGACCGGCCGGCGACCAGGCCGTATCTGAGGGCCGCCGATCGCCGCCGCCAGCTGCTCGACGCGGCGGCCAGGATCGCCGGGCGCGAGGGCCTGGAGCGGCTCAGCATGGTCGGCGTGGCGGCCGAGGCCGCGGTCAGCCGGCAGCTCGTCTACGAGCATTTCAGCGACCTCTCGAGCCTGGTGATGGCGATGTTGATCGACCGCTTCGGCGACTACGACGCCAAGGTGACCCGGGCGATCGGCGACACCGACGCCAGCGGCCTCGACGCGGCGCTGCTGGCGGCCGGAGAGCTGCTCTCGCTGCCGGCGCAGGAGCGCCACATCCTGCGCGTGCTGCTGGCCTACGCCGGCATTCCGCGCCACGAGCTCAGCTTCCTCGCCCACCGGCTGCGCGCCCGTTCGATGGACCGCTGGACGGGTCTGCTGGAGACCCCCGACGATCCGCGCTCGCGCGCGCTCACCTGGGCGGTCGTCAACGCGCTGTTCGGCCTCGGCGATCTCGTCGACGCCGGCGAGATCACGGTGCAGCAGGGGCTCGAGGAGTTCCGGCTGCTGGTCGTCGCCGCGGCGCCCGAGCTCAGCTGACGCCCGTTCACACGCCGGACGCATCTCGGGGGCCAACCGCGGCTACGGTCGCGGGCCAATCGAAAGGACACGCCCGATGCCCCTCCTCACCACACCGGCGCTCGCCGCCGCGGCGCTCGCCGCCGGAGCCCTCGCCGTCTCGGCCCCCGCCGGCGGCCGGACCGCGAGCGCGCAGCCCGCACGGGCCGCCTCCGCCGCGCCGACCCTCACCAGTCGGGTGTTCGTCGACGCCGCGCACATCACGCACCTCGTCAACGGCCGGCGCGAGGCGATCGCCGGCCCCGATGACATCGCCTCACTCGACGGCCGGATCTTCGTCGGCTTCCAGAACGGAGTCGGTCCGCAGGGTCGGGCGAGCACGACGGGCGACCGCGACAGCACGATCGTCGAATTCGACCGCAGCGGCCACGTCGTCACGAGCTGGGACGTCGTGGGCAAGTGCGACGGTCTGAGCGCCGATCCCGCGCTCGGCCGGCTGGTCGCGACCGTCAACGAGGACGCTCATTCCAGTCTCTACGTGATCGATCCGGCGGGCGGCGGGCCGGTGCACTATCGCTACGACGTGCCGCTGCCGTCGCACGGCGGCACCGACGCGATCGACGCCTACCGGGGCATGATCCTGATCAGCGCGTCGGCGCCCGGGACGACCGGCGCGAGCGCTCCGCGGGCGTCCTACCCGGCCGTCTACCGGGTGGTCCTGGATCCGCGCACGCGCGTCGCGTCGATCCACGGCCTGTTCTCCGACGAGGCCGAGGCGACGCTGGCCAACGCCGGCGCCGGGGCCGGCACGCGAGCGCGTCTCGCGCTCACCGATCCCGACTCCAACGAGACCGTCCCCGCGTACGCGTCGCGCTTCGCGGGTGACTTCATGCTCACCAGCCAGGGCGACAAGGAGCAGATCTTCGTCGGAGCCGCCGGCACGTCGCGCCAGACCCTGGCGGTGCTCAAGCTGTCTGACTCCGTCGACGACACGGTCTGGGCGACCGGCGCCGGCGGGGCGATCTACGTCACCGACAACGCCGGCGACACGATCGACGTGGTGACCGGGCCGATGCGGCGCGGCGAGGTCTTCGTCGCCGACACGCCCTGCGACGCCAACGGCGCGCCGAGCGCCTGCCCCGGTCCGGGCTATCCGGACAACTTCCTCGCCACACTGAACCCCGACACCGGTGCGATCACGCGCGTGTCGCTGCGCGGGCCGGCCGTGGCGGCCCAGGGAATGCTGTTCGCGCCGTGACGCGGGCGTCGCCGCCGTGCGCGCCGTGCGCCGCGGCGGACGGCGTCGACGGCGGGTCGACGGATCGGGCGCGGCGGTCGCGCTCGGCGGCGTCGAGCATCTCCAGCAGCGCGGCGGCGACGCGCGGGTCGAACTGGCGCCCGGAGTGGGCCGCCAGCTCAGCCCGCGCGGCGGCGTAGGACATCGCCCGGCGGTAGACCCGGTCGGTTCGCATCGCGTTCCAGGCGTCACAGCACGCGATGATCCGGGCCTCCAGCGGGATCATCCCGCCGGCGAGCCGGTCGGGATAGCCGGTCCCGTCCCAGCGCTCGTGGTGGGAGCGGATGATCAGGCCGACATCGCGCATGAAGCCGCCGACACGATCGAGCATCTTCTGACCCTCGAGCGTGTGGGTGGTGATGATTTGCCACTCGCGGGGATCGAGCGTGCCCGGCTTGTTGATGATCTCCTTGGGGATCGCGATCTTCCCGACGTCGTGCAGCAGCGCCCCGAACTCGAGGTTGCGCCGCTGCTGCGCGTCGAGCCC
>JBELAG010000388.1:0-5106 GCA_049509055.1 Solirubrobacteraceae bacterium
GCTTTTACCGCATCCCGTCCCGCGTCGAACACCTCGTCCACAATGTCGCGTGCCACACCGCAACATTTCCTGCACACACCAGGAATCCTTCAAAACCGCGCGACGACGCCCTGAACGCTTACCGTGGCAAAGGCATAGCGGGTCGGGAGCAGCCGCGAGAGCCGAAGCAGTCGTGGCGCGCCAGGCCGCCAAACGCTTTGATGTTGGCGATTGCAACAGCGCCCCGAGTTTGCCAGGCAGCCGATTGCCAGCAAGCACGATGACGTCCTGCGTAGGCATGACCCTATCGACGGTCGCCGCGACCTCGATCAACGAACTGCCGCTTGGCCAGGCGCAGCGGTCATCTCATCCCTGCCGGCACGCGCGCTGCTCCGTTTCGTCCGCACCCAGTGAAGTCGCGTCTGCCCCGAGCTTGTGCAGCTCCTGGCGAAGCGGCAGCCAACGGTCAGGACGCGACGCGGTGGAAGCCGTGCCCGAGAGAGCCCTGCTGTCGTGTCGGCGCAGGTTGTTGATTCGCGCTCGGCCTGGGAGTAGGGTCGGCTCAGCTGTCTCGGCGGCCTGCTTAACAGGAGGGCGACATGGAGCGCATCGTGCCGACGGCTGGATTCGTATTGGCTTGTCCACGAGGTGGAAGGGCCAGGCTGAGACGGGCCCTTGTGGCGCTCGTCCTTTGCGGGCTTGGGGCCGGAATCCTGGCATCGCGGGCGGTCGCGGCGACGACGCCTGCTCAGACCGCGCTGGAGCAGGCGCAGTCGCAGCTGCAATCGTTGATTGCCGCGGCGGATCCGGCGGCCAAGGCGGATCTGAGCGATGCGGTGTCCCAGCTCGGGGCGGCGACCGCCGCTTACCTGTGGCCGGATGCGAGCGATGCCCTCCCACCGCCCACCGGCGATCTGGTCTTCACGGACTCTCGTGCGGCGCTTGGTGATCTGCGGAGCGTTCGCGACGATCCGACGGTGCCGAGCTCGGCAGTTGCGAGCGCATCAGGTGAGATAAGGGGTGCATGCGCTGATCTCGCCCGGGCCGCGCTGCAGCGCGCAGGGGTGGGTGGCGGGACAGGCAACTCGGTGCGCGAGGATCAGGTGCAGTACGACCGAGGCTTCAGCGCGCTCGGGGAGGAGGTCTTCGAGGCGGTCATGAGCCTGCCGCGCCGAACGATCGAGCAGTCCGCGGAGAATTTCCTGAACTCGCCGAACCGCTTCACCAGTCGGCCGCAAGCTCTCTCAGGATCGCCGCCGACGCTGGACGGCAAGCCCGAGCTGTTCTACTACGGCGCAGAGTTCTGCCCATATTGCGCCGTGACCCGCTGGTCGATGGAGCTGGCGCTCACGCAGTTCGGCGAGCTCTCGCCGCTCGCGCTGAGCGAGTCGAGCCCGATCGAGTTCGCACCATCGACCAACACGATCACATTCGACGGAGCCCAGTACGACAGCTCAGCCCTGGCCTTCGCAGAGGTCGAGGCGGAGTCGAACGAGCTGTGCAGCTCAAACTGCAACGGTCAGAAGTGGACGACCCTTCAAACGCCGAACGCGGCCGAGCAGCAGATCCTCAACCAGTACGACCCTCAGGCGCTGTTCCCGTTCCTTGATTTCGGGAACCTATGGCAGGACGCGGCGGTCGTCAATCCGCCGGTGCTCCAGGGGCTGTCGTGGGAGCAAATCGCGGCGGCGATCGCCGATCCGAACTCGACCGTCGGGCAGTACCTCGACGGTGCAGCCGAGCTGTTCGCCGCGCAGATCTGCGAGGCGACCGGCGAGCGCCCCGCCCAGGTCTGCGGCACAGACGTCAAGCGCCAGTACCAGCAGTTGCTGACCTCCCCCGGGGCGGCGATCGACGGCACGACCTCCGTCAACGGCGTCTGGTGTCAGTCGAGCTCGCTGTGCGCAGCGGTCGACGGCGCCGGCAACGTGTTGATCAGCCAAGACCCAACCGCCTCCACGCCCGTCTGGGCACGTGCCGACATCGACGGCTCGACTCCGATTGACAGCGTCACATGCCCCTCGGCCTCGATGTGCGTCGCTGCCGACAGCGCCGGCAACGTCCTCATCACTCACGAAGCAAACGCCCCCACCCCGGCCTGGAGCGCCCCGACGAACGTCGACGGCACCAACCCGTTCGACTACGTGCGCTGCCCATCGACGTCCCTGTGCGTCGCGGTCGACGCAGTCGGCAACGTAGTCCAGACCGATGACGCGAGCGCAGCCAGTCCGACCTGGAGCGCGCCGGAGAACATCGACGGTACCAACGCCCTCGAGGTGTCCTGCCCATCGACATCGCTTTGCGTGGCGTCGGACATTGCAGGCAACGTGCTTGTCTCCGATGACCCGAGCGCTGCGACCCCAACGTGGAGCACGCCCCAAAGCATCAACACGAATGGGTTCGGCGATGTGTCCTGCCCCAGCACGTCGTTCTGCATCGCCGTCGACTTCGCTGGTAACGCATTCGTGACCCACGATGCCGACGCCGCGAGCCCGACGTGGAGCGGCCCGACAAACATCGACGGCCAGAACCCCCTGGACGGCGTGTCCTGCGCATCGGCCTCGCTCTGCGTCGCGACCGACGCGGACGGGAACGTGACGATCTCGGACGACCCGGCTGCGGCATCGCCCACATGGACTGCTACGAACATCGACACCACTGCGCTGATCGACGTCTCCTGCCCATCGACATCGTTGTGCGTCGCAGTCGACAACCAGGGCGTGGCATTCGAGACAGACAACCCGACCGCCGCAACCCCGACGTGGGGCCCACCCGCGAAGTTTTTCCATTAGTAGGCCAGTCCGCCGGACCACTACGCTGTCACACCCGAGACTCACCCTTCCGTACGCGGATGCGGCGATCATTGTCGATGCGCTCGAGATCGGGAAGGGCGAGACCTCGGAGGGACGGAGGCGTTCGCCGCGCGGATGACGTGAGTCCCTCTTGATGGCGAGGCTGTAGCCCGCACACCGGTCCGGCGTAAAGACAGGGTCACACGCGCGATCCTCCCGCGACCGGGAGCTCGACACGTGAAGCACGACGGCGATCGCCCTCACACGCCTGCCGTCAACGTCGGGAGGCTTCCGGGGCCGGTTCGCACCCGCCGGCGCCGCTAGCGCTAGCGATGTCAGACTCCCGGCTGCGCCAATCGCCCCCGCGGATCGCCGGGTCCTGGCCGTTCGGCTGCCGCCTAGCCAGGAGATGCACAAGCTCAGGGCAGCCGACACTTCACTGCTGGTGCGGACGAAAGGGGGCAGCCCTGGCGGCGGCCTTCCCGGCCGCCGCGAGACGCCTCGTTTTCGTCCAAAGCGGGCACGTGGCCAGCGTCGCCGCTGGCTACCGCTCGCACAGGCGAAGCAGCCACCCTGCTAATCCGCGCAAAGGGCGCTTCTCACTACCGCGTTCGAGATGCGCGGGGAACTACGAAAGCGGGAGCCGGGAGCCGGCGCTCAACTCGACTGGAGTGATGAGACTGAGAAGCGCAACTGTGGGGTTTCACGACTGCTTTGGTGGCGGACCGGGCAAGTCCAGCCCGGGCTTCATGCTGCGAGGTTGGCTACTGCACGCGGGGCGTGCTCGCGGTCGGGGTGGTGAGGTGGTAGTCGGTGTGGTGGTGCTGTCGCGGCCGAGGCGGCCTTGGAGGTCTGTCAGGTCGAGGTCGCCCTCGAGGAAGCTGACGACGGCATAGGAGAAGGCCGCGCCGAGGAGGCAGAGGATGGCGTCGCCGAAGCCAAACCCGATCCAGGCAGCCACGAAGGCGAAGCCCAGGAAGGCGGCGAAGTGCTTTCGGGTGATCATGCAAGCTCCCTTCGTCGGGTTCGCAGAAAGCCGGTAACGGTCACATTGACAGGAAGCTCGGGCAGGCCGTGGACGGCGAGCTGCTCGTGCGCCTGGGCGCGCACAGCGCGCAGGATGTCAGGCAGCGCACGTGCGCGGGTGACGCTGATGTTGACCGTCAGCTCGTCGGTGGCATAGCGCGCGGCGGCGTTCTGCACGGCGTCGTACTCGAGCGCGGCGCCCTCAACCGCGCGCTCGATCGCGAGTGGCGCGACGTCCACCACGCCGCGCTCGTCGTCCACCAACCGCAACTCGCTGCGCGCCAGGTGTGGACGCGGCAGCTCTTTGAACGCCAGATAGCCGAACACGAGGAAGCCGGCTAATCCAGCCAGGCCGGCGATCAGCCGCGTCTCGGCCGTGATGTCCCGGGGTTTGAGCCCGGCCAAATAGTTATAGGCGCTGCGGTAACCGCTGAGCTGGTTCACCGTGTGCGGGGAGACCTTGAACGCGAGCAGCACCAGCATCGCCCCGTACCACACCAGCGCCAGCGCCGCGAGGACGAGCACGATCCGACCGAGCACAACGAACGGCGAGGTGCCGACCCGCAGACGCTGGCGCAGCATCGCCTATTGCACCCTCCGGCCGCGGTGTGCAAGTCGAGGCTGTAGGCGCGCGCGAAGCCCGAACGCCTCGGTCAACGGAGCCAATGCAAGCAGGGTGCGTTGGCGAAGATCCTCGGACTCGCCCGCGCGCGAATGGTAGACGCGCACCCAAAGGCGCCCGCCTCGCCAGCGGCCGGGTAGGACCTTGGCCTTGCTCGCGGTAACTCCGCGGACCTGCTCGGCCAACGCGCCGGCTACTCGGCCGAACACGCGCCGTCGCGCGGCCAACGTCCCCTCCTTGCTTGTCTCCAGCACCACCAGACGCTCGCGGCGCGGCCAGAACATCCCCACCAGCAACAAGAGACCGACAGCGATCCCGCCTAGCCCGCACAGCACCGTGACGACCGCGACCGGGCCGGGCGCGGCGAGGTCGCGAAGCATCTCGCCTACCTGATTGCGCAAGTCGCCGAGATGCACGAGCCGCGCCAAGCCAGGCAGATTGAAATCGCCTTTGCGCGACCCGCCGATCGAGAAGACGGCGATCGCCAGCCCACACGCCGCCAGCACAACGAACAGCCCGATGGTAAGGAGTCGCGCCACCGACCGCAGCACCAAGATCATCTAGCCCGAAGTTCCCCCATGTGACGTGCCCGAATCCGGCGGATTCCCTGGGTTTCGTTGGGGTTTGGGTGTTCGGGTCGTGTCTACCGAACGACCACGACGGGGGCGTGCGCGACGAGTTCGAGCG
>JBELAG010000389.1:0-5092 GCA_049509055.1 Solirubrobacteraceae bacterium
CGATGCCCGCTCATGGGCGGCGTCGCAGAAGGGCTACTGGCGCATCGCCGGGTCCTGGCCACTCCAACGCGCCCTGCCAAACGCCTACTGGCACAAGACCGCTGGCCTGAAAGGGTTCACCGACCCCTACCGCCGTGTCCGGGAACGCTGAGCGAACCGCCCGGTGCGGACCCGCATGCCGGGTGGTGTGGGAGGGGCCAGGGCAAGCCTGGCCTCTACCCGATTTCGAGCGCCTGCTTCTGCGCGGGCAGGAACTCAGCGAGCAGTTCTTCGGTGCTCGTCTTCGCTGCTGCGCCCGCTGCGGCCCCGAGCACCGGATTGGCCGTCACCGCCGTCGTTGCTCCGCCGGCCGCGGCCGCGGCCGTCGCGCTTAACGTTTGCTGGAGGAAAGAAAGCCAGCGCATTGCCCCACAACCACAACGCGAAGGATGCCAGAGTGGCGAGGACCGGTGCAGCCTGCCCAAGCCCGGGGTCCGCGGGTGCAACGATTGCGTTCGGGCTGTGCAATGACCGAGCTTGAGCAGTCGCCAACGCGCTTGCCCGGTTTCCGCATCCATCGCCAGACCAACCACGTGTTCGAGACTTCTGGTTCAGGCGTGAAGCATGCGCCGGCGCCCGAGCACGCAGGCGACTCCTTTCGTACACCGACGGTCGTCGCACGGCGCTTGAGCTTTGGCGACGATCCGCAAGTCCGGCTCGAGGCCGGTCGGCGTTCCGGCTGACGATCGCATCCGCCCAATCTCAGAAGCCCGCTCCGGCGGAGCTGGGCCACGTGCGGGACGATCGCATTTCTCGAGAGCAGTCGTGCGGACGGTCCCGGAGCGGACGAGCGCAACGGCGACATTCCAGCGGCGACGGATCGGGCGACGCGGCCGGCCCATGAGGCGTCGTTGCCGGCGCGGTCGGTGGGGTCGTGCATAGGCAAACCCAGGCCCCAGCGAGCTCGCTCGCCGGCCCTGCAATCGGCGAGGAGCGCGTCCGTGGTCGCCGCGGTCTCGTACTCTCACGGAGATGGCTGACATTTCTGCCCTGGTGGCGTCGATCGACACGCGCCTTGACCAACTCGCAGCCCAGATCAGCACGCTGGAGCACGCGCGCACTGCGCTGCAGGCACGAACGCTGATGGCCGCGTCGGCGGCGCCAAGGGTCGCCGGCGCGGCCGCGAAGCGGGCTCGGCGCCCGGCCTCACCGACCACCAAGCCAACGACCGCGCCCGCTCGCCCCGCTCGTCCGGCGGCGGCCCCCAAGCTCAGCGTTCCACCGGCGACGGGTGAGAAGACCAGGACTACGCCGCCCGCGCCTCGTCGCCGAGCCGCCGGGGCAGGGACCCGCGGCAAGCGGTCTGGCTCGTCGCTGTCGGCCGACCAGCTCCAACGGGTGCTGGCCGACGCTCGGTCGGGTCTCAGCGCGGGCGCGATCGCCGAGCAAGCCGGCGCCAGCTACAACCGAGTGCTCGCGCTGTTGCGCGAGCTGGAGTCCTCGGGGACGATTCGGCGGACCGGCAGCCGCCGCTCGACGCTGTGGCTGCTGATCACCGATGAGGACCGCATTGCCCAGCGCGCGGCTGAGCTTGAGCGCCTCATGGGTGCCCGACGTGACGATCGGACGCAGCGGCGAGGGCGGGCCCCGGCTTCGTAGCCTTGCACGTCGGGCAGGGCCGGGGCGCGGACCCTGCGCGAGGAACGCGGTGTCGCGCTGGCTCGCGAACCGCGGGTGCTGGTTGACGAACTCGATCGTAGGGCGGCCCACCCGGCAGACACGGATCCGGACGATCGCTCGTCGCCGTGGTGCGGCCTCGAGGCGAGCGGCAACGGGTGCAATCGTCAGACCGGCGGAGACAGCGCGATCGCGTTCCGCGCAGAGCGATCGTGCCGACGCGTTCGGCCGCGCGATCGCTGTCCGTCGGTATATGCGACACCCTCCGTCGAAGGCGATCGTCTCGATCCGGCGGCCGTGGCTGCCGGAACACGCGACCCAGCAGGGTCGGCGATGACGTTCGCCGCTTGCAACACTGCGTCGAGGACGCTCCGCCGACAAGCAGTCAGCCGCGCTCGCGACCGTCGCAATGCAGGCGTCTGTCAGCGCGCGGCGCGCGTAACGAAAGGAAGCGTCCAGCGACCACACCGATGCCTACCACAGCGGCCCAACGCGCCATCGCACGCTACACGAAACATGCCGGCACGCGTCGGCACCTCCAACCGGATTTCGGCGAACTCGCCGCTTGCCGATGCTATGGCTTTATCTGAGGCCGTCTCCGCTTCAGGCGTCTGAAGGCTCTTTTCGGGGCGGTTGCTTTTGCGGCGGGCTCGGGTTTTGGCGGTGCCGTATCGCTCGGACGAGCATTGGAAGATGACTGTCCACGATTCGCCTTTGCGGCTGCCGCTTCCGCTGAGGATGGCATGGCCTGTAGAGCAGCCACCATCGCCTCGGTGATCGCAACGTTTAGATCCTTGTAAGGCTTGAGATCAACTGGCGCCTGTCGCAGCTCCTCCACAGGTCGCTCAGCAACCGCGCGGAGTTGGCCTAACTGGGTCGCAAATGCCGTTAACACGGCACGTAGCCGCGCGTGATCAAGCGCTGCCTCACGGATGCCTTGCGTCGCCAGCGCGTATACGGAACCCAGAGCACTGATCGCCCCGCTACCTCCGAACACGCTTGCAGTCACTGTCGCGTCTCCGGATGACGGATGGCGAATCGCGATGACGACGCCAGAGGCGATGAGCGCTAGGCCGGCGAGAAAGGCCGCCCAACTGAGAAAGAACACCGATGTGAAGGTGCGCTGCGAGACGCGGACAATCGGCGCGAAGAAGTCTTGAAAGACAGCGTCAGTGTTCACAGCGGACGACAACTTCTTGCCCTCGATCTGCGTGGCAATCTTCAAAACGATCTTCTGAGCAAGGCTCGCCCTGACCGCACGACGCCATCGATACCTCCTGATCCACCTCCATAAGCGATCAGGTTCCTCGTATTCCCAATACTTCGCCGGCGGAAGACTCTTGCCGATCGCCCGCGTGGGGTTGGCGAAGAACACGGCTCGGAGACTCGGCGTCGACGTGAGTACGGTCGCGAGATGGCGGACAAGCTCGTCAGTCGCAACATCCGTCGGCTGAAGCGCACCCAGTGCCACGTCGCAACAATCGCCCTTCGGCGACGAGATGTCAAGGTGGGACCGGACCGTTCCTTGGCCCACCACGAGTGAGAGTTGGCGGATACGCGGCTCGCTCGCAAAGGTCGCTGCTGGGGCGAATCGATGCGGCGGGGCGACAAAGCCCGGCCCCGAGCGATGTGCGGCCGCTGGGCGACCAGCCGCTCCACCACACTCACCGTCCGGTCCGCGTCGACGTTGCGCTCGACCAGCATCTTGAGCGCCTCGCGCGTGGACTCGTCACCGATATCGAGCAGCTTCGGCGTTTGCCCCTTGGCGGTCTGGTCGAACTCAAATCGACTGCCCCCACGTGATTTGGCCACTCAGCGCGCAGGCACTCGGCCGCGACCGTCGATTCCCCTCAGACAGCTGCAGTCACGTGTTCCGGCAGCCCCGGCCGCCGCGTCAGGACTATCACCTTCGACGGCGAGCGCTCACGCGACGCCGCGCAACGGCGTGATCGCTCTGCGCGGCAAGCGCTCGTGCTGCGTTGGCCATCGGAGCGTTTTCCGTCTTGGGCGGCCACGCGGAGCTGCGAGCGATTGGGCGGCGATGATACGGTCACGCCGATCCCGTCCGGCATCGGGCGGCAGCCCACGGGCCGAGTTCGCCCAACTGCAATCGCGAGCTCTGGCAGGTGGGACGGGTCAGGTTGCGGCGCGCTATCGAACGTGCTGGACAGCCTTGCGGCGCAAAAAGAGAGAGGGCCCGGGGGTTTGGGCCTCCCGTCCCGAGGCCGTGTGGGGCTGGGACGGGAGACCGGATTCAGGGCAGGCCGGGCTTATGCTGCCGCGACGTCGGGGTCGTCGCCGAGGTCGAGGTCAGCGAGGTCTGACTCGGCGCGGTGGGCGTCGAGCTCGACGGTGGTCTGGAGGGGCTGGTCGTGGACGAAGGTGTCGCGGTGCAGGGCGGCGAGGCGGGGGGAGAGCATAGGCCGAAGGAACTCCCAGACGGCGGCGCGCAGAGGGTTGGGTCCGCCGGGGAGCGCGTCGGTGAGCTTGCGGGCCATGCGTTCGGTCCCGAGCGTCGTGGTGCGGGTGATCCCGTCGGGGTCGAGGACGAACGCGGCGGCGAGGCTGGCGGTGAGCTGCGCGATGCCGCGCAGCGGGTCGGGGTCGGCGAGCGCGCGCTGGAGTTCGGCGTGGAGGATGGTGTCGGGCTGGCGGGGTTGGTGGCGGCCGGTGTCGCCGACGGGCTGTTGGCGGTCGGGGTTGGCCCACCCGGCGCCGTAGGCGATGACGTCGGGGTGGTGGCGGGCGAGGAGGTGGCAGATGATCGCCCGCAGCGCGTTCAGTTGGCCGGGGGTGGGGTCCATGAGGCCGGCGCGGAGGTCGTGGCCGAGCCCGAGGTTGCTGGTGGTCGCCTCGGCCTGCCGCAGACGCTGGGCGTTCCGGCGCGCCCGGTCCTCTTCGCCGGCGGCTCGGAGCTCGTCGTCGTGGAGGGCGGCGCCGGCGAAGAACGCCTCCTCTCGGCCGGGCTGGTCGTCGGGATGGCGGGCGAGATGCTCGTGGACGAGGTCGATGATGAACGCGGGGTTGACGACCCAGATGGTGTCAGCGAAGTCCTGGCCGCGCTCATGGACGTAGGCGAACTGTCCGGCGCGGGCGCGGTCGCGGGTCTCGGCGGTGATGGCGATCTTCAGCGCCCGGGTTTTGGCGCGGGCGGTGAGGGTGTCGAGCTCGGTGTCAAGCGTGCCGGCCTCGCAGGCGAGGATCCGCGCGAGCTGCTCGCGACCGTCGGGGGTGAGGTGCGCGCGGGCGTGGTCGATGTGGTGGGCGGCGTCGAGCAGGGCGCCGTCGTCGATCCGCACGGCGTAGGGGTGGTCGTCTTCGACGAGGGTGCGGTGCACAAACGCGCCGAGGTCCCTGAGCGCCTTGTCGTGCAGGTCGGTGGTGGTGATGCGCTGGGCGACGGCGGTGGTGAGCTGGGGGGCGACCTGGTGCATGT
>JBELAG010000039.1:0-24603 GCA_049509055.1 Solirubrobacteraceae bacterium
CGCCGCCCCGATCGTGCACAACACCGAGCTGGAGTTCCCGATCGACGGGCGCACGATCGTGATCGTCGACGACGTGCTCTACACCGGGCGCACGGTGCGCTCGGCGATCGACGCGATCTTCGACTACGGCCGTCCGGCGCGCGTCCAGCTGGCGACGCTGATCGACCGCGGCCACCGCGAGCTGCCGATCCGCCCCGACTACGTCGGCAAGAACCTGCCCACCTCGCGCGAGCAGCGCGTCAACGTCTACGTCGAGGAGATCGACGGGCGCGACGAGGTGACGATCGGGCCGGCGACCGCGCCCGGCGCGCAGGCGGCCGGCCGATGAGCGCCCACGGCAACCGGCACCTGATCTCGATCGACGACCTCGATCGCGCCGGGATCGAGCGCGTGCTCGACCGGGCCGAGTCCTTCGCCGAGGTCTCCGGCCGCGAGATCAAGAAGGTGCCCGCGCTGCGCGGGCGCACGATCGTCAACCTCTTCTACGAGGCGAGCACGCGGACGAGCTCGTCGTTCGAGCTCGCCGCCAAGCGGCTGTCGGCCGACGTGGTCAGCATCCGCTCGGCCGGCTCCAGCGTCGACAAGGGCGAGTCGCTCAAGGACACGATCCAGACCCTGTCGGCCTATGACCCCGCGGCGATCGTGATCCGCTCACCGCACGCCGGCGCCGCGCAGCTGGTCGCCGGATGGACGAGCGCCGCGGTCGTCAACGCCGGCGACGGCAAGCACGAGCACCCCACCCAGGCGCTGCTCGACGTCTTCACCCTGCGCCGCCGGCTCGGCACGCTGGACGGCCTCAACATCTGGATCGTCGGCGACGTCACCCACTCGCGCGTCGCGCGCTCCGACATCCTCGCCTTCACCCGGATGGGGGCGCGGGTGACGGTGTGTGGGCCGCCGACGTTGATCCCGCGGGAGATCGAGAGCCTGGGCTGCGCGGCGACCTCGAGCCTGCAGCGCGTCGAGGAGGCCGACATCGTCTACGTGCTGCGGATGCAGCACGAGCGCATGCGCGAGGCGTTCGTCCCGTCGCTGCGCGAGTACGCCCAGCGCTATCAGATCAACGAGCGGCGCCTGCGTCCCGGGCAGCTGGTCATGCACCCCGGCCCGGTCAATCGCGGGGTCGAGCTGTCGGCGGCGACGATCGACTCGCCCCAGGCGCTGATCGGCGACCAGGTGAAGGCCGGCGTGTGGGTGCGGATGGCGGTCCTCTACGAGCTGCTGGTCGGCTCGCCCGTCCTCACCGCGGTCGCGTGATGGCCGTCGCGCGACTGTTCGCGCGCTCCGGCCCGGGCGCCGAGCTGCTGATCCGCTCCGCGCACGTGCTCGACCCGCGCACCGGGCTCGATGAGCCCCACGACGTCCTGGTCCGCGACGGGCGGATCGCCGAGCTCGGCGCGCCCGGCGCGCTGCCGGTCCCCGACCACCTCGACGTCGTCGACGGCGCCGGCCACCACGTGTTCCCGGCGTTCGTGGACCCCCACGTGCACCTGCGCACCCCGGGCCAGGAGTACAAGGAGGATCTCGACACCGGGACCGCCGCGGCCGCCGCCGGGGGCTACTGCGCGATCGTGGCGATGCCGAACACCAACCCGACGGTCGACTCCGCCGCCGTGCTGGGGTCGCTGATCGAGCATGCCGGGCGCGCGGCGCGGATTCCGGTCGGGTTCCTGGCCTCGATCACGCGCGGGCTCGCCGGCGGCGAGCTCACCGAGATGGCCGAGCTGCGCGACGCCGGCGCGATCGGCTTCACCGACGACGGCAAGCCGGTCGTCTCGGCCGGGATGCTGCGCAAGGCGCTGCAGTACCAGCGGCTGTGCGGCGGCATCGTCGCGCTGCACGAGGAGGACCCGGCGCTGTCGGGCGACGGCGTGATGCACGAGGGCGCGGTCTCGGCGCGGCTCGGGATGGCCGGGATCCCATCGCTGTCGGAGTCGACGATGGTGGCCCGCGACGCGGCCCTGGCCCACTACGAGAACGCCCGCGTGCACTTCCAGCACCTGTCCTGCGTGGAGTCGGTGCAGGCGCTGCACGACGCCCGGCAGCGGCTCGGGGCGCGGGTCAGCGGCGAGGCCAGCCCCCACCATCTCACGCTCACCGATGAGTCGGTGCTGACGCTCGACAGCCGCTTCAAGATGAATCCGCCGCTGCGCGCGCAGCGCGACCGCCAGGCCCTGATCGAGGCGCTACGCTCCGGGGTGATCGAGTGCGTGGCCACCGACCACGCGCCCCACGCGGCGCACGAGAAGGAGGTGCCGTTCGAGCAGGCACCGATGGGCACGATCGGGCTGGAGACCGCCTTCGCGGCGCTCTACACCGAGCTGGTGGCGCCCGGCGTCCTGGGTCTGGCGACGCTCGTGGAGCGGATGACCGCGGGCGCCGGCCTGTATGAGCTGCCGACGCCGCAGATCGCGGTCGGTCGCCCCGCCGACCTGTGCCTGGTCGACCTCGACGCGAGCTGGGAGGTCGGTGAGGACGGCTACGTGAGCCGCTCGTCCAACTGCGCCTTCCACGGCCGCACGCTGCGCGGCCGCGTGCTGCTGACGCTCGCCGCCGGGGCGATCGCCCACCGCCGCCCGATGCTCGTGGCGAGCGCCGGCGAGCCTCGCTCCTCCAACGGCGTCGTCCTCGGCCGCACCCGGGACCGCTAGCGCCGATGGCCGCCGCCAGCGCCTATGTCCTGCTCGAGGACGGCGAGCGTTTCGACGGGGTCGCCTGCGGCGCGGACGCTCCCGCCGTCGGGGAGATCGTGTTCACCACCTCGATGTCGGGCTATCAGGAGGCGATGACCGATCCCAGCTACGCCGGCCAGCTGGTCGCCTTCACCTATCCGCAGATCGGCAACTACGGCGTCAGCGCCGTGGCGATGGAGTCAGACCGCGTCCACGCCCGGGCGGCGATCATGCGCGCCGCCGTCGACTGCGACGACGCCCCCGGCGCCGACGAGGGTTGGCTGACGTGGCTGACCGCCGCCGGCGTCCCGGCGATCACCGACCTCGACACGCGCGCGCTCGTGCGCCACATCCGCGACCGCGGGGCGATGCGGGGCGGCGTATTCCCGATCCGCGTGGACCCGCGGCGGGCGCGGGAGCTGATCGACGCCGAGCCGGCGATGACCGGCCGCGACCTCGCCCGCGAGGTCACGCCGGCGGCGGTGCGGGTGCTCGAGCCCACCGGGCCGGGCGCCGATCCCGACACCGGAGCGGGGACCGAGCCGGGCGCGCCGGTCCCGCTGATCGCGATGATCGACACCGGCGTCAAGACCTCGATCGTGCACCACCTGCGCTCGCGCGGGGCCCGCGTCGCGCTGCACCCCTGCGGCGTCAGCCCGCAGGACCTGCTGGCGACCGCGCCCGACGCGATCTTCCTGGCCAACGGACCGGGGGATCCGGCCGCGCTGGCCTACATCACCGAGACCGTGCAGGCGCTCGTCGGCCGGTTGCCGGTGTACGGGATCTGCCTCGGCCATCAGCTGCTGTGCCGTGCGGTCGGCCTGGAGACCTACAAGCTGCCCTTCGGCCACCACGGCGCCAACCACCCGGTCAAGGACCTGACGACCGGTGCGACCGAGATCACCAGCCAGAACCACGGCTTCGCCGTGCTGGGCCCCGACGGCCGGCGGACGATCGACGATGACCGGCCGGTGCGCTGGGAGACCGCGTTCGGCGCCGCCGAGCTGACCCACATCAACCTCTATGACCGCACGGTGGAGGGGCTGCGGCTGCTCGACGTGCCCGGCGCGACCGTGCAGTATCACCCCGAGGCCGGGCCCGGCCCCCATGATGCGCTGCACCTGTTCGACCGCTTCGTCGGCGAGATCCGGGCGGCGGCCTGATGCCGCGGCGCGACGACATCCACAAGATCCTGCTGCTCGGCTCGGGGCCGATCGTGATCGGGCAGGCCGCCGAATTCGACTACTCCGGCACCCAGGCGTGCCGCGTGCTCGTGCAGGAGGGCTACGAGGTCGTGCTCGTCAACTCCAACCCGGCGACGATCATGACCGACCCCGAGGTCGCCTCGGTCACCTACATCGAGCCGCTGCTGCCCGGCCCCGTCGCCCAGGTGATCGAGCGCGAGCGGCCCGATGCGCTGCTGCCCACGCTCGGCGGTCAGACCGCGCTCAACCTCGCCAAGGCGCTGCACGAGGACGGGACGCTCGAGCGCTACGGCGTGGAGCTGATCGGCGCCGACTACGAGGCGATCGACCGCGCCGAGGACCGCGAGCGCTTCCGCGACACGATGACCGCCGCCGGGCTGCGGGTCCCCAAGAGCGCGATCGCCCACTCGCTGCAGGACGCCCGCGCCGCGGTGGCCCTGCTCGGGCTGCCGTTCATCGTCCGCCCGGCGTTCACGCTCGGCGGCACCGGCGGCGGTGTCGTGCACACCGAGGCCGACGTCGACCGGGTCGTCGGCGGCGGGCTGGCGGCGTCGCCGATCGGCCAGGTGCTGCTGGAGGAGTCGGTGCTCGGCTGGGGCGAGTTCGAGCTGGAGGTGATGCGCGACCACACCGACAACGTCGTGATCGTGTGCTCGATCGAGAACCTCGACCCGATGGGGGTGCACACCGGCGACAGCGTCTGCGTGGCGCCCCAGCAGACGCTCACCGACCGCCAGTACCAGGCGCTGCGCGACCAGGCGATCGCGGTGATCCGCGCCGTCGGGGTGGAGACCGGTGGGTCCAACGTGCAGTTCGCGGTCAACGCGGCGACCGACGAGATCATGGTGATCGAGATGAACCCGCGCGTGTCGCGGTCCAGCGCCCTGGCCAGCAAGGCCACCGGGTTCCCGATCGCCAAGATCGCGGCGCGCCTGGCCGTCGGCTACACGCTGCAGGAGATCCCCAACGACATCACGCGCGCCACGCCGGCCAGCTTCGAGCCCGCGATCGACTACTGCGTCGTGAAATGGCCGCGGTTCGCATTTGAGAAGTTCCCCGGCGCCGAGGCCGGCCTCACCACCCATATGAAGTCGGTGGGCGAGGCGATGGCGTTCGGCCGCACGTTCAAGCAGGCGTTCGCCAAGGCGCTGCGCTCCCGCGAGCTGGACTCGCCGGCGGTGGCACCCGACGACGACGAGGCGCTGCTGACGCTGCTGGAGGTCCCCGGCGCCGAGCGCTACGACTACATCCTGGAGGCGCTGCGCCGCGGCGTCGGCACCGACGAGCTGCACCGGCGCACCCGCATCGACCCGTGGTTCCTGCGCGAGCTCGCCGAGCTGGTCGCCGATCCGGAGGCGGTGTTCGCCGGCGTGCGCACGTTCAAGGCGGTCGACACGTGCGCCGCCGAGTTCGCCGCTGAGACGCCGTACTACTACTCGGGCTGGGAGCGCCCGGGGCCCGGCGGACCGCGCCACGAGGTGCGCCGCGCCGGCCCCGACGGCCGGCGCCGGCCCAGCGTGGTGATCCTCGGCTCCGGCCCCAACCGGATCGGGCAGGGGATCGAGTTCGATTACTGCTGCGTGCACGCCGCCCAGACGGTGCGCGAACTCGGCCGCGACGCGGTGATGATCAACTGCAACCCCGAGACCGTGTCGACCGACTATGACACCTCCGACCGGCTGTACTTCGAGCCGTTGACGCTCGAGGACGTGCTCGCGGTGTGCGCGATCGAGGAGCCGGAAGGGGTGGTCGTCCAGTTCGGCGGCCAGACGCCGCTCAAGCTCGCGTCGGGCCTGGCGGCGGCCGGCGTCCCGATCCTCGGCACCGGGATCGAGGCGATCGACCTCGCCGAGGACCGCTCGCGGTTCGGCGCGCTGCTGGACCGCCTGGGCTACAGCGCCCCGCCGTACGCCACCGCCGGCAGCGCGGCGGAGGCGCTCGCCCGCGCGCCGGAGGTCGGCTTCCCGCTGCTGGTGCGGCCCAGCTACGTGCTCGGCGGGCGCGCGATGGAGATCGTCTACAGCGTCGAGGGCCTCGAGGACTACCTCCGGCGCGTCGGGATCTCGGGCCCGCCGAGCCAGGCGATCTACCTCGACCGCTTCCTCGAGGACTCGATCGAGGTCGACGTCGACGCCCTGTGCGACGGGACCGACGTGTGGATCGCCGGGATCATGCAGCACGTCGAGGAGGCCGGGATCCACTCCGGCGACTCGGCGTGCGTGCTGCCGCCGCACACGCTCGGCGGCGACATGCTCGGCCAGATCCGCGACCAGACCACCGGGATCGCCCGCGAGCTGGGCGTCATCGGCCTGCTCAACGTCCAGTTCGCGATCCACGGCGACGACGGGCTGCATGTGATCGAGGCCAACCCACGGGCGTCGCGCACGGTTCCGTTCGTCTCCAAGGCGATCGGCCTGCCGCTGGCCAAGCTGGCCTGCCGGATCATGCTCGGCGAGCCGCTCGCCGCGCTCGGGCTGCCCGCCGAGGCCACGCCGCGCCACGTCTGCGTCAAGGAGGCGGTGCTGCCGTTCAGCCGCTTCACCGGGTCAGACTCGCTGCTCGGCCCCGAGATGCGCTCGACCGGCGAGGTGATGGGCATCGCCCGGGACTTCCCGACCGCGTTCGCCAAGGCCCAGGCCGCCGCCGGGTCCAAGCTGCCCAACCACGGCACGGTGTTCATCACCGTCGCCGACAACGACAAGCCCGCGGCCACCGGGATCGCCACCTCGCTGCACGACCTCGGGTTCGAGATCATCGCCACCCGCGGTACCGCCCAGGCGCTGGAGCGGATGGGGATCCCGGCGACCCGGATCAACAAGATCGGCGAGGGCTCGCCGCACGTCGTCGACTGGATCGAGCGCGGGGCCGTGGACCTGGTGATCAACACCCCGGTCGGCACCGGCGCGCGCACCGACGGCTACGAGATCCGCTCGGCGGCGATCGCCCGCGGGATCCCGTGCATCACGACGATGTCCGGCGGCGTGGCGGCGGCCCGGGCGATCATCGCCGCCCGGCGCGGCGAGCCCGCGGTGATCTCGCTGCAGGAGCTCCATCGCGACGAGCCGACCCCGACACCGCTGTGAGCGCGGCGGCGGGCGCGGGTCTCGGCCGGTCGGCCGGGGGAGACGGCCGCGTGCAGGCGCCCTTGGGGACGCGTGTGGCGGCGCTCACCGGCGTGCGGCGCCTCGGCCCCTACGTGGTCCTGTCGTGCGCCGATCCGGCCGGCCCGCGGCCGCAGGCCGGGCAGTTCTACATGCTGCGGGCGGCGGCGCGGTGGGGTGGCGGCGACGCCGAGCGCCCGTTCCTGCCGCGGGCGTTCAGCGTCCTGCGCGCGCCGCAGGACGGCGACGAGCTGCAGTTCATGATCGAGGACGTCGGGCCCGGCACGCGCCGTCTGTGCGAGCTGTCGGCCGGTGACGGGCTGTCGCTGCTCGGTCCGCTGGGGATCGGCTTCGCGGCGCCGCGCGGCGGGCGCCGAGCGCTGCTGGCCGGCGGCGGGGTGGGGATCGCGCCGCTGGCGATCTGGTGTGACCAGCTGCCCGGCGGGCCGCCGGTGACCGCGCTGCTCGGCTTTCGCGACGCCGCCCACGCCGCCGGGGCGGCGCTCGTGCCCGGCGCCGAGGTGGCGACCGACGACGGCGGCGAGGGCCACCACGGCCTCGTCACCGAGCTGCTGGACCGGGAGCTGTCCGAAGACCCTCATGTCGAGGTCTATGCCTGCGGACCGCCGCGGATGCTCGAGGCGGTGCGCGCGCGGTGCGCCCGCGCCGGCGTGCCGGCACAGCTGGCGCTCGAGGCGGGGATGGCGTGCGGATACGGCGCCTGCTTCGGCTGCGTGATATCGACCCGCGAGGGCTACCTGCGGCTGTGCGTCGACGGCCCGGTGCTCGACGCCGACCGCCTCGAGGCCGTGCGATGAGCGCGCCCGGCGTCGACTTCTGCGGGATCGAGCTGGCCCATCCGATCATCAACGCCTCGGGGACGTTCGACGCGATCGCCGCGCGCCGGGCGTTCGGCGACGAGCTGACCGCGCGCTTCCCGTTCGCGGCGTTCGTGTCCAAGACGGTGACGACGGCGCCGCGCGAGGGCAACCCGCCGCCGCGGCTGTGGGAGGTGCCGGCCGGCCTGATCAACTCGATCGGGCTGCCCAACAAGGGCCTGGCCGGCTACCTGGAGCGCGATCTGCCGGAGCTGGCGGGGCTCCCGGTCCCGCTGATCGTCAACGTGATGGGCTTCAGCCGCGACGAGGTCGCCGAGCTCGTACGGGCCTTCGCGCGGCGCGCCGAGGTGAGCGCCCTCGAGCTCAACGTGTCCTGCCCCAACGTCGAGACCGGCATGGTGATGGGCGCCGACCCCCGCGAGGTGGCCGCGCTGCTGCGCGCCGTGCGGCCGCTCACCGACAAGCCGCTGATCGTCAAGCTCACGCCCAACGCCTCCGACGTGCCCGCGGTCGCGCGGGCCGCCGAGGCCGAGGGGGCGAGCGCGGTCTCGCTGATCAACACGATCCGGGGGATGGCGCTTGACCCGGTGACCGGCCGGCCGTGGCTGGGCGGGACGACCGGCGGGGTGTCGGGACCCGCGGTGCGGGCGATCGCGCTCGCCCAGGTTCACGCGGTGTGCGCCGCCGTCGCGATCCCGGTGATCGCGATGGGCGGGGTGCAGCGCGGCCGCGACGCGCTCGACCTCCGCCGCGCCGGCGCGTCGCTCGTCGCGGTCGGGACCGAGAGCTTCCGGGATCCCTGCGCGGGGGCCCGGATCGCCGCTGAGCTGGCCGCGCTGGAGGCGATCGAAATGCCCCGGATCCGGGTATGACGAAATGCCGTGGTTCAGCCCGGGCTCGATCGGTAATCTTCCCGAAACCCCCTGCAAACCGTGGCTATTGTCGATATCAGGCTCGACGTCGCTCAAGCTCAGGTTGAGGTCGAGTTGAATTGAGCGGATTTTGCTTGATCGCCCGCTGACAAGAGGTATAGTCGCCGCCCATGCCGCCGGTGAGTGAGTCGTTCTCAAAGCCCCTCGCAGCGCCCGAGCGCTCGCTCGTTCAGCGCATGGAAGCGCTGCAACGCGCCAATGACATCCGCAGCCGGCGCGCCCAGCTCAAGCGCGACCTCAAAGCCGGTCGTCAGCCGATCCACGAACTGCTGCTCGAGCCGCCGGACTACCTGCAGACCGCCAAGGTCTTCGACCTCCTCCTGGCCGTGCCCAAGTACGGCCGCGTCAAGGTCAACAAGATCCTGTCGCAGTGCAGGATCTCGCCGAGCAAGACCCTCGGCGGGCTGTCCGAGCGCCAGCGCGGCGAGCTCGTGGCGCTGATGCGCCGCCGCTGATCGCGCGGCGAGCCGCGGTCGGGCAGGTGGGCGGGCCGAACATGTCCAGAGTCTTCGTCATCACCGGGCCGTCCGGGGTCGGCAAGGGGACGCTGATCCGCGGCCTGCTGGAGCGGGTGCCGTCGCTGTCGCTGTCGGTGTCGGCGACCACGCGCGCCCCGCGGCCCGGCGAGCGCCACGGCGCCGACTACCACTTCATGGACGGCGAGGAATTCGAGGAGCGCGCCCGCGCGGGAGACTTCGTCGAGCACGCCACCTACTCCGGCCGGCGCTACGGGACGCTGCGCTCCGAGCTCGACGCCCGCTCGCGCGACGGCGCGGCGGTCGTGCTGGAGATCGAGATCCAGGGCGCCCGTCAGGTCCGCGCGGCGATCCCCGAGGCGGTGGCGGTGTTCATCGCGCCGCCGTCGACCGAGGCGTTGCGCGCGCGGCTGGTCGGTCGCGGCACCGACGATCCCGATCAGATCGAGCAGCGGCTGGCGACTGCCGAACGCGAGCTCGGGGCGCAGCGCGAGTTCGCCCACGTCGTCGTCAACGACCGCCTCGAGCAGGCCACCGACGAGCTGACCGCGATCGTGCGGCGCGCGCTGGCCGCCGACGACCGGGCGGCCGCTACTCTTCAAGGCCCCGACGAAAGACTCACAACGTGATCTCACCCCGTATCGACAAGCTGCTGGACCACGTCGACTCCGACTACGCCAGCGTGCTCGTCGCCGCCAAGCGCGCGCGCCAGATCAACTCGTACTACCACAACCTCGGTGAGGGCACCTTCGACGAGTTCCCGCCGCCGATGGTCGACACCCGCTCCAAGAACTACCTGACGATCGCCTTGGAGGAGGTCGCCCAGGGCAAGATCAAGTACCACTACCGGTAGCCGGCGCTCCGGTGTCGCGCGGCCCCAGGACCCCGGCGAGCAGGCGGTAGCGCCGATGTCGCGGCTGCTGCTGGGTGTCACCGGCGGAATCGCGGCCTACAAGTCGCTGGAGACCGTGAGGCTGGCGGTGCGCGCCGGTCACAGCCTCCGGGTCATCCAGACGCCGACCAGCCGGCGCTTCGTCGGCGCGGCGTCGTTTGCGGCGATCACCGGTGCGCCGGTGCTCGCCTCGGAGTTCGAGGACGATCCGCTGCGCGGCGCCTACCCGGGTGAGGCGCCGTCGCCGCGCGCGCCGATCACCCACCTCGAGCTGGTGACGCGCGCCGACGCCTACCTGATCGCGCCCGCCAGCGCCAACACGATCGCCAAGCTCGCCCACGGCCACGCCGACAACCTCGTCGCCACCGCCGCCCTGGCGGCCGACTGTCCGGTGCTGATCGCGCCCGCGATGAACAACCGCATGTACCTGCACCCGGCGACGCAGGCCAACCTTGCGCTGCTGCGCGCCCGCGGCGTCACGGTGGTCGGCCCCGACGAGGGGGAGCTGGCGTCCCACGGCGAGCACGGCATCGGGCGGATGGCCGAGCCGGCGGAGCTGCTGGCGGCCTGCGAGGCGCGGCTGAGCCCGCCCTCGCCCCGCTGGCTCGGGGTCCGCGTGCTGGTGACCGCGGGCGGCACCCGCGAGCCGATCGACAGCGTCCGCTACATCGGCAACCGCTCGTCGGGACGGATGGGCTTCGCGCTGGCCGAGCGCGCGGCCGCCCTCGGCGCGCAGGTGACGATCATCGCCGCCAACGTCGGCCGGGCGGCGCCGCCCGGCGCCGAGGTGATCGAGGTGGAGACCGCGGCCGAGCTGGCGGCGGCCACCGGCGGGCGCTTCGACGGCGCCGACGTGCTGCTGATGGCCGCGGCGGTCGCCGACTTCCGCCCGCGCGCGGTCGCGCCCGCCAAGCTCAAGAAGGACGCCGGCGTGCCGGTCGTCGAGCTCGAGCGCACCGAGGACGTGCTCAGCGCGCTGTCGAGCCGCCGGCGGCCCGGGCAGGTGCTCGTCGGCTTCGCGGCCGAGCACGGCGAGGGGGCGCTCGCGTATGCGCGCGGCAAGCTGGAGCGCAAGGGACTGGACGCCGTCGTCGTCAACGACATCTCGCAGCCCGGGATCGGCTTCGACGCCGCCGACAACGAGGTCACGGTGATCACCGCCGGCGGAGGCGAGCGCCGGCTGGCGCGGGCGAGCAAGCGCCAGATCGCCGCGCAGGTGCTCGACGAGGTGGAGACGCTTCTGACGGGGAAGGAGAGCGGAGATCGAGCCATCCGAGCAGGCTCCGACCGCGCCGCAGCACTCTGACGTCCACGCCGCGCTGGCGCGGGCGCTGGCGGCCAACATCGAGAAGGCGGTCGAGGTCCGGCCCCAGACGCTGCGCCATCTGATCGTCGCGCTGCTGGCCGAGGGCCACGCCCTCGTCGAGGACTACCCCGGCGTCGGCAAGACGGCGCTGGCGCGGGCGCTGGCGCGCTCGATCGACTGCCAGTTCGCGCGCGTGCAGTGCACTTCGGACCTGCTGCCCGCCGACGTCGTCGGCACCAACGTCTATGACCAGCGCGAGCAGCGCTTCGAGTTCCGTCCCGGGCCGGTGTTCGCCAACGTCGTGCTGGTCGACGAGATCAACCGCGCCTCGCCCAAGACCCAGTCGGGGCTGCTGGAGTGCATGCAGGAGCGCCGCGTCACCGTCGACGTGCACACCCATGAGCTGGCCCGTCCGTTCCTCGTGCTGGCGACCCAGAACCCGATCGAGTTCGAGGGCACCTACCCGCTGCCCGAGGCTCAGGTCGACCGCTTCATGGTGCGCCTGTCGCTCGGCTACCCCGACCGCGCCGCCGAGGCGAGCATGCTGGCCGCCCACGAGACCGGCGACCAGGTGCTCACGCTGCGGCCGGTGGCCACCGCCGCCGAGGTGCTCGCCGCCCAGGACGCGGCGGCCCGCGTGCGCGCCGAGGCGCCGCTGCGCGACTACGTCGTACGGCTGCTGTGGCGCACCCGCGAGGACGCCCGCGTCGACCTCGGGGCCAGCCCGCGGGCCGGCCTGATGCTGCTGCGGGCGGCCAAGGCGCACGCGCTGATGCAGGGCCGCGACCACGCCCTGCCCGACGACGTCCAGGAACTGGCGGTGCCGGTCCTCGCCCACCGGCTCGTGCTCGCCCCCGAGACCCCGCGCGCGGCGGCGAAGGACGTGATCCTCGACGCGATCTCCTCCAGCCGGGCGCTGTGATGAGCGCGCCGCGGATCGTCGCCCGACGAGCCGCCGCGGTCGCGCTGACCGGCGCGCTGCTGACGCTCGTGGGGTTCGTGTTCGCCGCCACGACGCTGTTCGTCCTCGCGCTGGCGCTGCTGGCGATCGGCGTCGCCTCGCCGCTCTGGGTGTGGGCCGCCGCCCGCAGCGCGCACGTCGAGCGGGTGATGGAGGCCGAGCGGGTGACCGAGGGTCACCCCATCGATGCCGGGATCGAGGTCACCCGCGGCCGCCTGCGGCTGCCGGGCGCCGAGGTCATCGACCCGCTGACCGCAACGCGCCTGTCGCTGGCCGGCGCGCGGTCGCCGCTGCGCTGGGAGCGCCGCGCGCACGTGCGGGTGACGACCCACTTCGCGCGCCGCGGGCTGCACACGCTCGCCTCCCCGACGCTGCTCGCGTCCGATCCGCTGGAGCTCGCCACCGTCCACGTGCGCAGCGCGACCGCGGGCCGGCAGATCCTCGTGCTGCCGCGGACCGAGCCGGTGCGCTGGCTGCGCAGCGGTCGCGGGCGCCGGCTGTCGCTCGCCGACGGCCGCTCGCCGGCGGACGCGATGGCCGCCGTCGACCTCGACGGGCTGCGCCCCTACCGCCCGGGCACCTCGGCCAGCCGCATCCACTGGCCGGCGGTGGCCCGCGGCGCCGGGCTGATCGAGCGACGCCTGCAGGCTGACGGTGACACGCGCCCGCTCGTCGTCCTCGACGCCCGGCTGACCGCGCCGCCGGACCCCGGGCTGCTCGACGACGCCGTCCGCGCCGCCGCCTCGCTGGCCCTGGAGCTGGCGCGCGAGGGCGGCTGCGGACTGCTGCTGCCCGGCGAGCAGCGCGCGGCGGTGATCGACCGCGGCCTCGTCGGCTGGCCCGCCGCGCACGCCCGCCTGGCGCTCGTCGCCGGGCCATACCTGCGCCCGCCGGCGCTCGGGCCCTCGGCCGGCCGCCTCGGACCGCTCGTCTACGTCGCGGCCTCGCCGGTCAACCGCCTCACCGGGCTGCTGGCCGGCGCCGGCCGGGGCCTGACGGTGCTCGTCGTGCCCGAGCGGACGCTGATCGACGGGCGCCCGCCGCTGGTGCGCGGGCCGGTGCAGGCGATGCTCGAGGTCTCGGGCTGCCGCGGATTCGTGCTCGGCACCGGTCGCCGGTCGGACCGCGCGCGGCGACCCGCCACGGAGCGCAGCCCGGCATGAGCGCCGTCGCCCCGACCGTCACCGCGCGGTGTGAGCGCTCCCGGCCGGTGTTGGCGCGGACGGCGGCCACCGGCCGCCCCGGGGTCCGCGTCGTCACGTTCGCGGCGCTGACGGCGTACGGCCTGGAGCGCTGGGCGACGCTGATGCGCCCCGACAACGGTTGGCGCCTGTTCGGCGTGTTCGCGCTGGCGGTCGCGCTCGCCGCGCTCGTGCCGCTGCTGCGTCGCGTGCACCCGGCGCTCGCGGGGGTGAGCGCCAGCGCGCTCGTGGTGGCCACCTTCCCGGTCGCGGGCGAGCGCTGGCACTGGCTGACGCATCTGAAGATCGCGCTCAACGCCTACCGGATCGGCAACGGCCTGGAGGCGCTGCCCACCGCGCTCGTCCCCTACATCGGCTCCAGCCACGCCGTCCGCACGGTGATCGTGCTCGGCGCGGCGGTGCTCGCGCTCGACGCCGCCGCGGTGCTGGCCACGGCGCCGGCGGCGGTCAGCGACGGCCGCCGGGCGGCCGCCGCGCTGCCCCTGCTCGCGCTGGCGGTCGTGCCGGGCACGCTCGTGCGGCCCGAGTTCCCGTACCTGCAGGGCCTGCTGCTGTTCGCCCTGGTGGCGGCGTTCATGTGGAGCGAGCGGATCCGGCGCGACGCGATCATCTCGGCGATCGTGATCGCCTCGCTGGCCGGCGTCGGCGCCGCGATCGCCGCGCCGCGGATCGACCAGCGCCAGCCGTGGATCGACTACCGCGCGTGGGCGTCGACGCTCGTGCGCCGCACGATCGACACGTTCGACTGGAATCAGACCTACGGACCGCTGCGCTGGCCGCGCTCCGGTCATCAGGTGCTGACGGTGACCGCGCGCACCGCCGACTACTGGAAGGCCGAAGACCTTGACACGTTCAACGGCGTCGACTGGGTGGCGGGCGCGCGGACGATCGTGCCGGCGCTGCCGGCGCCACTGCCGTCGGCGCTCAAGCGCTGGTCGCAGGAGATCCAGGTGACGCTCGACGGGATGACGACCGACAACGTGATCGCCGCCGGCTATGCCGCCCAGCCGTCGTCGCTGCCCGGCGGCTTGCGCGAGGGCACCGACCCGGGCACGTGGATCGCCGGGCGCCCGATCGCCCCCGGCACCGGCTACGTGATCGACACCTACTCACCGCGCCCGTCGGCCGGCGAGCTGCGCAGCGCCGGGCGCGACTATCCGGCGCCGGCGCTCGCCAACGACCTGATGCTGACGATCCCGATCCCCGGGCTGCTGCCGGGGGCCTCCTCGCAGGTGGCGTTCGCGCCGTTCTACTCCCACGGCGCGCCGACGTCGACGTATCCGAGTCCGATCGCCAACGCGACCGGGGTGCTGCTGAGCTCGCCCTACGGCCGCGCCTACGCGCTCGCCCGGCGCCTCGCCGCGCAATCGCGCACGCCGTACGCGTTCGTGATGGCGGTGCAGCGCTACCTGTCACGCGGGTTCACCTACAGCGAGAACCCGCCGGTGACGTCGTATCCACTGGCCACCTTCCTGTTCACGGATCGCAAGGGCTACTGCCAGCAGTTCTCCGGCGCGATGGCGATGCTGCTGCGGATGGGGGGCGTCCCGGCCCGGGTCGCCGCCGGCTTCACCTCGGGAACGCTCGAGGACCATCGCTGGGTGGTGACCGACACCGACGCCCACGCCTGGGTCGAAGTGTGGTTCCCGCGCTACGGCTGGGTGCGCTTCGATCCCACGCCGGCCAGCGCGCCGGCCCGCGCCGACCAGAACGCGATCCCGTTCGCCAAGCCGCTGCCGACCCCCGCCGCGGACGTCTCCGGCGCGCTGCGGCGCGAGATCGGCGGCGGGCCGGGCGCCGGGCCCGCCGGTCACGCCGCCGCCGCCGGCGGGCTGAGCGCCTGGCTGATCGTGGCCGCGCTCGCCATGCTCGCGCTGCTCGCCGGGCTCGGACGGGTGCTGCTACGCGCCGGCGGCTCCGCCGAGCAGCGGCTGGTCGAGCTCGAGCGGGCGCTGTCGCGGACCGGGCGCCCGCTCGCCGACGGCGTCACGCTCGCCGCGTTGGAGCGGCGCTTCGCGTCCTCGCCCGAGGCGGCGGGCTACATCCGCGCGCTGCGCCTGGCGCGCTACGGCGGGCGCCCCGTCACGCCGAGCGCCGGGCAGCGCCGCGCCCTGCGCCTGGAGCTGGGGCGGGGGCTGGGCGCGGTCGGCCGGCTGCGCGCGATGTGGGCGCTGCCGCCGCGCCCGAGGTGGCCGGGAGCGGGCACGCGGGGCTCATAGAATCGTGTCGATGGACGACGTGTATGAGTTGTTCCGCCGGGGCACGGCGCTGCTGGAGGCGGGCGATCATCACCAGGCGGTGATCCCGCTGACGCGGGCGCGCGATCTCGCTCCCGAGCAGACATCGATCCGCGAGGCGCTCGGACGGGCGCTGTTTCACATCCAGCGCTACGAGCAGGCCGCGGAGGAATTCCAGGCCGTCGTCGACCGGGCGCCGATCAACGATTTCGCGCTGTTCTGCCTGGGCCGCTGCCTGCAACTGCTCGGGCGCCACGCCGAGGCCCGCCAGCCGCTGGCGCTGGCCGCGTGCCTGCAACCCGGCCGTCGCGACTACCGCGTGTATCGCGATCGTGCCCGGGCACGCGCCTCCGGCGCCTGACCGCCGGCCCGGCGGTTGGTGACGTGCAGGGCTCGGGTCACTTCGTCCCCGATCCGGTGCTAACCTCAAAGCCACAGCTTTCCGGCCGGGCGTTCCCGGTGCAGTACCGAAAGTGGGCGCTCGCCCGCTTTTTTTATGAGATTTACACGGAGGAGACAGTGAGTGCCCTACAGACCGAAATCGAAGCCAGGCTCGCCGGCATCGAGCCCGAGGTCGAGGTGCTGCTCGCAGAGGTCACCGGTTCGACGCTGCGCCTGTTCATCGACCATCCCGACGGCGTGACCCTGGCGCTCTGCGAGCGGGTCACCGGCCATCTCACCGACTACCGCGAGCGCTTTTCGCTCGAGGTCTCCTCGCCGGGACAGGATCGCCCGCTGACCAAGCCGCAGCACTACACGCGATATCTCGGGCGCCGCGCCCGCCTGCGGCTGCGCGAGGCGGGCGGGCGGGATGCCGTCCACAAGCAGCTGACCGGCGAACTCGTCGGCGCCTCCGACCGTGACGTCACGATCGCGGCCGGCGACGGGATCGTCACGATCCCCTACGAGCAGATAGCCCGCTCCAACCTCGTACCCGGAGACTGAGCTCATGTCCAAGGAAATCGTCGAGGCCGTACGGGGCCTCGCAGCGGAGAAGAACATCTCTCACGAGAAGCTGATGGAGGCGCTCGAGGACGCGCTGCTGTCGGCCTACAAGAAGACGCCGGGATCGGCTCCATACGCCAAGGTCGAGATGGATCGCGACAGCGGCGACTTCATCGTCTGGGAGCTGAAGATCCCGCCCGAGCTCGAGGAGCAGCTGCTCGTCGAGGCGACCACCGACGCGCAGCCGACCGTCGACCCCGAGACGGGGGAGATGCGCGAGGCGCCCGAGCCCGAGATCGACCTCGAGAAGCTCAAGGAGTACGAGGATCAGATCGAGATCGAGGACGTCACGCCGCACGACTTCGGCCGGATCGCCGCGCAGACCGCCAAGCAGGTGATCCTGCAGCGCATCCGCGAGGCCGAGCGCGACATGATGTTCGAGGAGTACCGCGACCGCGTGGGCGAGCTGATCACCGGGATCGTCCAGCAATCCGACTCGCGCTACACGCTCGTGCAGCTGCGCGAGCGCGTCGAGGCGCTGCTGCCCAAGTCCGAGCAGGTCGACGGCGAGCGCTACGACCACTCGCAGCGGATCAAGGCCGTCATCAAGGACGTCTCCAATTCCACCAAGGGCCCGAGCATCATCGTCTCGCGCCGGGATCCCGAGCTGATCAAGTCCCTGTTCGAGCTCGAGGTCCCCGAGATCGCCGATGGGCTGGTCGAGATCACCGGCGTCGCCCGCGAGCCCGGCTACCGCTCCAAGATCGCGGTCGTCTCGCACGTCGACGGCGTCGATCCGGTCGGCGCGTGCGTCGGCCCGCGCGGCTCGCGCGTGCGGATGGTCGTCTCCGAGCTGCGCGGCGAGAAGATCGACATCATCCCCTACAACGACGAGCCCGCCCGGTTCGTCGCCAAGGCGCTGTCGCCCGCCCGCGTGCGCGAGGTGCTCGTCGACGACGCCGGCAAGCAGGCGACGGTGATCGTGCCCGACGACCAGCTCTCGCTGGCGATCGGTCGCGAGGGCCAGAACGCCCGCCTGGCGGCGCGGCTCACCGGTTGGCGGATCGACATCCGCTCCGAGACCGAGTTCGCCGCCGAGGAGGCCGAGCACGGCTACGAGCAGGAGGAGACCCAGGGTCGCTGCGCGGCGATCCTGTCCAACGGTCGCCGCTGCCCCAACGCGGCGCTGCCCGGATCGCGCTATTGCGGGATCGACGCCCATCAGGCGCTCGCCGGCAAGGGCACCGATCAGGTCGAGCCCGACCCGCCGGCCGGCGACGGCGAGCCCGCCTCCGGCGGCGCCCACCAGCGAGCGACGTAGACTCAGGTCGAGATGAACAAGCGCGTCCACGAGATAGCCAAGGAACGCGGCCTTCCGGCGAAGGAGGTGCTCGCGCGCCTGAAGGCGGCCGGCGTCGACGTCAAGGCGTCCTCGTCGTCGGTCGACGAGGACGTCGCCTCGCGCGTGCTCGCCAACGGCGGCGTCGCCGCCGCCGAAACCCCGGCTCCGGCGACGGTAGCCGCTCCGGCCACGGCGGTTGCGGGCGCGGTCCCGGCGCGCAAGTCGCGCTCGCAGCGCCAGGCCACCGGGGCACCCGCCGCCGCACCGGCTCCGGTCGCCGCGGCCGCGCCGGCTGCCCCTGCCCCTGCCGCCGCCGCACCCGCTCCCGTCGCGACGCCGGCGCCCGTCGCTGCTGCTTCCGCTCCGGCCGCCGACGCCGCACTCGCCGATGCTCCGGCTGCCGGCGCGACGGCCGGCGACGGCGGCGACGGCGCGGGTGGCGACGGCTCCCACAAGCGCCCCACGCGGGACTCGCTGCAGGGCGAGCGCGCCCCCGGCAACGCCGGCGGCCGGCGCCGCGTCGTGATCGACTCCCAGGCGTCCCGTCGCGCGGCGGGCACCGGCGGGCCCCCGCAGTCCAACCAGCCCCCGCGCCGCCAGCGCCGCGGACGGCGCCGCCGCGGGGTCTACGACGAGGAAGCCGAATCGCGCCCCAGCCGGACCGCGGTCGCCGACCCCACGGCGATCCAGATCAACTCCGGCTCGACCGTCAAGGACGTCGCCGAGTACCTCAACGTCCCCGTCCCCGAGGTGATGAAGAAGCTGATGGCGCTGGGCGAGATGAAGACGCTCACCCAGACGCTGTCGGACGACTCGATCCAGGTGCTGGCCGCCGAGCTCAACAAGGAGGTCGAGATCGTCCACTCCGAGGACGAGGAGATCGCCGAGCCGGTGTTCAACGACGCCGATGAGGATCTCGTCGAGCGCGCGCCGGTGGTGACGATCATGGGCCATGTCGACCACGGCAAGACGTCGTTGCTGGACGCGATCCGCTCCACCTCGGTGGCCGCCGGCGAGGCCGGCGGGATCACCCAGCACATCGGCGCCTACCAGGTCAGCCACGGCGGGCACAACGTCACCTTCCTCGACACCCCGGGCCATGAGGCGTTCACCGCGATGCGGGCGCGCGGCGCCAAGGTGACCGACATCGCGGTGATCGTGGTGGCGGCCGACGACGGCGTCAAGCCGCAGACCCAGGAGGCCGTCGACCACGCCAAGGACGCCGGCGTGCCGATGATCGTCGCGGTCAACAAGGTCGACAAGGAGGGTGCCCAGCCCGACCGCGTGCGCACCGAGATGACCGCGCTCGGTCTGCAGCCCGTCGAGTGGGGCGGCGAGATCGAGTTCGTCAACGTGTCGGCCAAGACCCGGGAGGGGCTGGAGGACCTGCTCGACACGATCATCGTGATGGCCGAGGTCGAGGAGCTCAAGGCCAACCCCGACGCTGCCGCCTCGGGCACCGTGATCGAGTCCAAGCTCGACCCCGGCCGCGGGCCGGTGGTCACGATCCTGGTCAGCCGCGGCACGCTCGAGGTGGGCGACGCGCTCCACGCCGGCGCCCACTGGGGCCGGGTCCGCGCAATGCATGACTTCCTCGGCAACCGGATCGGCCAGGCGCTGCCCGGCGAGCCCGTCGAGGTGCTCGGCTTCGACGGCGTCCCCGAGGCCGGAGAGCACGTGCGCGTGGTCGAGCACGAGCGCCGCGCGCGCCAGCTCGCCGGCGAGCGCGCCACCCGTCTGAAGGCCGAGTCGCTGGCGCGGCTGCGCGGCAAGCGCGTGTCGCTGGAGGACATCTTCGGCTCTGACCTGCAGGAGCTCAACCTCGTGCTCAAGGCCGACGTCGCCGGCTCGCTGGAGGCGATCGAGGACGAGATCGCCAAGCTGCCCCAGGACGAGGTGTCGGTCAACGTGATCCGGCGCGCGGTCGGCGCGGTGACCGAATCCGACGTGATGCTCGCCGCCGCCTCCGATGCGGTGATCCTGTCCTTCAACGTGCGCCCGGTGGGCGACGCCCGCGCCGTCGCCGAGCGCGAGGGCGTCGAGATCCGCCACTACTCGGTGATCTACCGGGCGATCGACGAGTTGCGCTCGGCGATGCAGGGCATGCTCGCCCCCGAAGAGGTGGAGGAGGCCCTGGGGTCGGCCGAGGTCAGGCAGATCTTCCGCGCCTCGCGGGTCGGCACGATCGCCGGCTCCCACGTCACCGAGGGCAAGATCACCCGCGGAGCCAAGGTCCGCCTGGTGCGCGACGGCGTCGTCGTCTACACCGGCGAGATCGCCAGCCTCCGCCGCTTCAACGAGGATGCGCGCGAGGTGGCCGCGGGCTTCGAGTGCGGGATCGTCCTGCGCGACTTCGCCGACGTCAAGGACGGCGACGTGCTGGAGACCTTCGCCACCCGCCAGGTCGAGCGCGAGCTCGCCTGAGCGCCGGCCCGGCGCTCAGGCCGATGGCGGCCGACGGATTCGTGGCGGTGATGGTGATCGAGCTGCACTTCCCGCTGGCCGAGAGCCTGAAGGCCAAGCGCAAGGAGCTGTCCTCGATCAAGGCGCAGCTGCACGGCCGCCTCGGCGCGGCCGTCGCCGAGACCGGGCATCAGGATCTATGGCAGCGCGCCACCCTGACCGCGGCGCTCACCGGCGGCTCGCTGCGCCGCCTGGAGGCGGCCGCCGACGAGCTCGAGCGGTGGGTGCTCGCGCGCTGTCCGGACGGCGCGAGCGTGGAGCGGTTCGTCGTCTCGGTGGGAGACATCCGCGGATGATCGCCTGGCGCGACCGGGCACGCGAGGGGTAGGATGCGCGGAGGCCGCATGCGCCGGGTCGACCAGGCCATGAGAGAGGTTCTCTCCGGCGCGATCGCGACGGATCTCAAGGATCCACGCATAGGGTTCATCACCGTGACCGGAGTCAAGACCAGCCCCGATCTGCGCCATGCCCGCGTGTTCGTGAGCGTGCTCGGCGACGACGCGACCCGGGCCGCGAGCATCGACGGGTTGAGCTCGGCCCACGGATATCTGCAACGCCGGGTCGGCACCGAGCTCAAGTTGAAGCACACACCCGCGTTAATCTTCGAATACGACGAGTCTGTGGACCGCGGGATGCGGATCTCCCGGCTCATCGATGAACAGACTGCCAGGGAGGGATCCGATGACCACTAACGGCGACCGCTCCGCGCGAGACCAGGTTCTCGCGGAGTTGCGCCAGGCCGAGAAGCTGCTCGTCGTCACGCACGAGAACCCCGACGGCGACGCGCTCGGATCGCTCGTGGCGATGCAGGCGATCCTCACGGCAATCGGCAAGGACTGCCGGATGTTCATCGACGCGCGCGAGCTCCCGCTGCCCCAGGAGTACCGGTTCTTCATGCTGCAAGGGCTCGTCTCACAGCCGCCCGACGACGTCGAGGAGCGCACGATCGTGCTGCTGGACTGCGGCAATCTCGACCGCAACCCCGCCGAGGCCTTCCGCCGCCCCGGAGTCCACATCCTCAACATCGACCACCACCACGACAACACCCACTTCGGCACGGTCAACCTCGTCGTCCCGGCGGCGTCCTGCACCGCCGAGATCGTCTGGGACCTGATGCACGACCTCGGTGTGCGCCTCACCCGGGAGATCGCCGAGGCGCTGTACGTCGGCCTGATCACCGACACCGGCCGCTTCATGTACGAGAACACCGGCCGCCGCGCCCATCTGATGGCCGCCGACCTGATCGACGCCGGCGTCGACGTGCACGAGGTCTACCGCCGCGTCTACGAGGGCGTGCCCTACGGCAAGCTCGCGCTGCTGGCGCGCGGGCTGACCAACGTCGAGCGCTACGACGACGGCGAGTTGACGATCACCGCGCTCAGCGCCGGGGACTTCAGCGACTCCGGGGCCGAGGAGAGCTACTCCGAGGGCGTGATCGACCATCTCCGCGCCGTGGAGGGGACCAAGATCGCCGCGCTCGTGCGCGACCGGGTGGGCGGGACCGCGGCCGCCGGCACCCGGAAGGTGTCGCTGCGCTCCGGCGACGACGACATCGACGTGTCGGCGATCGCCCGCGCCCAGGGTGGGGGCGGCCACCGCCAGGCCGCCGGCTTCTCCACCGAGCTCTCCCACGACGAGCTCGTGCAGTTCCTGCGTGAGCAGCTCGCGGCCCAGCGGTAGTCGCGGGGCCCCCGGGCCCGGGGCCCCCGGGCCCGGGGTGGGCGGGCCCGGGTCGGGCGGGCCTGTGGTTGCCGGAGGCGATGGCGTGCTGCTCTACGACAAGCCGGCGGGGATCACCTCCCACGACGTGGTGGCACGCGTCCGGCGCACGCTCCCGCGCCACACGAAGGTCGGCCACGCCGGGACGCTTGACCCGTTCGCGACCGGCCTGCTGCTCGTCCTCGTCGGGCGCGCCACCCGCGTTCAGCGCTTCCTGATGGCGCTGCCCAAGCGCTATGAGGTCGTCGCCCGGTTCGGGGCGACGTCGAGCACCGGGGACCCCGAGGGCGAGATCGTCACCACCGGCCGCGTGCCTGACGGCGACCTCGCGCTCCCGGTCGGTCGCCTGCGCCAGCGGCCACCCGCCTACTCGGCGGTCAAGATCGGCGGCCGCCGCGCCTACGCGCTCGCGCGGGCGGGGACGCCGGTGATCCCCGCCGAGCGCGAGGTCGCCGTACACCGCTTCGAGGAGCGCTGGCGCGACGGCGATCGGCGCGGGTTCGTGATCGAGTGCTCGTCGGGCACCTACGTGCGCAGCCTGATCGCCGACCTCGGCGACGCCTACTGCGAGCAGCTGCGCCGCACCGCGATCGGGCGCTTCGACGTCGCCGACGCCGACCCCGAGCGCCCGCTGTCGCTGTCGGCCGCGCTCGATTTCCTGCCCGAGGTGCGGCTCGCCGGCGCCGATGCGCAGCGCGCGGCGCACGGGGTGACGGTGCCCGCTCCCCTGCCGGCCTCGGTGCCGGAGCCCGTGCCGGCTCCCGTGCCGGCTCCCGTGCCGGCTTCCGGTCCCGGCGCGGTGCGGCTGACCGACGGTGACGGCCTGATCGCGCTGGCCGAGCCCGAGGTGGCGCCGGACGGTGGCGTGCGGCTCAGGGTGGTGGTCGGCTTCCGGGCCTGACCCGGCGGCACCCGTCGCGGTGACAAATCCCCGGGGGCGGTTGGGATTTGGCGCGGATTAGCCGGTCCAGCCCGCGGTTCGTGACAAATCTCAGACGGCGTGGCGGATGTGTCATGTTCTGCGGGTCGAGACATGAGCGCCGAGGTCGCTCGCGCGGCCCCCGGCGCGCGCGGACGCCGGAGCCACTGCGACCCCGGGAGGATGCGTCGACCGCGCGCCGATTAGGCTTGTCGCCATGGAGGTGACGCTGCTCGCCGACGCTCTGCCACGCCCCCGCCGGATCGCGGTGGGCGAGTTCGACGGCGTTCACCTCGGTCACCGCGAGGTGATCGCCGGCAACGACACGGTCCTGACGTTCGAGCCGCACCCGCTGGCGGTGATCCGGCCCGAGGCCGCGCCGAAGCTGCTGACCAGCCTCGACGTGCGGATCGAGCTGATCGCGCGGCTCGGAGTGCGCGAGCTGGTGGTGATCCCGTTCGACGCCCGGTTCGCGATGCAGACCCCGCAGGAGTTCATCGACCAGGTGCTGATCGCCACGCTCGGGGCCACCCACGTCTCGATCGGCGAGAACTTCCGCTTCGGGCACGGCGCCGCCGGCGATCCGGCGATGTTGCGCGCCGACCCGCGGTTCACCACCCGGGTGGTGGAGCTGGTCGAGGTCGACGGCGAGGTGATCTCCTCGAGCCACATCCGGGCCCTCGTCCAGGCCGGGGAGGTCGAGCAGGCGGCGCATTTCCTGGGATCGCCGTTTCAGCTGCGCGGCGTCGTCGTGACCGGCGACCGGCGCGGCCGGACGCTCGGCTACCCGACGGCCAACATCGTCCCCGACGAGAACCTCGTCTGCCCCGGCCACGGCGTCTACGCCGCCCGGGCGGACGGCGTCTGCGCCGCGGTCAGCGTCGGCGTGCGCCCGACCTTCGGGACCGGCCGGGCGGCGCTCGTCGAGGCCTACCTGCTCGACTACGACGAGGACCTCTACGGTCGGGAGCTGCGCGTGGACTTCCTCAGCCGGTTGCGCGGCGAGCGCCGCTACGACACGACCGAGGCGCTGGTGGAGCAGATGCGCGTCGACGTCGAGCAGACCCGGGCGCGGTGCGGCTGACCGCGCGCCGGATGGCGGCCGCCGCTCTCTGCTAGCCTCTCCGGCCGCATGCCTCTCACCCAGGAACGCAAGCTGGAGCTGATCTCGAAGTTCGGCGACAGCACCACCGACACCGGCAAGACCGAGGTCCAGGTCGCGATGCTCACCGAACGGATCAACGAGCTCACCGAGCACCTGCGCGCCCACCGCAAGGACCACCATTCGCGCCGCGGCCTGCTGATGCTCGTCGGCCGCCGCCGCCGCTTTCTGAACTACCTGCAGCGCTCCGACCTCGAGCGCTACCGCACGGTGATCCGCGAGCTCGGCCT
>JBELAG010000390.1:0-5061 GCA_049509055.1 Solirubrobacteraceae bacterium
GAACTGGAACACCCCGATCGAATCCCCGGTGCTGAGCATCTCGTAGGTGGGCGGATGGTCGAGCGGGAGGGTGCCCATGTCCGGCCGCTCGCCCGTCGACCGCTCGACGATGTCCAGCGCGTCCTCGATCACGTCGAGGTTGCGCAGGCCCAGGAAGTCCATCTTGAGCAGCCCCAGCTGCTCGACGGGCTTCATCGAGAACTGGGTCACCGTCCGGAACACCCGCTCGCCGTTCTCGTCGGCGCCGGCGTCGGCGATCTGCAGCGGCAGGATGTCGGTCAGCGGCCGGTCGGAGATCACCACGGCGGCGGCGTGGATCGACGAGTTGCGCACGATCCCCTCCAGCCCCTGCGCGACGTCGATGATCGACTTGGCGGTGCCGTCGCGATCGACCTCCGCGCGCAGCGGCTGGCCGGGCGCCAGGCATTCGGCGAAGCTCGGCGGCCGGCCCATGATCGGGTCGGGGATCAGCTTGGCCAGCCGGTCGCCGGCGCCGTAGTCGTGGCCGAGCACGCGCGCCGCGTCCCGGGTGGCCGCGCGGGGGAACATCTTGCCGAAGGTGATGATCTGCGCGACCGAGTCCTTGCCGTACTTGTCGGTCACGTAGCGGATCACGCGCTCACGGCCGCGCACCGAGAAGTCCATGTCGATATCGGGCATCGACACCCGCTCGGGGTTGAGGAACCGCTCGAACAGCAGGTCGTAGCGCAGGGGGTCGACATCGGTGATCGCCAGGCAATAGGCGACGATCGAGCCGGCCGCCGATCCGCGTCCCGGTCCGACCGCGATCCCGGCGTCCTTGGCGAACTTGACGAAGTCCCAGACGATCAGGAAATAGGCGTTGAAGCCCATCCGGTCGATCACGCCGAGCTCGTACTCGGCGCGCTCGCGCGCCGCGGCCGGGATCGGATCGCCGTAGCGCGCGCGCAACCCCTGGTGGACGAGCTCACGCAGGAAGGCGTCCTCGCCCTCACCGCCGGGCGTCGGATAGCTCGGGATCAGCTGGCCGCCGAGCTCGAGCTCGACGTCGCAGCGCTCGGCGATCTCCAGCGTCGAGGCGATCGCCTCGGGCCATTCCGAGAACGCGTCCGCCATCTCCTCGCTGGAGCGCAGGTAGAACTCGTTGGTGTCGAAGGTGATCTTGGGCTGGCTGAGCGTCGACTTCGTCTGCACGCACAGCAGCGCGGCGTGGTGGTGATAGTCCTCACGGCGCAGGTAGTGCACGTCGCCGGTCCCGACCAGCGGCCGGCCCAGCTCCCGCGCGATCCGGATGATCTGCTCGTTGCATTGGTCCTGGACCGCCAGCCCGTTCTTCTGCACCTCGAAGTAGACGTTGTCGGCGCCCACCGCCGCCATCAGCTCGTGCGCGTGGGCGCGGGCGTCGTCCGGGCGCTCCTCAATCAGGTACTGGCAGAAGCGCGACTGCAGGCAGCCGCTGAGCGCGATCAGCCCGTCCCCGTGCGCGGCCAGCTGAGCCATGTCGACCGACGGCTTGCCCCGCTGATAGCCCTCCAGGAATCCCGCCGACGACAGCTTGACGAGGTTGCGGTAGCCGGCCGGCGTCGCCGCCAGCAGCGTGAGGTGGAAGCGCTCCAGGCGGCCGGGGGCGCGCCGGGCGTGGTCCTCGACGACGTAGACCTCGCAGCCGATGACCGGCTTGATCCCGTGCTTGCGGCAGGCGGTGAACAGCTCGACCGAGCCGTTCATGACCCCGTGGTCGGTGAGGCCGAGGGCGGGCTGGCCGAACGCCGCCGCGCGCTCAGCGAGAGCGTCGACCTTGCACGCGCCATCGAGCAGCGAATACTCGGAATGGACGTGAAGGTGGGCGCAGACGGGCGGCATTGGCGGCTGTCTGAAGAGTAGGCATCGCCGCGGACGCCGTGACCTCGGTGCGGGGCCGGCGCGGGCGGTTTACTCGCTCTGTGCGCGTTTGATCCACTCGCGCAGCGTGGCCAGCGCCTGGCCGTCGTCCTGGATCGCCAGGGGCGAGACCTTCCCTCCGGCGAGCACCGCGAGCAGGTCGTGCTCGGCGCACGAGATCACGATCGTCGCCCCGCCGCCGGTGGCGGCGACCGTCGTGACCTCGAACGGCCGCTCATCGCCGACCAGCATGTACGCCGTCGCCCCCTCGGGGCTGCGGTGCACGAGCGTGAACCGCATGCCCGCCGGCGCGACCGGATCGATCGCGCAGGCGATGAAGCGCAGCGTCGCGACGGCGTCGAGCCGCGTTCCGGCGGCGATCAGCGCGTCGATGTCGAGCGGGGTGCCGAGCACGGCGGTGAGCGCCGAGAACTTCTCGCGCTTTCCGCGCACCCGGGCCACCCGCGGGTCCACGCGGCGCCGGAGCCGGCCGGCGGCCAGCATCCGAGCGATCTTGGCCGGCTCGCCGAACACCTGGAAGTCGACCTCCGACGGCGGGCGCGGGGCGCTCTGCACCTTGATCGTCGGGATCCCGCCGGGGACCGACGCCCAGCCGATCCCCCGGCCGGGACCGAACACGAGGTCATAGGCCACCGGCGCCGGGTACACGACCCTCGGCAGCGACAGGAGCTCCAGCAGCAGCCGCCCGGCGGCGTCGGCGTCGATCCGCGCCAGCTCGCGGAACGTCCGCTGGACCGATGGCCGCCCGAGCGCGTCGCGCAGCGACGCGCGCAGCGCGGCGTCGGGCTCGGCGGCCTCCGGCTCGGCCGACGCCAGGGAGTCGGGAGCGGCCGGCGGCTCGGTGGTTTCACGCAGGCGCGAGCGCGCGTCGTCGAGCCGGGTCGGCTCCAGCAGCGGCGCGCGGACCGGCGCGGCCGCCGGTTCCGGCTCGGCGATCGACGCCGCCGCCGACGTCGCCCGCCGAAGCGATATCTCGACCTCGGATCGAGACTGAGTGACTCCAGGCTCACCCTCAACCTCCACCTGAGATTCCGGGTCACCGATCAGTCCGAGGTCGTGGATCGCGCCGCGCAGCTCGCCGATCGCGTCGTAGGCCTCTCGGGCGACGTCGATCTGGCCGGCGAGCCTGCCCTGCAGCTCGGCGGCGCGGCGCTCGGCTGCCTCCTGAAGTCCCCGGGCATGCGACAGCGCCTCGCCCAGGCTGTCGAGCTCCTCGCGCAGCTCGGCGAGAATCGCGGTCGTGCGCCGCTCCAGCAGGACGCGGGTGGCGAGCCGGGCCTCGGCGTCGACGAGGCGGGCTCGCAGGGTCGCTTCGGCGGCGACGCGAGCGTCGAGCTGGTGGCGTAGCGCGTCGACGAGCTGCGGGGCCTCCAACTGCGCCTCGCCAAGCGCCGGCGCATCGGCGCCGGGCTCGGGGCCAGCCACGGTGGGAGCCGGTGTGCGGGCGGGTTCGGTCGCGATGCGCGGGGCGCTCGACGCGCGGCGCGCGGACAGCTCGCGCTCCAGGCGCAGCCGCGAAACCTCGGCCTCAGAGGACTCGGAGGACTCCGAGGCCCCGGAAATCTCGGAGGGCATCGCGGTTTCGGAGGGCGTCGCGGATTCGACGGGCGGCATCGGGGCAGGCGGCGCGGCGGCCGGCGCCGGCGCGGCGGCCGGCGCCGGCGCGGCGGACGCCTGGACCGGCGCGGTCGCCTCGGCGCGGTTGGACCGGCGGGCACGTGCCGCCGCCGCGGTCTGCTCGGCCTCGTCGACGCGGCGACGGGCGACGCGGAGCTCGGACTCGAGATCCCGGATCCGGTCCTCGGCGGAGGCGAGCTCGCCCAGCGCCTCGCGGGCGCGCTTGGCCTCGCGCTCGGTGGCCGCCAGCCGGCGGGCGAGGTCGCGCCGCATCGCCTCCTCGGCGTGGGCGCGCTGCTCGGCGAGGCGCCGCCTGCGGTCCCGGTCGGCCAGCCGTTCGGCCAGCTCCTCGCGGCGCCGGCGGGTGTCGAGCAGCTCGTGCTGAAGCGCCGACACCTCGACCGCCATGCCGGTGAGCTGCGGCTCGTCGAAGGGCGGGTCCCGCTCGGTCACCAGCGAGAGCTCGGGCGGACCGGGCCGGACCTCGGTGCCCACCGGCGCGGGCACCGGGACGGCCCTCGGCAGGGGCACGACGACGGTCCCGAACTGCAGCCACGTCCGGCCGTCGAGCTCGGTGACGAGCGACTCCGGAACGCGGAAGTTCAGCTGCCATATGCCGGCGCCGTTGCCGGACGGGTTCTGCGCGTCGGGCTCGGCCGCAAACCGGTGGCGGCGACCGTCGGATTCCAGCACCAGCACCGTCTCGCCGGAGAGCGCCGGTTGGTGGCGGCGCCAGCGACCCGTGACGCGCACGGTGAGCGTGCTCGCGTCCATCCTGAACCATTCCACCGACTCGATCCCGACTGCGGTGGCCCCCGGCAACTCATTCATTGACGTTGACGGTACGTAGCATCGACCGTCGATGCGAGCACGAGGGTCTCAGAAAGTCGCTATTTGCGAACTTCCTGAGCGAAATCCTGCACTTAATGACAGGGCGTCCGCAAGCAGGCGTTCGGCCTCCCCGAGATTTCCGCCCTGGGCGATCAGCCGGTCGCGCACGACGACCAACTCGGTGCCGACACGCTCGAGCTCTCCGCGCAGCGCGGCGGCCTCGCCGGACGCCGCGTCACGGCTGACCTCCGCCTCGGCGGCCCGGCGCCCGAGCGCCTCGCGCGCGGCCTCATCCTGCGCCATCCGCTGCGCGAGCTGCTGACGCTCGGCGTCGGCGGCCGCGGCGCGCTCCTCCAACCCGGCGCGCTGCACCTCCCCGGCGGAGATCCGCCCCTCGAGCTCCGCGCGCTCTTCATCCGCGGCGGCGAGCCGGCGCTCGAACTCCTCACGCTGGCCGGCGATCGCCGCGATCAGCTGCGCCAGGTCGGCGCGCAGCTCCCGCTGGACGGCGTCGAGGGCCGACACGCGTGCCGACCGCGCGTCGAGCTCGGACTGGACGAGCGCCAGCTCCCTGCGCAGCAGCGACGCGGGGTCGGGCTCCGGGTCCGCGACGACGGGCTCGGGCTCGGGCTCGGGCCGCGAAGCGTCAAGCTCGATCTCGACCTCAGCCTCAGTCCTGATCTCAAGGTCAGTCTCAACTTCGATCCCAGGTTGAGGGTCTGGCGGCTCGGC
>JBELAG010000391.1:0-5009 GCA_049509055.1 Solirubrobacteraceae bacterium
AGGTACGCGGGATGGACAGGGAAGAGGTCGACGAAGTCGTCCATCCGCTCCGCCATCCCGTCGTAGAGCGTCGCGAACGCCGACAAGTGCTCGCGGATGCGCTCCTTCTGCAGGGTGGTCTTGGGAAGCAGTCGCTCCCTGACCACGAACGCGACGTCCTCCCGCGCGATCCGAACCTGGTCAAAGCGGTCCTTCACACGTCGGATGGCGTCAGCGGCGCCCGAGAACCGCGGGTTATCGAACAACGATTCCTGCAGGCCGCCGATCATGCGGAAGCGGGTGTTCTTGGATGTCTCGCCGACCTCGCGCAGGAAGGCCAGGTCCTGGATCAGCTCCGCGTCCTTGCGGCCTCGGAGGTAGTCAAGCATCTCATCGAGGACGAACAAGAGCCCTTGGTCGGGATACACCGCCTCAAAGGCCGCCATCATGTCGACCAACGAGTCCTTGGTGTTCGTGACCTTGTCGATTGGAGGGAACTCGAACGCCACTCCTCGAGCTGCGAGACCCTTGGTCAACTCGGTGCAGACGATGTCTCGCAGGGACATGGCCGACGCTCCGATGTCGAAGCGGATGACCTGGAACACTCCGCTCGCGGGTGCGAGCTTCGCTGCTAGGTCTGGGTGCCGCACACTGTCGCGAAGTTCGCCGAACTCAGCGACTGCTGCGATGACGGACATGAGGTGCGTCTTGCCGGTGCCGTAGGTGCCGACGATGAAGATCCCCTTGTTGCTTCCCGGAGCATCGAAGCGCAGGTTGGGCAGCACCACCTCAGCGAGCTGCTGGGCCATCCGGTCCGAGATCACGTACGTCTCGACGTCGGTTCGAGCCGCGTCGAGCGTCGCCGAGTCGCGGACCTGCTTGACCTCCTCGAGCGGAGGAGGGATCTGCACCACGTCGCTGTACTTCATGCCGGGAAGCGCTCCAGCCGATAGGGGGTCTCGTCAGGAAACTCAGTTCGAACCGGGCGCAGAACCACCAGGTCCCGGGCGGGCTCATCGAGATGGTCGACCCTTCCCGGAAGACTGTACGACAGCCTTGTCGTGCCGATTTGGCCTGGCCAGAGGACGATGAGCGGGCGGCGCTGAGCCAGGAGCCGCAACTGCGGCAGCACCTCGACTCCGAGCGCTGGCGTCAACAGCACTTCGATGTCGACGAGGACCGTCGGCCCGTCACCGAGAGTCGCGAGCAGATCCGCCGCCACCGGCCGCGTCTCGGCCATCGCCGTGACCTCGCCTAGTGAGAGCACGGAGGCGCGCTCACCAAGCCGAGCGATCGTCGCTCCTGCGTGCGGTGACGCTCCGTCGACGAGCGCCGGTCGGCCACGACCGCCGCGCAGCTCACGAATCAACTCGTCGTATGCCTCAGGCCATCCGCACATTTCCCAGCACCTCTCCTGCTCCAACTCCATGAGCCGCTCCGTCCCCACCCTCGTCACCCCCCGGCACGACGCTGTCAAGGACAACAGCCTGCTTGACCCAGGCTCCCGCTGACCCCACACCATAACCCGGCCGCTCAGCGACCCCGCTAGATTGCGCACGGGTTATCTCCGCCTCAACCTGAAGGACATCCTGCCGACTCCAGTGGCGCGCGGCGCCGTGGGAGCCGCCGGTCCTTGCGGATGATGGGCTTGCCCAGCTTGTAGAAGAACGTGCGGTGAGGGCTCCCGGCCCTGCTCGGCCCAGACGCGTGTGATTAGGACATCCCACGTGCTTCGTGGACCCCGTAGCGGTCCACGTGCCGTATCTCCTGCAACTGGCCGTCGAAGTCGAAGCCGAGGTAGTTCGGCGGGGTTGTCGGCCAGCCGCGGGCGCCTCCGCGAACTGGGCGCGCGTTCTGGACGCGCGTCTCGCGGGTGGTCCTCCTCCGCTCGTGCTCGCGCCGGCAGTTTCGCGGTCAGGCGGCGCGTTGCCGGGCACTTGGCGGCGGCCGCCGCGAGCTCGTGGCACTCCGAACACCCGACCGGTCTTGCCAGCTTGATCCCACCAGCCCGTCTCACGTGCCCGGAGGGCTTTCCGGTTCACGGCGCACACGTCGGGCCTTCGCGGCTTGAGGGTTCGGGACGGCATCGCGCGATGTCTACTGCACACAGCAGACGGGCAGTCTGCCCGCGTACCTTAACAGCGGTTAGTCTTGGTTAAAGCTTTTCTGACTGCCGGATATTCCAGTTAATCTGCTACTGTCTGCTCTTAAACCCTATTACTGAGGAGGCTCCGATGGCAGACCGGTTCCGTCGTTCCACGCTCGTCATCGCCGCGGCGGTAGCGCTCGCGGGCGCCGGTGCTCAGATGGCCGCGCTTCGCGCGGCAGGGCTGAACGGCACCGCGCCGGCTGACGCGGATGCGTTCAAGACGCTGATCTCGACGCTCACGAGCAACTGGGAGTGGCTGATCGGGACCGGCGTCGGTCTGGTGCTGGTCCTGATCGCTGGCCTGATGATCGCCGGCTCGCAGCGGGCTCCTGATCACCTGTTCCGCGTGATCGGGGGGATCATGCTGATCCTGATCGTGATCCCGGCGATCCTCGCCTGACCCGGCGCGGCCAAGAGACAGGCCGATGCGTCCCAGCAGAAGGATCGCGGCGGCCGCGGCGCTTGCTGTGCTCGGGTCGCTCGCCGGCGCCGCCCCAGCAGCCGCAGCGACAGGCTCCCATCTGCCGCTGGTCACGGCAGGAATCCTCGGGAGCATCTTCGGCACGATCGGCCACGCGGTGCTGGGCGCGTTCAGCTGGACGATCGGGCTGGCCAGCAACTTCATCCTGACCACCATCGGGGCACTGGTGCGGATGCTGATCCCGCGCTCCTGGGCCAACGAGGGCGTTCAGATCATGGAGTGGATCGTCGCGATCCCGAACTACGCCGGCACCGTCACCAGCCCGACGGGCCACACGATCTACGGCTTCGCCGGGATCAACGGGCTGCGCGACCTGTTCACCTGGATCGGCGTTGGTCTGCTGCCGCTCACGCTGGTGTACGGCACAACGCGCGCGATGCTCGGAGAGCGCGGCCACGTCGCGGTCCCGATCGCACGGGTAGTCGCGATCGCGGCACTGCTCGTCTCCTACCCATATTGGTGGACCGAGGCGGCCGCGATAACGGACACCGTGACGCACATGGTGCTCACCCTGCCCGCGGTCGTGACCGGCTTGCATCAGCTGATGCTCTACGCCGTCGACGGCGTCGCGCTGGGCGGCTGGCAGCTCGTCGACCTAGCGCTGATGGCACTCGTCGCGATCGAGTTGCTGTCGCTGATCTTTCTCAAGGTCGTGCTGATCCTGCTCGGTGCGCTCCTCTATGCCACCGGGCCGATCACCATCGGGCTGGTCCCGACCGACTCCGGCGCAGCCGTCGCGCGTGCGTGGGCGTCGGCCGTCGCGCTGCTGCTCGCGGTGCCGGTGGTCTGGGCGACCCTGTTCGCAGTTGGGGCCCTGCTCGTCGGCGATGCCGGCACGGCCGGGCCCTTGATCGCCGGGAACAGCTCGGTCGGCTCGCTGCTCGGCGGCGTGCTGCTCGCGGTCGCCGGCGCCGCGTCGCTGTGGATCTGCCTGCGCGCCGCGCGCGAGGCGATGGGACTGCTCCGCATGCAGCTGGGCGGGCTGCTCGCGCTCAGCCACCGCGGGTCTGGCGGCAGCGCGCGCACGCCGACACCGCAGTCGACCGCCTCGACCTCCCTCCGGCGCTTCGGCGCGCGGATCGCGCAGGCAGCCGGTGGCGCCGGCGGCGAGTTGGCAGCCGCCGGCGGCGGAGCAGCCGCCGTCGTGCGCGGCGGACGCGCGGTCGGCTATGTCGCCCGGCACGGAGCGCTCGGCACCGCTGCGGCCGGCGGCCGCGCGGCCGCGCGATCGGCTGGTCCGCATGCCTCGGCGCTGGTGGGCCGCTCCCGAGCCGGAGCCGTCGCCGTGCGAATGGCGAAGGCTGGGACCGCGGGCTGGTACGCACCCCCAGCCGGCAAGGCAGCGGCTGCGGGACCCACCGTCAACGGCCCCACCCGCCAACGGGGCGGGCGGGCCCAGGCTGACGTCGGATCAGAACGCGGACCCGCGGCGCCGGCCGCGAGCAGCGGCGCCGCCTCGGCTCCGTCGGCCGCGCGAGCCGCGAGTGGCCCGCAGCCGAGTGCCGGAAAAACGCGGCCGGCGGTGCACCGCGACGCCGCGCCTCCAGCCACACGCCCGGGCGCGCCCACCCCACGGTCCGCCGACAAGCGACCGCCGCAACCGGCCACATCACCCAAACCGGCGGACCGCACCGTCGCCCAGCCGCCTCCGCAGCCGCGAACCGAGAGCCGCCCCGGACGGGGCAAGCGATGACCCCGACGCTCAGGCGGCTAAACGACCGCGAGCGCTACTATGGGCTGACCTGGCCCGGATGGGTCGCGCTCGCGGTCGCCGGAGCGATCCTGTACGGGGCGGTGCGGATCTCCCCGTTTGGGCTGCGCGCGACCGTGACCGTCGTCGTGCTGGCACTCGCGTTTCTCGCGAGCATCGCGCTCGCGCTGCAGGGCCAGACGATCGGCCCCGGCCGCTACCTGCTCGCGCTCTACCGCTACCGCCGGGCGCCCAAGCAGCTAGCGCCACCGACCGAGCCTGATAGGCACGGCCTCGTCCTTGCCACAGTGCCGCCGCCCGAGGGTGAGCTCGAGCCGGCGTTCGATGGCGTGGGCGCATGACCGGTTCCCTGGCGCAGCTGTTGCCGGTCTCGCTGGTCGAGCGCGATGGCTTGATCGTCACGACCGCTGGCGCGTATGTGCGCCTGATCGAGTGCGAGCGGGTGCCGAACACGGTGACGGCCGACCCGACGACGCTCGCGACGATCGAGCGCGCGTACGCGAACGTGTGCCGGACGATCCCCGACCACCAGGGGATCGTCGTCTATGCCCAGACGGACCCGGTCCCGATGAGGGAAGCGCTCGCTGTTGATTTCGAGCTTGCTCAGTCGGCCGCGCTCGCCGATCGGGCCGTCGGGCGTGACGCCCTCGCCGACGCGCGCGAGCTGCTGCTGGAGGCAACGACGCAGA